>JAQICX010000139.1 GCA_027858345.1 Kiritimatiellia bacterium | reverse complement strand
ACAAGCTTTGCTTGTATTTTATCTCCACGGGTTTACACCCGTGGCTACATGCTATCGCTTCCCGCATACGGGACTAGCAGAGCTAGCCATCTGTAATCTGAATGCTAACATGCATTGTTCCATAAACTTTTGGTTCGCCTGATTTTTAGAGCTTATTCGATGCTAATCGATTGGGATTTCAGAGTGTTTGGTGCAGCATGCTCGCATGCTTAAATAAAACACTGTGGAAGACCGTGATTTCAGCTCTGCTGAAATAAGCTTTAGAAAACTCTTACTTTCGTGTGTTTTGGTGCCTTTCGTGGTTCAAAACTCTTCTATTCTTTGCGTTCTCTGTGCCTTGAGCGTAGCGGGCGCGATCATCCTCTTGTCTTTTTTTCTTTGTCTTCTTTTTTCTTATCAGTGAAAATCAGTGTTTATCAGTGGCTAACACTCTTTTGTCTTCTTTTTCTTTCTTTTAATCCCTTTAATCTGTGAAATCTGTGGATAAAACTCTTCTTTTAAAGCTTGAAAAATAATTGCTTTAATTTTTTTGGAGATTATTATATCATACTGCATATAAAGTATTACCGCTGTTGAGTGTTTAAAAAGGAAACAATCTTGAAGATATCACCAATCACAAAAAAGAGAATAAATAAGTTTAAGAAAAAAAGGCGATCGGTGGGCTCTCTTTTTATACTGTTGTCTCTCTTTATATTGAGTCTGTTTTCAAACATCATTGCAAACAACAAGCCGTTGTTTGTCAGGTATGAGGGCAAAAGTTATTTTCCAATTTTAAAATATTATCCAGAAAGCACATTTACGGAGACAACAACGCAGACCCGTCCAGATTATAAAAAGATTAACAAATCGGCCGGTTTTTCCACAAATTCAGCAAATTATATGATTTTTCCTGTTGTTCCATTTAGTCCTTATGAGACGCTATCGCCAGATGAACTTGATATTCCTCCCCAAGTTGAGGTCAGAGTTAGCAAACAGCTCAATATTGCAGCGGTAAACATCAAGAAAGATGGAACAATTACCCGAGCAAGAAATGGAAAATTCTTTTTTGGTATTGGTGATAACGAGCTGAAAAACAAGAATATTAATGATTTTTGGCAGATCGATGTACTTTTCTGGCAAGGAGTATCAAACAGATTTGAAAACATTGAATCTCCTTCGATAAAATCCATTGCAAAAAGTGGTGAGAATCCAACAGCTGAGTTAAGTCTTGCAACATTTTCACCGCGCAGCACACCAATAACGTATAGTAAAGTGACAATCCGCGAAAAGGGTGAAGACAGCCAGAATTTCACGATGCTTTTTGATACTAACGGGCTATGCAATGACAACATGGAAAAGTGGCAAAATATTCCTGATGACACGCGGGCAGAAATTTCTTCAAAGGTGAAAAATCTTACCAATGCGATGGACACCTACCTTTTTAGTATTGGAGATACCAAATATGAGGTTGAGATGGGAATAGATAGAATTACCTGGCCTTATCACCCCTGCAAAGGACACATAATGGGTATTGATGGTGCCGGACGAGATGTTTTTGCAAGGGTTTTGTATGCGCTGAGGACGTCACTTCTGTTTGGGTTATCGCTGGTTTGTATATCCATGACACTTGGCATACTTGCAGGTTCTATTCAAGGATATTATGGAGGTGCGGTGGATATATCATTTCAGCGATTTACTGAAGTTTGGAGTGCCTTGCCGTTTCTCTATATTATGATACTTCTTGGTTCAATTCTTGGACGAGGATTTGGATTGTTTATTCTATGCTATGGTCTGTTTAACTGGATTGGCATGTCCTATTACATTAGAGCGGAATATTTGAGACTGCGAAATACTGCGTTTGTTGATTCGGCAAAGTGTTTGGGGCTGCCGGCACATATTGTTATATTCAGGCATATTCTACCAAACGCCTTAACACCTGTGATTACCTTTTTTCCATTTTCACTGGTTGGAGCAATTAGTTCCCTTGCTGCGTTGGATTATCTGGGGTTTGGTTTGCCACCGCCAACGCCAAGTTGGGGAGAGCTGCTTCAGCAGGCTCAACAATATCGCTGGGCTTGGTGGTTGATTTTGTATCCTTCGTTGGCGTTGTTTTCTGTGATTTTGTTGAGTGTATTTATTGGAGAAGGTTTAAGAGACGCCTTTGATCCAAAGTCGTTCAGCAAAATCAAGTAAAGGGTTATTATCCGCAGATTACGCAGATTAAAGGGATTAAAAAACAATGACTGATACGGGCTTTGCACATTGCAAACCTTGGTGATGCATTCCAAATCGTGTGCAGATAAAAAACAGAATGACTTATCAAATCAAAAAATCTGTATTATAATCTGTGGATAAGTTAAGAAAGGTACAATATGGAAGACGCAAATTATAGAGATAAAGAAACTTATAATATCATAGGAGCGGCTATGGAAGTGCATCAAGAACTAGGTCCAGGATTTCTTGAAATTGTCTATCAAAAAGCTTTAGAGTATGAATTTCAAATAAAAAACATCCCGTATGTACGAGAGAAGAAACTACCCGTTTTTTATAAAAACAAAAAACTTGATGTTTATTATCAAGCTGACTTTCTTTGCTACGGTAACATAATAGTTGAAACAAAAGCTCTTAGTATGTTGTCTGGAAATGACGAATCACAGGTTATTAATTATTTAAAAGCATCACGTTTGAACAAATCACTTTTGATTAATTTTGGAGCAAAAAGTCTTCAATACAGACGACTTGTTCTAAATTTATGAAGACTATCCGCAGACTAAAAAAACTAAATAAAGAGTTATTATCTGCAGATTAAAAGGATTAAAAAACAATGAGTTAGTAAATTAAAAAATCTGTATTATAATCTGCGAAATCTGCGGACAATAAAAAGATTAAAGAAAGAGTTTTACAACTAAAAGACGTAAAACGTGGGCGACGAAGATTTATACGCGGAGGAAATTGCAGGCTTGTTGTGGAATTTGAGCGACCGTGTCCAGCATAGCTCAAAGAGCGAAGCGGGATGGTGAAAAAAAAGAATTATTTAGCAAATAAAAAAAAATCTGTATTGTAATCTGCGAAATCTGCGGACAATAAAAGGGAATAATGAGAGAGAAAATATTACAAGTTAAGAATTTGTCTGTTGAGTTTGAGACAGATGATGCAACCATTTCAGCGGTTACAGATGTATCTTTTGATCTATTCAAGGGAGAGATTCTGGGAATTGTTGGAGAATCCGGATCGGGAAAATCGGTATCTTGTCAGAGCATACTGCGATTGATTCCCGAGCCAATTGGTCTAATTAAATTGGGCACGATTCTGTTTGACAATCAAGATCTTCTGCAAATATCGCTTAAGGATCTCAGGGAGGTTCGAGGAAAACGAATTTCCATGGTTTTTCAAGAGCCAATGACAGCACTATCCCCTCTCAAAAAGATTGGTGCACAGCTGAGTGATATTTTGAGAACACACCAGAAGATAAGCAAAAAAGATGCAATGCAGGAGGCACTAAACTGGCTCAAAAAAGTTGGGATTCCTTCGGCAGAAAGCAAGATCAAGTCATATCCATATGAATTATCAGGCGGACAGCGTCAAAGGGTTATGATTGCCATGGCTTTGATTCTTGAGCCAGATATTATTATTGCAGATGAGCCGACAACAGCTCTGGATGTGACCATTCAAGCTCAAATTTTTGAATTGATTAAGGAATTAAAAGCGGACAACACATCTATTATCCTAATTACCCATGATATGGGCGTGATTAATGAGATGTGTGATCGTGTTGTTGTGATGTATGCATCTGAAATTGTTGAAATTGCTGAAAAGGATCAGCTTTTTGCAGAACCTAAACATCCTTATACACAGGCACTTCTGCAGTCTATTCCCGGTTTATACAAGCGTATTGAAACGTTGAAAACCATTCCAGGACAAGTTCCTGCCCCGGTGAATTATGGCGATTATTGTCGATTTAACGAGCGCTGCGAGTTTGTGTTTGACAAGTGCCGAAAGGTGCATCCTGATCTGATTGAGAATTGTAGGTGTTGGCTGGCGCTGGCGGAGCCAGCAGATTAAGATTAAGGTAAAGGTTGAGATTGAGCAAAGGGCAGACAAAACTGCCCGTACGGGGGATGCTGGCGGATCCAGCGGGTGCGAAGAAAAATTTCAATTAAAAAAGTTATTCTCGCATTAAACAGTAAACCTACTTGTCAAACGGCTCTATATCTTCGGCAACAATAAGAGCAGAATTAGTTTTAGGCACTTCCATTTTATGAGTAGTAGCAGACTTTTTAATTTTACTGCGTAAATTTGCTGTTTTAAAATAGAAATCACGAAGATTATCAATTTCTCTTATTATTTTTTCAATCTTTGACATTTCTCAAAGCCTCAATATCTGCCATATCTTGTTTAGAACTTCTTAATTGCTTTAAGAAAATAAGGTCTTCCCTAGCTACAATACTAACAATTCCATATTCTGTTAACAGCTTACATAATCATTTTAAATTAATCAACAATTATTTGAGTTATAACTTTTTAATCCTCAATTTTTCGCTTGAGTCATTGCATGACGGTATATTTGTCGGGCGGTGACCGACGATGGAAAAGAAGGACAATGGGACTACCGGACGCAAGGACTACGGAATAGGCGGGCTGAAGTACCCCGACACTTTCAGGCGATGGTGGACAGGATGACGCGACAGGCGTGGACTGCCCGTAACGGGTGGATCAGCTCAAAAGCTGGCGGTAGCCCAAACAGACTTATTATCAAGTTGGTTAACAATTCGTAAATGGTTTTTTATCAAATGGTTATAACGATGATTTACTTGATATTATCATGTTATTAACAGGCAGCAACTTTATACTTATAAACAACTGTTAACAAGGTTGTTAATAACTTTTTATGTTTTTGACTTGATATTATCAAGCAAAAAACATTATATTACGCGACATGAAAAGACGGAATCCAACCATATATAAAGCCTTAAAGAGGCGAAGAAAGAGCGAAGGCATTACCCAGCTTGCACTTGCAAAAGAAATTGGCTGTAAACAGTCGGCAATAAGCATGATGGAAGCCGGGAATCTTGATGCACTTTCAGAAGACAAGCTACAAAAGATTGCAGAAAAGCTTGGTGTTGAGTTAGATTCCGTAACCCAGAAATCAAAGATTTCTTTGGTCAATAAGTATTGTCCTAATCATGACTGTCCATCAAACATTCCTTATGTTGTTGCAGGTGACTTGTGTTTTATGCCAAAGTTTGTCAATGAAATGGCGGAAACAAGTTCAAGATGTGAATTTTGCGGCGAGATTCTTCAACATGAGTGTTCGAACGAAGAGTGCAATGCTATTGTTTCAGGCAAATCGTCATGCTGCAATGTTTGTGGAGATCCATATGTTGAGTGTCATGCTGATATTGTCGACAAAGTTACATGGGCAGACGGTCAGCGCGAAAGAATTGAGCAAATTCGAGTTTTGATTGATAGTTAGATCGTTAGACAGTTAGTGAGTTAGAGGGTCGGCATTCTCAGGGGAAAAATTTGAGAATGCAGGAAGAAGCCTTTGGCTTAGGAAAAAGGAAAGAGGAAAGCCCCCATTTCAGCCTTCGCAGTGCCTACGGTGGACATGCTGGCGTTTTTTCACTTGCGTGCTGGCTTTGCAAGTCCCGCAAGGCAGGAAGGAGCGTTGCGTTACCTTGTAAGAAAGGACTACTGGACTTTAGGACATCGGGACTACGTTTAGGCTGATTCGCGTTTAGCCTTTCCTCGGTCGGAGGACAGGCAATGGTAACAAGAAACTGAAGAAGCTCTCCCGAGCCGGAGCGACTCGGCTACAGTTGTTGTGCTTTTTGGCGTGATTCTATTAAACACCTCCTTGCTTCAATGTTTAAAAAACTCCCAAAAAAGATAAATTGAACGACTAATTTAAGAAAAAAATCATTATTAGTGTGCATTTTAGGCTAAAATTTATTAATATGATGGCAACTAAAGAAACTTGAGGGAAAAGCGATGAAAGTATTAATTACGGGAGCGACGGGATTGCTTGGCAGAGCAATAAGAAAAGAGTTTGAGACGACAGATTGGGAGATACTGTCTTTAGGTTTTTCAAGGGAACATGCAGAAATCATTAAACTTGATTTAACTGATTTTGATTTGGTAAGAATGTTGATAATGACAGAGAAGCCGGATATTATCATTCACTCCGCAGCAGAACGACGTCCTGATGTGACAGATAACAATCCCGATGCAGCGACTGAGTTGAATGTTGATGCAACTGCCAATTTGGCAAAGCTTGCTGATAAGTATGGAATTTTCATAGTATACATGTCGACAGACTATGTTTTTGACGGTACAAAAGCGCCATATAGCACAACAGATAAACCAAATCCAATAAATTTGTACGGCAAGACCAAATTTCTTGGAGAGCAAGCTGTTGAGAAGGATGCAAAGAATTATGCAATTTTGAGGGTTCCTATTCTTTATGGAGATCAGGAGAGCCTAAACGAGTCTGCCGCAACGGTTATTATTAATCAGATTAAGGACAATCCAGGGCTTAAGATTGACAACTGGGCAGCACGTTTTCCCACATATGTTGGTGATGTTGCCTTCACTTTAAGACAGTTAATGGCAAAAATTGACATTAAAAAGTGTCAGGAAATCTTCCATTGGTCAGGAAATGAGGATTTTACAAAATATTCCATGGCAAAGGTTATGGGCGAGATACTTGATGTTGATGTGTCAAAAATTCAACCAAACAACGAACCAACAGCGGGCGCTCCACGTCCAAAGAATTGCCAGTTGGATTGTTCAAAGATTGAAAGTTTGGGAATTGGACGGAGAACATCGTTTTTCCAAGTCGTTGAAAAGCATTTGGTTATATAAATGCCGGAGGGGAAACGCGGCTGGTGAAGCCAGCAGATTAAGATTAAGGTAAAGGTTGAGAAATACCCCTCCGTCTCTCCCGCTGCCACTTTGCTTTTTTTTTAAAAGCAAAGTAGTAGCGGTATAGCCACCTCCCCTAAAAGCGGGAGGAGTTTTGGCGGACAAGGATTGAATGGCGGTTTCACAGCTGTGGCCGACCCTCCGCAGAGGTCAGGGAAATTGAGGGTTTGGGAAGAAAAGCAAAATGAATATCCAATGATGAATGAAGAACCCCTCCGTCCTCGTTCCTCGGACACCTCCCCTAAAAGCGGGAGGAGTTTTGGCGAACAAGGGTTAAGGTAAAGGTTGAGAAGGGGAAGGCGCATTATCTTCAGACGAAAACAATGTATAAAGGATTATAAGATGGCAGGAACATATACAAGTATTCTAACTCATATAATATTTAGCACAAAAAATCGCACCCCAATTATTACAGATTTATATAAAAACAGGCTATATAAGTATATTGGTGGTATTATACGAAACGAAGATGCTATACTTTTGGAAATTGGTGGTACAGCCAATCATATACACATTGTTATAAAAATAAAGGCAAAACATTCTATAGCCCTGATTACACAAAAATTAAATCAAACTCTTCAAAGTGGGTAAATGATAACAAAATAATTGGAGAGAAATTTGCATGGCAAAATGGTTATGGAGCATTTTCAATTAGCGAATCACAGGTTGATAAAGTTATAAATTATGTTGTAACACAAGAAGAACATCATAAAAAAACAGGTTTTAAAGAAGAATTAATATTATTATTAAAAAAACATAACATAGAATACGAAGATAAATATTTATTTGATTAACAACGTGTCACCCCTTCGGGGTTCTATACATTACCATAAACGTCCACGGGTTTTCACCCGTGGCTACGCGATGGCGTCCCTTCGGGACTGAATGACTCCGAAGGAGTCAAGACATGTAGCAACGGGTGTGAACCCGTTGAACCAGGGATAAACCCCGTTAATCATTGCAATCCCGAAGGGATGACAGCGTGTAGCCATGGGTGAAAACCCGTAGACAATAAATAAACATCATTACCAATCCCGAAGGGATGACAGCATGTAGCCACGGGTGTGAACCCGTAGACAATAAAGAAACATCATTGCAAATCCCGAAGGGATGACAGCGTGTAGCCACGGGTGTGAACCCGTAGACAATAAAGAAACATCATTGCAATCCCGAAGGGATGACAGCGTGTAGCCACGGGTGAAAACCCGTAGAAGGAAAATATGAAGAAGTGTCCATTTTGTGCTGAAGATATTCAGGATGCAGCCATTAAGTGCAAGCATTGTGGTGAGTTTTTGGATGGCAATCAAAGGCCTGCTGCTGTTACACAGGAGAAGAAAGATTGGAAATTCAAAAAGTCAACAGTTATAATTGCCTTTTTGTGTATTGGTCCATTTGCATTGCCACTGATTTGGTATCATCCAAAAATGAGCTTTAATCAAAAAGTAATTGCAACTTTAATTATTCTTTTGATTACTTATGTATTATGTATTATCATGTGGTTAAGTATTCAAAATATTTTGGAATACTATAAGCAGTTAGAAGACATTTTTAAGATGTAAAAGGGCTGGCGGAGCCAGCAGATTAAGATTAAGGTAAAGGTTGAGAAAATACCCCTCCGTCTCTCCCGCTGCCACTTTGCTTTTTTTTTAAAAGCAAAGTAGTAGCGGGAGAGCCACCTCCCCTAAAAGCGGGAGGAGCTTTGGCGAACAAAGGTTGAGGTTGAGGGCAGACAAAACTGCCCGTACGGGCTTTATTAAGATTAATAAGAAGGATTGATATGTATTATATAGGAGCACATGTAAGCACGGCTGGCGGCGTTTTTAATGCACCGGGTAATGCAAAACAAATTGGAGCAAATGCATTTGCTCTTTTTACAAAAAACCAGCGTCAATGGGTGGCAAAGCCATTTTCGGATGAAGATATTTCAAAGTTCAAAGATGAGATGCAGAAAAATGGTTTTACGGCAGACATGGTTTTACCTCATGATAGTTATCTAATTAACATTGGGCATCCTGATTCGGAAAAGCGAAAGAAATCGCTTGATGCATTTATTGACGAACTTGAAAGATGTCACCAGCTTGGTTTAAAATATTTAAATTTTCATCCAGGCAGTCACCTTAGAGAAATATCGGAAGAGGAGTGCCTTGGACTTATTTCAGAGAGTTTAAACAGTGCAATATCGCAAGTACCTGAAGTGATTGCTGTTATTGAGAACACAGCAGGACAAGGGTCAAACGTCGGATATAAGTTTGAACATCTTAAAGCCATTATAGATGGGGTTGACAAGAAAGATAGAGTCGGTGTGTGCGTTGACACATGTCATACACATGCAGCAGGTTACGACCTTTTAACCAAAGATGGTTGCGCTGCAACATTTGAGGAGTTTGGCAAAATAGTTGGCTTTGATTATCTTTTTGGTATGCATTTGAATGGTGCCAAAGTTTTAAAGGGTAGTCATGTGGACAGGCATCATTCGCTTGAGCAGGGCGAGCTTGGAGTTGATGTGTTTGAATTTATTATGAACGATAGCAGATTTGAGAATATACCAATGGTACTTGAGACCATTGACTCAAGTATTTGGAGTGAAGAGGTTGAATTGCTGAGAAGCCTTAAGAACGGGAGAACTTCGAACATTCAATGATGAAGAGAATACCCCTCCCACCTCGCACGCGAGGTGACCTCCCCTAAAAGCGGGAGGAGTTTTGGCGGACAAAATGATGTTGAGCGGGGGAAGGGTAGACACAAGGCCTACCCGTACGGAGAAGGCTAGCGAATGGCGGAATGAAAATAGAATTTGGAAAGTGATTGAGAAATGAGAATAATAGTAACAATTTTGATTTTAGGTTTTGTCCGTTTGGGTTTTTCCAAGGATGATAATTTAGAAATTTTGAAGCAGAATGTGCAGCATTGGATCAATCTGAAGGCAGAGATATCCAATGCTACTAGCGAATGGGCTTCACAGAAAGCAATTCTTGAAAGGGAGCTTTCAATTGTTGAACTTGAGAGAAGTGAGCTTGAGACAGAACTTCAGACCGTTTCGAAGCAGCAGGAAAACGTCGGCAATGAGATTGACATGCTCATTACCCAAAAAGCTGAGTTAGAGAAGGCAATTAATGGATTAAAACCTGTTCTGGACAAAGCGGAAAAAGACATCCTTGAATTAAAGAAGTATATTCCAGCGCCACTTTATACGTCTGTAAAAAAAGATTTTGAAAGCATTGCGGTTATCAAAAACAAAAATGATTTAATAAGTCGATTAAGAACCCTTGTTTCATTGTATTTAAAAATTGAGACAATGGAGCATGAGACACATATTTTAAGAGAAATTTTCAGTATTAAGGGCAATCAAAAGGTTGAGATGCAGGTTTTGTATATTGGTTTGGGTCAGGCATACGCTGTATCTTCTGATGGCAATAATGCATTAGTTGGGAAACCATCTGCAGATGGTTGGACATGGGTAAACAGCCCTAATATTGCATCTGAAATACAAAATGCCATATTGATATACTCTCGAGAGAGATCGCCAACTATTGTTAACCTCCCGGCAAATGTTAAGGAGGAAGCAAAATGAGATTTAAATTTATTATATTAACTATTTTGTTTTGTGGTTCAATGGCTTTTGGTGAGACAAACAAGGTTCTTTCAGCAATTTCCACCTCTGAGAAAGATATAAAAGCTGCTGTAAAAGAGCTTAACGAAGTTCAATCAAGAATTCAAAAAGATAAAGAGCCAATTATCTTATCTCTTAAGACAGAAAAAAGTGAACTTTTAAAGCTAAGAAAAAAGGCAGAAAGTGCACGTCTTGCTTCCGGAACAGGGTTTGACAGACTTCAATCATTGAAAGAGGATGTTGATAGACTCAAAAGGGAGATGAATTTTATTGACTCAGAGCTGCAGGAATATAGGCGCTCAATATTGACAATTGCACCTGTTGTTGAACAGGAGTCTATGATCCCCCTACTAGATCGTATTGATGAAAATCGCGCAAACAGTCTGATTGCCAATGTTGAGGGCGATGCAAAAATTCTTTTTGATGTTTCGTATGGATGGTGTAATTATACAATTGGCGGATATTTGAAAAAGGGAATTTGTCTAGATTTAGATGGATACGAGCAGAGTGGAACATTTGCAGTTATGGGCAATCTTGCCTGGTTTTTTGGCAACAATGGTGATGCTGGTCTGGTTGTTCAGAGAATTAACTCAGTTAAACCATCCTATGTATCAACTTTTTCAAAAGAGGAAACGGGTCAGATCAAAAAACTTTGTACAGAGGGCAGCGGCAAAGTCCCTATGGATTTAAACAAGGGTGATGCAATTAAGATTCATGACTCAAAAAAGACATTTCTTGATGATTTTAAAGCTGGAGGCTACACGATTTATCCACTAATTGCAATTGGTATTGTTTCAGTGATTGCAGCATTGCTTAAATGGATTTATCTGATTCATTTAAAACCATTTAATAAAGATTTGGCAGAAAAGCTTGCAGATGCAGTTAGTTCGGGCAAGGATGTGGAATCTTTGTTAAACAAGTTTCAAAAGCCATTTCGCACAATTTTTAGAGAGGCCACAGATAATGCAGATATTCCAAAAGAACATTTGGAAGAAATTTTGTATGAACAGATTGTTATGGCAACACCTAACATACGTAAATATATTGGGATGCTGGCTGTTTTTGGTGCTGTGGCACCACTTCTTGGTTTGCTGGGAACAGTAACGGGGATGATTCATACTTTTGAGGTTATCACTATTTTTGGAACAGGAAACCCGGCAATTCTTTCTTCTGGCATTTCAGAAGCACTAATAACCACAAAAGTTGGTCTTGCAATTGCTATTCCGACACTTTTGGTTCATGCTTATCTTTCAGCTAAAGCTAAGACGGTTATTTCTGAGTTGGAAGATCAGGCTATATATTTTGTTAATGTTTTGAAAAAATAAGATAAGAGGGCGGGCGATTAAAAAGGGTAGACACAAGGCCTACCCCTACGAGAATTATGGAATTTATATTAAAATATTGGGGGAATGCGGGATCTCTAGCATTTGTTTTGGCAATTGTCTGCTTTGCTATATGCTACTATTTTTTCAGAATATATTTTACGCTAAAAAGGGCGTCCGATGTGCCCAATGGCTTTGAAAAGCAATTAAAGACATGCATGCGGGAGTCGACTTTCGAAGTTTTTAAACAAAAGTTTGAAGATTCAACAGCCTTGGTTGCAAAAGTATTGTGCCAAAACATAAAAGATAATTCACTAAATTTAAAAATTGTTGATTACGATCGCATGGTTAACTCGTCAATCAAAAAAATTACAGTGAACATAATAATTTTATCAGCCTTAACAATGGCAGCACCGCTTGTTGGATTGTTTGGTACAGTTCTTGGCATGATTGAAACTTTTGATGGATTAGCTGGATCAGCCACTGATACAGGTTCTGTTTTGGCGTCAGGAATCAGCAAGGCACTGATAACAACACAAGCTGGATTGATTATTTCAATCCCTGGAATTTTTGGTATTCTTTTCCTTGCGGTTGCAGAGGTAAAGCTTAAGGCACAGATGGCATCGTATCGGACGCTGATTAATTTGTATCGAGATAGGGAATAAGATAAAGATAAAGGTTGAGGTTGAGGAAATACCCCTCCGTCTCTCCCGCTACTACTTTGCTTTTTTTTAAAAGCAAAGTAGTAGCTGGATAGCCACCTCCTCCCGCTTTGCGGGACTAGCAAGCTAGCCGAGGAGGAGCTTTGGCGAACAAAGATTGAATGGCTGTTTCACAGCTGTGGCCGACCCTCCGCAGAGGTCGGAGAAATTGAGAATTGGGGAAATAACAAAAAAAACGTCGCCTGTGTCCTGCATAGCGAAGCGAAGCATGGAACATTCAACGTTCAATGATGAAGGAAACACCCCTCCCACCTCGCAGGCGAGGTGACCTCCTCCCGCCTTGCGGGACTAGCAAGCTAGCCGAGGAGGAGCTTTGGCGGACCAAAATTGAGAAAAAGGGCGAACAAAACCGCCCGTACTGGAAAATAGGAAAATAATGAAACGACAATCTAAACAAGATGAAAAAAGCGAGAAGGTTGACATTAATATGTCGCCATTGATTGATTGTGTATTTCTGCTTTTAATATTTTTTATTGTAACAACAGTATTTGTTAAAAACACTGGTGTTGATATTAAAAAACCGCAAGCGGCTTCAGCAAAATCGCTCAAAAACGATAGTATAATGATTTCTATTTCACAGGATGGCAGAATTTACTATGCCGGCACGGTTGTGAGTTTGAACAGTATTCGCGGTATTGTTCGTCAGCAGTTGAACGTCAAAGAGGTGCCTGTTGTTATCTTGGCAGATGAGGACTCTCGCAGTGGTCAGTTAATAAAATTAATTGATGAATGCAAGATGGCGGGAGCAAAAAGCGTTAGTATTGCTGCTGATATGAAAGAATAGGTTAAGATTAAGATTAAGGTTGAGATTGAGGACCCCCTCCGTCTCTCCCGCCGCCACTTTGTTTTGAAAAAAGCAAAGTGATAGCGGGATCGCCACCTCCCCTAAAAGATGGAGGTTCTTTGGCGAACTAGGATTGACAGTTGATAGTTGGAAAAGTCGCTTCACTCCTAATACCAAACTTCCTCCTTCGCCGTTCCGGACTTCCAGCCTTCGCCCAATGGGCTACGGCGGACAAGAGGGAGCGACAGGCAAGGCCTATCCGTACAGATGCAGGGGTAAAAGTGATAAAAAGTTGGTTTTTATGATTTTTATCTTGCATTGTTAGTGAAAAAGCAATATATTTCCCGCCTATTGAATATATACATTCCTAGTATGCGGAGAGGTGGCTGAGTGGCTGAAAGCGCGGGATTGCTAATCCTGTGTAGTCTAATTACGGGCTACCGGGGGTTCGAATCCCCCCCTCTCCGCCATTTCATTTCCTTGTTAATCAAATACTTACGCACTGTCATTTTGTTTTTTTCTATTCGACACAAAAATCACCTAAAAGACGTAAACGACTTAAGGGACATAAATGTTTTTACAGGTTACTCCCCTCAAGAAATTTATAAGTACAGCAACTAGTCATTACTTCCGATGGGGCAAGCCCATCGGTGAGCCAGGTGGAACCGGAGCCACGTCAAGCATTTATGAATGCCATGTAGTTATCAAGTATGTTCTGCACAGGTTCTTGATCAAAAGGACCAGCAGTTGGTGAAAGAATAAACCTTTTGCCTTTAAACTTTTCTTTTAGGTCACGCACAGCAGCAGTCATTTCCTCTGGAGTCATGCTTCTAAACTCATCATATTGAATGTTACCAATTAGGGCGATGTTATCGCCAACAATGTCAAATGCTTCTTCGAGAGTGCAGTTTCCAATTGGTGGAGCTTCTATTGTGTGCAAAGCATCGGGGTTCATTGTTAAAAAGTCAGGAAGAATTTCTTTGATCTGTCCATGATAGTGCTGGATAACAAATTTTTCATATGAGTGAACGAGTGCAATAAGCTCCTGAGCGTATGGAACAATCCATTCCTGAAATGTTTTTCTACTAACAAGTGGAGGGGATGCGAGCTCGCTGCCAACCATAAAGTATATATCAGCAAGATTTTTTCCAGGCAATAAGTATATATGTGTCGGAATCTTTCCATTGCATTATTCAAATAAGTTTTAACATATTCATTTGCGGTTAATGACCAGATGGAAAACTCTTCAAGTTCGCTTACATGATATAGGTGTGCAATTGGTTCGCCGGCATCAAGCATCATGGAACCATATTTTTCTGGAAAGACCTCTTTCTCCTTCAAATATTCATCAACTTTATCATCAATATACTTATATATTGTATCCTTATCTTTTAAAACCGGCAGAGATGAAAATTTTATTAAATCTTCTTCTGAACTTAATAGTTTTTTAACTTTTCGAGAGCCATCAGGTTGTGTGATTATCTCTTGATGCAGTGAAATATCTTTATACTCTAAAGTCATTCTGCCGTTGTCATGCGAAACTTTAACATCGGAAGTAAACTGCGGAACCACACTTGTGAAGTTTCTTCTGTTGAGAACAATTACATTGTCTAAAGACTCTTCATGAATTTTTTTATATTGAGGATGATTTCTTACGTCTACATAGTAACCCGTTGGTGCATATGGAAAAAGCAGCCATTTGCCGGTTTGACTAGCATCTTTTCCGCTTAATATATCAAATAGTATTTCTCTTTGTGTTTTCATATTTTTCTTTTTTGTTGTTTATTATTAGCTAAAGGCTTTCAGCCCTTAAAAAATTTCCCGAGCCGAAGCGACTCGGCTACAGGGCAGGTACAACATGCGAATTTTAAACTGCAATTTTCACAAAGTAACCGAGGTTATAATCCCAAAAAAAAATATTTTAAAGGTTAAATTCAGTTTGGGAGAATTCTCCTGTTCCATTTGTTTTGTGAATTATGTTAGCGACAGGTTTAAAGGTTTTACGATGAATTGGACATGTCCCATATTTGTTGAGAGCTTCAAGATGCTTTTTTGTGCCATATCCTTTGTGACTTGCGAAGCCATATTCAGGATATTTAAGGTCTAGAGTTTTAATTTGTCTATCTCGTGTAACCTTTGCAATAATACTTGCAGCGGCAATTGATATACTTTTAGAGTCGCCTTTAACAATTGATTCAGACTCAATAGGCAACCCTTTTACGGGCAAGCCATCAACCAGAATTATGGATGGTTTTTCTTTAAGGTTGTTTATTGCCCTTCGCATTGCCACCCATGTTGCCTGCAGTATGTTAATATCATCAATTTCTTCTGCAGTTGCCTCCCCTACTGCATATTGAATGCCATCTGTGGATATTAAATATTCAAAAATTTCTTCGCGTTTTTTTTCTGTTAGTTTTTTTGAGTCATTAATTTGGGAGACAATCTCGTTATCGATTTCTTTGAGCAGAAATTTTTTGTCAAAAATCAGTGCACCAGCGATAACAGATCCTGCTAGAGGACCCCGTCCTGCTTCATCTAGTCCTGCAATTTTGCAGATATTGTTGTTCCAATGTTTTTGTTCAAATTCTAACATATTTTTTAATCCTTTAGATTGTGGGTATTATCCATAGATTTGAATTGTTTTGCAAGGAAAAAGAAGGGCAGACAAAACTGCCCGTACGGGAAAAAAATTAAGATAAATGAGAATGGCAAGCAATTGACGAGTTGTGCAGCTTTGCAACCTAGTATTTTTAAGTTTAAGCTAATAAGTTCTTGCAGAAACAAGGATTATATCATAATATTTGGACATTAAATTATTTATAAATGTCAACTTAAGGATAAAATAACATGGACAAGGCTGCACTTTTTCACATTAGTTATGGACTGTATGTGGTGACATCTACTAAGGGTGATAAGCAAAATGGTTTTATAGGCAATACGGTTTTTCAGATTACATCAAAACCAGCAAGAATGGCTATTGGGGTCAGTGTGGACAACTACACACATGAATTTATTGAAGAGAGCCAAGCATTTGCGGTTTCAATTTTAAATCAGGATGTTGATACAGAAGTCATCAAGACATTTGGATATAAAACAGGCAAAGAAATTGATAAATTTGCAGAAATTGAGTGGAAAAAGGGGGAAACAGGAGCACCACTAATCTGCAAAGACATTAATGCAACATTTGAGTGCAAAGTAATTGAGTCTGTACATTTTGATTCGCATACTATATTTGTTGGAGAAGTGGTGTCTGGCGAAGTTATTGATTCAAACATACCTGTTTTGACATATGAATATTATAGAAATGTTTTAAAAGGCAAAGCACCTAAAAACGCACCTACCTATACAGAGGGCTCAACACCGACAGCACCAAACAATGAACCCAAATATGTATGTGGTGTTTGCGGTTATGAGTATGACCCTACTGTTGGAGATCCTGAACATGGGGTTCCTGCAGGAACAAAGTTTGAAGATCTTCCGGCAGATTGGCTATGCCCGTTATGTGGATCACCAAAAGCTGTATTTGATTTGAAAGGGTGATACATAAGAGGGCAGACACACAGGTCTGCCCCTACGGTGACGGAACGAATTTCATGTTATGGGTTACCCACTGCGAAAAACTTGACCGAGGCTTTTGCCTAGCAGGCATGAGACAAGAATTAATGCAGATGCGAGAAGGCACATTGCCCAAACACCGAGAGCTGATGAAATATTAACTCCATTTTCCAGGGAATTCATTAGCGTATATATTGCTTTTGTCAACGGATAGAATTTTTCAGTTTGAGCAAGAATTAAACTATCAGAAACTTCCAGCATTGAAAAACTAAAGCATAGAATTGCTCCGGCAAGTATATTTGCACCAATTAGAGGAATTGTAATTCTTTTAATAACCTTAAAGGGTGATGCTCCCATATTAGTGGCGGCTTCTTCATAGGAACTATTAATTTGCTCTAATCCGGCATGACAAGCCCTAGTCATATATGGAAGGCGTCGCATTGCATATGCCATTGTTAAAAGAAACATAGGATTAGTTCTTGGATCAAGAAAACTTCCTGGGAATGTACTTGAAAAGCATCCCATGTAGCCAAATGCAATCACGAGCCCAGGTACTGCAAGAGGAAGCATCGCGAGGGAGTCAAGCAAATCTGCCCCCTTGATTTTTTTGCGAACACAGAGCCAGGCAATTGAAAATCCAAAGAAAATGTCAATAACACTTGCTACAGAAGAAAGGCTTAATGAATTCACCATTGCTTTGCGTGTTAAATCCATTGATATTGCTTTTCCAAAGAAGTCCAAAGTAAATCCTTGTGGAAATATTGTGAGGAACCATTTTCTATTTAAAGATATAAGTATGACACTGATATGCGGCAGCACAGCTAAAAACACAAGAGTCAGAACAAATGTCCATACCAGAATGACATATGGCAGTTTTAGCTTCTTTCCGCCAGAGCTCACGCTAAGTTTTCCTAGAGTTGCCACACTTTTTTTGCTTTTTAAAAACTTTTTACTAAGCCAAAAACCCAAAATTGTAACCAGCAGCAGAAAAACAACCTGTGCATAACCAATGGGGTTTGAGCCAATTTCGCTGACATTATCATAAATTTTCACTGGCAGCACATTTCTGAAACCAAAAACCAAAGGTGTCCCAAGTTCTGTAAACGACCAGATAAAAATTAGCGTTGCACCAGCAAAAACACCCGGTGCAGCAAGCGGAAATGTGATTTTAGAAAAGACTTTCCAAGGTGCGGCTCCGAGGTTTCTTGCGGATTCTTCAAGAGATGGGTCAACATTTGCAAACGAAGATGTTAAATTTAGGTACATAATTGGAAACAGATGCAGAGCCTCTAGAATTACAATTCCCGCAAGCGGATACATTCCCAGCCAGTCCACAGGCCCATCAGCCAACCCAAGTTTCATTAGCAGAGTGCTGAGAGGACCAGCACGAGCCAGCAATGTTTTCATGCCAACGGCTCCAACAAATGGAGGAAGAATCATAGGCAACATTAGTAATACACCAAAAACCGTTTGCCCGGGGAATGTATATCGAGCAAAAAGATAACCAAGGGGTATGCATATCAGAAGGCACAGAAATGTCACCCAACAGGCAATTAGAAGCGTGTATGATATTGCTGACAGCTGTATTTTGTTCACAACCAAATCAGCAAGATATCGAAATGTCCACCCTTCATCATCCCGAACAGAATTTATAAATACATCTGAAAGAGGCCATATAAAAAATGCGCCAATAAATGCTATTAAAAGTCCAAATATTAAAATTGAAGGTAGTTTTCTCATAAAATTTTATTCCAGCAGAGCCAATTTAATTTTTGTTTAAGAAGGAACGCAGATGACGCGGATTAAGCGGATTTCACACAGATATTTAAAATATATCTGTACAAATCTAACCAATCTGTACTACAACCCTTCATTTTCTTGTTTTTTATGATCGATTATTTTTTAGGACTTTTCTATTGTGTTTATTACCAATTGCTTACAAATCAAAACTCAGTGAGCCAATCTCCGCTTTGCGGGACTGGCAAGCCAGCTATATTTTCTTCATTTCATTACGAAATCCACTGCCGTGAGCAGGTACAAGCATTGCTTGTTTATTAACCCCAGGGCGTTGCCCTGGGCTGTTATATTATGGGCTTTCAGCCCGTTCAATTGCAAAGCAATTGTTTATTCATAATTGGATGTTGGATGTTCTCATCTATAATAAATACCTGCGGAGCTATTCCAACCTTTACCTTAATCTTAACCTTAATCTGCTGGCTCCGCCAGCTTTGGTTGCGGCTTGTCCGCCCTAAGTCATCCGTGTTCCCTATTGGCATAAGCTGTTACGGATAAATTCTTCCCATTGTTCGAGGGAATGGTATTGTTTCGCGAACATGTTTAAGCCCACATAGCCATGCAACAGTACGTTCTATTCCAAGTCCAAATCCTCCATGAGGTATTGAGCCATACTTTCTGAGGTCCACATACCAATCATAATCCATTGGATCCAAGTTGTTTGCCTTCATTGCATCAATGAGTACATCCAGATCATCCTCCCGCTGGCTGCCACCAATGATTTCACCATATCCATCTGGAGCAAGCAAGTCAACATTTTCAACAACTTTTGAATCAGCATCTTTATGTTTCATATAGAATGCTTTTGCTTCTTTCGGGTAATGGGTAACAAATACGGGGCGATCGTGCATTCTTGAAATAATTGTTTCGTCACTACCTCCAAGATCTTTCCCCCAAATGAAATTTTGAGCAAGTTCAATATGCTTAGGTTTATTGCCTATATCTCTTTGGAGGTCAACAATATCTTCCTTAAGTTCTTTAAGCTCTTTTTTGAGTTTCAGCTCTTTCCAGGCTTTTACACCACCTTGAAGCTGAGCTTCAATATCTTTCGCCATTTTCTCTTTTTCAGCAAGCTTCTTACTTTCTTTTTGCAGCTCTTCGTTCATAAAAGTGAGAGTTTTTTCACTACGAAGAATTTCTACAGCCTCTGAGTATGTGATGCGATAAAATGGTGCTTGAATTTTTTCAAGTTTTTCTATGTTTTGATCTAGGAGGATTAACTCCTTCTTGTTACTTTCCAAAACTCTTTTGGTTATAAAACAGATCATTTGTTCGGCAATTGCAATCACATCATCAAGTTCGGCAAAGGCAATTTCAGGTTCAATCATCCAGAATTCAGTTAAATGTCGGCGAGTTTTAGACTTTTCGGCTCTGAATGTTGGGCCAAAGCAGTAGACTTTACCAAGGGCAAGTGCAGCACATTCAAGATATAGCTGACCTGTCTGAGTCAAAAAGACTTCCTTGCCAAAATATTGCACAGGGAAAAGGGATTGGGCATCCTCGCCCACCCCTGGAGTCAAAATGGGGGTATCAATGAGTGTAAAACCATTTTCGTCAAAAAAGTCTCTACATGCTTTAACAATTGTATGACGCACCTTCATAATTGCAACAGGTCTTTGAGATCTAAGCCATAGGTGTCGATTATTCATGAGAAAATCAATTCCATGAGCTTGTTTAGAAATTGGAAAATCTTCTTTATTGATATGTATGGCAGTAACCTTAGTGACAGCGAGCTCATACCCACCAGGTGCACGTTCTTCTTTGCGAACTTTTCCCTCTAAAATGACAGATGATTCCAAATTCAACTCTTTTGCAACATCAAAAGAATCAATAAAGCTCTCGATTATACACTGCAAAAGTGCGGTTCCATCGCGCAGTGTAATAAATATTACTTTGCCACCAGTTCGCTTTGCCTGCACCCAACCGCGAACAACAATGGTTTCATCATCAAAATTTGAAATGTCTTTTATTAAAGTATGTTTCATTTTTTATCTTCCTAATGTTATTGTGAAATTCTACGTGATTTTTTCTAAATGAGCAAGGTTTTTGTTTCAAAAAGAGTGGCTATTTTGGTATAATTGAGGACAACCGGACAACCGGACAACCGGACAACCGGACAACCGGACAACCGGACAACCGGACAACCGGACAACCGGACAACCGGACAACCGGACAA
>JAQICX010000128.1 GCA_027858345.1 Kiritimatiellia bacterium | reverse complement strand
ACGACGTTGGGCTTAAAAAAAAATCAAGTAATAGCAGGCCTATTGCGTATTTTTTTGAAAGATTCAACGGAAGCCGCAGGACAAAGATTTACTGCGTTTCATTAGTGAAATGCTCTAGTAGCACACGATCAGAAAAAGTCGACATCTGGGGCTGGTTTAATTCTAATCTTCTAGAAACTCAACATCGGCTAAATCTCTATGTCTGGCTGAAACCTTTTTGTTCGCTATTAGGTCACTTTTAGATATTACAGACACTTGTAAGTCATCAATGCATATTATGTTTCTTCTACTATAGCAACTTTCAAATTCAATGCCATCAGCACTATTGATGATATCAATTTGAATAGGGCTACGACCCAAACGAAAAACATTTCCAACATTTTGGAATACACTATTTTCTACTGTAGGAGCACCAAAATCGTACAAAGCTTTTTTCAAACATTCAATATTGTTATCATCAATTGCAATAAGGAAGTCAATGTCCTTGGTTACCCTTGGGTTACCATATATGCCAACAGCCCAGCCACCTAAAAGAAGGTAGCGAACTTTATGTTCGCCTAAAAACTTTATAAAATCTGTGAAGTCTTCCGGTAGTTGCTTCGGTTCCATAAAAACACTCTCTCAAATATGTTATAGTTTGAAGTCGTTCTTTTACACTCGTATGCTTTAAAACTTCTTTTTCTGCGACCTCGAGCTCTTGTGCTGTTCCAACACTAACATTCATTCTGTTCATTACTTTATTCATACTATGATTGTACTCAATTTTTTATTTAAATGCTATAAAAACCTATAGAAATTTCATTTTTCTTCAATTTTTCGGTTGAATACCCTTTTGGCGGGGTCACGGACACCGACCCTACAGTTGTGAATGCTGAAACCAAAGCTAAAAGGTTGACTCGCAGGTATTTTGTAGGGTCGGGGTGCTTCACCCCGCCTTTTAAATAAAATTTTCAACTTTATCACCCTTTTGGTGATAAAACAATGTGTTTTCTGCTAATTTTCTTGACCGAAACTTGCATTCTTTATCTCAACCGTAAAATTAAGGCATTTTTAAAAATATAAGATTACATGCGCAGCATTGGATGGATATCACTCTCTTTGAGTTCAAGAGCATCTGTGATGGTTTGGAGTTCTGGTAATCTTCGTTGTGCTTCTGGTGTGTGGGCGTCTGTTGCCAGTGTGAATTTGCATCCAGCCTGTTTTGCTAATGAAAGGTATCGAATTGGTGTTTCTATTGAGAATTGACGATTTGCTTTGTTTGGTATAAACCCTGTAGTTATCTCTATGGCAACTCCGTTATCATGTGCAAGTCCAAATGCATCTAGAAATTCAGCATCTGATATTGATTCGATTGTTTTGTCGAATGCATGCATGTATCCAAGTGTCATGAAAGGATGTACAATGGCTGTGGCAAATCCGCATGATGCACCGGAACGAAAGAATTTCAATATATGTTTTGAAAGGTGCTTAGGGGAGTCACTTTCAGGCTGTTCAACAAGATCTTTGATATGAAAATGGTTGCAGGATAGTATGACAAAATCTAATGTTTCAGCAAATTTCGGGGTTATACTAAAGGTGCCTGGTTTTACAGTGTCAGCTTCGCATCCAATAAGAATACGGGTAGGGGTGTCAATTGTTTTTAATATCTCGCGAAGTCTCAATATTTGACTCTCATCCTGTGGTTTATACCAGTCGTTGGGCTGGTAATAGGGATTCTGCCATACATGGTCAGAGAAACCAATGGTTTTTACGTTCATCTCTTCAGCAAGGGCAATGATGTTTTTTGGTGTGTGTGTTTGTTTGTCAGAGCAGCATGCTGATAGGTATGTGTGTACGTGTAGGTCGTGGTCAATTTTCATTGATACTGAGTTCCTTTTTTATGCTCCAAGTTCTATGTGTTTTAAAATGAATACGTCGCAAAACTAAATTCCTTTCCCCCTCACGGGAGTGAACTATTTACCATTTACTGTCAACTATTTACTATATATCTTTCTGGCGAAGCCAGCTCTTGGGAATCAAAGATTGCCCAAGCATTATTAGAAGAATGACCGCACTGAGGTGATTCAACCAGGATAGAGATTTGTGTCCGGAATGAACCATCTGAGATATTGTGCTGGAGTCCATAAATTGGTTTAGTATGTATCCGCTTATTAGTGCTACGGTTGCTAGCGTTGCTAAATATATAAACACTGATTTTGTTCCCACAATTTTAGTGAGTGTTGTCAATGATGCCAGGTTTGTTGCAGGACCTGTGATTAGAAATACTAGTCCAGCTCCAGGTGATATTCCACTTGCTATCAGAGAAAGTACAATTGGAACAGATCCGCTTGAACAGACATAGATGATTATTCCTATGACCAACATAACGATCATTGAAAAAAATTCGTTGCCAAGCAGTTTGTCTGCAAAAAAGTTTGCAGGTAGGAATGAGGTTATGATTGCAGAAAGCAATAGTCCAACTAGCATTGATTTGCCAATGTCTTTTGGCAGTGTTATGAAACCATACCTGATGATATGTTGAATTGGACTCTCTTTCTTATTTTCATTTTCACACTTGCAGCAACTTTTCTCCTCTGGTATCTCCTGATTATCATCATCGTTTTTTGTAAAAATTCTAACCATTGACCCCGCAAGTATACCAGTTATGAATGCCACAACAACTCTGATGATTGTAAACATTCCGCCTAGCAGTGCGTTGGTTATGAAAATGCTGTCAACTCCTGTTTGGGGCGTTGATGTGAGAAATGAAATTGTACTGCCTTTGCCCGCACCATTTTTACGCAGTGATGCTGCAACTGGTAGAACGCTGCACGAACACAATGGTAAAGGTACACCAAAGATTGATGCTTTGCATATCTGCCAGAAGTTTGATTTGCCGAGGTGCTCTTTGATTAGCTCAGGTGTTATAAATGCTGATAGAATTCCTGCAATTAGAAAACCTAAAAGTAGGGATGGAGCCATTATGGCTGTAAGTTCCCAAAAAAAAGATATTATATTACTTATATGATTCATTGTTTATTTCTAATACTGTTATTTCCGGAGGGCAGTTTAATCTGAATGCCGGATGGGCTAAGCCTATCCCTTGATTAACAAACAGGTGTGTCTTGTTAACCATAAAATGTCCTCCGTCAAATAGCCGTCCAAATATTGACGGTATTATTACACTGCCAAAAAATGGCAGCCTCCATTGTCCACCGTGGTAGTGCCCGGAAAAGACAATATCAAACTCATTTTTTGCCAACTTAAATATGTTGTCAGCTGTATGTGTGAGACACACATGAACATCCGCATTTTTACCTTTTTCAGGCACTATTTCTCTTTTCTTCCATGGACCTTCGTATCCGTTAAACGATATGGATGTGTCATTTATTTGAATATAACTGGCTTTATTCATAACATTCTGAAAACCCATCTCTTCAAGCTCCTGGCTGAGTATGTGAGATTCTCGCCAAATATCATGATTTCCGCACAGAAAAAGATTTGCGTGAGTCCCTATAGGTTTGAGCATATTTTTAAGAAGTTTTCTGTGTGGACTTCTATCAAGGAAATCACCTGTGATAACAAAGATCTCCGGCTGTTCCTGTTCAACTTGTTTGATTACATTCTCAAAATAAGACATTGGCAGACAATCAGATATATGTATGTCTGATATCTGTACTATCTTAATTGGATCTTTAATGGTTGGGAAGAATAGTTCGTAGTACTTTTTTGTTAGCGTTTGACTTGTGAAGATGCTGGATGTATTAATATGTGGTTCTGCGACGTGTAGCTCTCGGTGTGCAGAAGTGGCATAATATTTGGCTTTCAGTGCCATGGTGATAAATCCATTTATAAGTAGGAATGTCACTCCCGTAAGAATGTATATATATGCAAAATAGCTTGGCAGATAAATGTTTAAAATACATGGTAACAAGGTGAATCCAAGAAGCAGTGACCCAAACAACGGCTTTCTGCTGCGGCATTCTATTCTTACTATGGATTTGTTAAATGTATATATAAAAAGCATGCCCCCGACAGCAAGGATGGCAGGCGGTATTAAAATATTCAAAAGGCTGTTCATTTCTTCTCTTTTGCAAGATTGTATCTTTCCCACAGTTTTGCGTACTTGACAAAAACACCATAAGCAGTCGATACTTCAATAATTAACCCGGGCATGCCATTGAGAAAACCAAGCTTTAAAAAATACCCCCTGACAAAACGAAATGTTGGTCTGAAGAAAAGATCAAACATCTTGAATGATACATTGTCCTCAAATTTGCCATCGGCAGAGATGGATGAAAATCTGTTTAGACTGTTAATCTCGCTGGCAATGTCGTCATACGTGTAATGGTAAAGGTGCCCCTTTAGTCGTTTTTTTGGACCATTAACAATTGTCAGGTCGTGCGGTTCTTTTCCTGAGCAGGTGCCTAAATCTTTTCTGAATAGTCTAAGCTTTATATCTGGGTACCAGTTGCCATGCATAATCCACCGTCCAAGAAATTTAACCATTCTTGGAAATTCATATGCCGCATAGTTCTTGTTGCTTCCACTTGCAAACTCATTTTCAATCTCAATCCTTAGCTCTTGAGATAACTCTTCATCAGCGTCTACAAACAGAATCCATGGATAAGTGGCCATGGCCTTGATTAGATTTCGTTGTCCAATATATCCGAGCCATTCGTGTTGGTATACTTTTTGTGTATACTCCCTGGAAATTATGGCGGTTTTGTCTGTGCTAAAGCTGTCAACTACTATTATTTCATCTACCCACGATACACTGTCAAGACATCGCCTTATGTTTTTTTCCTCATTGCCGGTAATTATGCAGGCTGATATTCTGTTGTCTGTGTCAGGGTATAGTGTTTTTTCTATATTCATGGTACCTTAATAATTGTTGTTAAGTGATATGGTAGGTGTTATAAAATGCTAATTTATAGCCATTTACGTTTTTTTGCTTCTTTTTCCTCTTTGGCCTTTTCCTGCTCTCTAATCTCGTGATTGTTTTCTCTATTTTTTTCAACAGCCTCATCCACATCAATAGCTGTCTTATCTTCCCAAGCTTCTAAAAGTTCTTTTTGACTTGCAATGCTTGTCACAATCTTTGGTTGGACAATGATAATGATGTTTGACTTATCTTTTTGTTTGGTATCCCACCTGAATAGAAAGCCCAATATTGGAATGTCACCTAAGATTGGAACTTTTGATTTTGAAGTTATTGTGTCTTCTCTTGTAAGTCCTGCAATTATTATCATTTTTCCATCTGGCACAATGACTGTGGTCTTGACTTCACGTTTTGAAATCGTTGGTGTATATGCTCCAGGATCGCCTGGGTCTGTGATTGCGGATATAGTTGGATTGAGTTGCATAAGCACTTCTCCACCAGGTATTATGTGTGGGGTGATTGTAAATGTTATGCCTACATCAATTCTATCAATGTTTTGTATGACATCTGTTGCAGTTCCTGCACCGGCATTAACTGTTGATTTCAGAACGGGAACCTGATTGACAACTCTGACAGAAGCTTCTTTGTTGTCTTGGACACCCAATGAAGTATCTGAAAGAACTTTAAAGTTAGAGTTTCTTTTTAACGCCGCAATGTTAAGTATTATAGGGTAACTGACTTGAACATTGCCATTGTCATCAAGACTTGTTCCATATGCAGCACCAAATGTTAAACCACCAGGGAATGTTCCGGAGCTTACAGATTTTGTTACATTGTCGGATGCATTAAAGATGCTTCCGCCTTGGAATGTTATATCTCCGACAGCAGATGGCATCTGCAACCCCGCAAGTTCCGCACCAAGTTCTGATGTGTTGCCAAGTGTGTGCTCAATGATCAGACATGAGATATGAACTTGTTCCGGCAAATAGTCAAGCTGTGAAATCAGCCTTTTGATAACTTCAAACTCGCCAGGCGTTGCATCAATTATAAGTGCATTGTTGGCATCTAGACTGTGAATTGCAATTTTTCGCTGTACACTTCTTGTGTTGTATCTCGTTGTCTTAACTTCAGACTTCTGTAGTAAACTATTCAAGCTTGCAGCAGCCTCTTTTGCTGATATATATTTCAAAATAATAGCGTTTAAACGACCGCTTCCCTGAACGCTGTCAATATCCATTTTTTCCAGAAGATCTTTCAGATCTGCAATCTGCCCTTTTGTTGCGTTGATAATCAAACTGTTTGACCCAGGAGAGGCAACAATTGTTGGTGAAGACATAAATTGGCTTTGTTGTGTGTTTTTGTTTTGATTGCTATTACGATTATTGTTGTTGTTGCTTGAAACTTTTCCAAAAACATCACTAAGCTGTTGTGCCATGTCTTCAGCACTTGCATATTGGAGAGGAATCACCTCTGTAATTCTTGCTAATCCTGGTTTGTCAACTGCATTGATGATCTCTTCAAGACGCTTCACATTTGCCGCCGTGTCAATAAGAACAATATGGTTTGTCTCCTTGACTGCAATTATATTTGTTGACTTTTCGCCAATGCTTTTAAGAGATGAGACGATTTCATCGGCAGAGATATTTTCCAAAAAGACAATTCTTGTTATGAATCCACTTGCTGAATTAATAGCAGTACCGCTTGGTACTAATGGTGCAACAGGAAAACGCTTGTCTTGCAGTTTAACTATTCGCAAAATATCATTTTCCCCTATGACAGCACAGTTTACAGATTCCAATATTGATGTGAATAGGGGGTATACATCAGTAACTTTTATTTTTGGAGAAATAACAGTTATCAGTCCTACTACATCTTCATCAATAACAAATTTTTTGTCTGTAATGTCGCCAATAAGTTTTACAAATGTTGCAACCTCCACTTGGTTAAACGTGAAATTTACAAGGTCGTCATCTGTTCGTACATAAGCATTTGTTGAATCTTCTTCAAAGACAACCTGTCTCGTAGTACTTTGAGGTGCAACTTTTTTTGTTGCATCTTGGGTTGAAGCCACTGGCTTATCAGTATTTTGGTTTTGAACATTATTTTTTTCAGCATGCCTTTTGCTCTCCATCTCTCGGACTATTTTTCGGAAATCAGCAGCGTAATTGACATTGCAAAACGCAATAAATAATAAAATTGTAAGTATAGTTTTCATGTAATTAATCGTCCTAATATTAAAAAAATTACGCCCCGTGCTCCTCTTCTTGAGTAGTCATCGTGTATAATTTCAAATAAAAAAGTTTTTTTTATAATAATGGTGTTTTTAAACTTTTATTTAAACTAAAACATTGGTAGCATAGCCTATTATTAAGTTTTTAACAAGTAAATAGATTTAAAACTCGAGGAAAAGATGAACTTAAAATCAATAGCAGAAAAATTTCTAACAGATAACAATTTTAGCACAAATATGGATACAGACGCAATCTTGGATAGTTTCTTTGAAGAGATGAATTCAGGATTGACAGGGGCGGAAAGCTCACTTCAGATGATACCTTCATATCTTGACATTGAGAAAAAGGTTCCAGTGGATAAGCCTGTAATAGTTCTTGATGCCGGAGGAACAAACTTTAGAGTTTGTCTTGTCTCTTTCAATGCAGATGGTGTTCCAACCATTTCAAAGTTTAAAAAACGTCAGATGCCAGGCATAGATAAAGAAATCACAAAAGATGAATTCTTCAAAACAGTTGCAGAAGTTCTACTGCCATATTTGCCTCAGGCAGATAACATTGGCTTCTGTTTCTCATATGCAACAGAGATCACACCAAATGGAGATGGCAAGTTGCTTAACTGGTCTAAAGAAGTTAAGATCCCGGAACTAGTTGGAGAATATGTTGGTTCAGGCATAATTAAGGCCCTAGGTAAAGTTGGAGAAAACCATAACATTGTGCTTCTTAATGACACCATTGCAACCCTTCTATCTGGGAAAACAATTGGTTTTTCAAGTCACTATTCAAGCTATATCGGCTTTATTCTTGGAACAGGTACAAATACTGCATATGTTGAAGCAAATGCAAATATTAAAAAAATATCAGGTTTGACAGATGGAACTCAGGCAGTCAATGTTGAGTCTGGTTGTTTCTCTAAAGCACCAAAATCAAACTTTGATGATGCACTTGCCGCAAAAACAGAAAGTCCAGAGGCATATAAGTTTGAAAAGATGATTTCAGGGGCGTATATGGGATCAATTGGTTTAGAAATTCTTCAACAAGCAGCAAAAGAAGGCTTAATGTCTGAAGAAGCTGCAAAAGAAATTTTGAACTGGAAGTTCTTGTCAACAAAAGATCTTGATGATTTTGTTGGAAATCCTTCGGAAGATGGAATTTTCAACAAACCAATCTTTAGTGAAGATGACAAGCAATTGATTTATCACTGGGGTGCTGCAATAACAAAACGTTCAGCAATCCTGACAGCAATCAACATAAGTGCTGCTGCAATCAAATGTGGAGCGGGAACGAATCCTCTGACTCCTCTATGTATCAACATTGACGGTTCAACATTTTACAAGACAAATCATCTGGCATCAATTGCCGAGGAATATTTGCGCAGAATTCTTGATTTCAGAGGTGTATACTATAGAATAACAAAGATTGATGACTCACCAATAATTGGTGCAGCTATTGCAGGGCTTACCCACTTTTAGTAAACCATGAAAAACTTGTTAACAAAAAGATGTTGCAGTTTCAAATATGCCTTTCAAGGTATTGCACGAGTTCTAAGAACCCAACCCAATTTTTGGATACATCTACTTGCCGCCTCCATAGTTTTTCTTGGGGCAATGTGGCTTAAAATATCAGCAATCCAATGGTGCCTTCTGGTTCTATCTGTCTCAATGGTTATCTCCGCTGAAGTTTTCAACACAGCAATTGAATATCTTTGTGATGCAGTGACAAAAGAACAGAATGAATATATTGGTGCTGCAAAAGATGTCGCCGCCGCTGCCGTGTTGATAACCTCTGTTTTTGCAGCAATTGTCGGAATAATCATCTTTATGCCATATCTCGCCGCACTATGCGCCTAGCTTGCAGTTCAACCACCAAGACTTTTACCACGAAAAACTAGAAAAATAAAAAATGTATGCTGTATTTAACATGAGCTCCGCTCATGTGTAAATTCAGCACACTACTAATCGCTTAATAAGAAAGAGGTTCGGTCAAACAACGTTGGTTCTTTTGCATAACGTCTGTAGCCGAGGTCAGCAGACCTCGGAAAAGTTGAGAAAAATAGAAAAGAGCAGGTGTGAGGCGCGAGTCCCTTGGTCACTAAGTCAAAAGGTCATTCGCTCAAAATTTAGGGCTGACAGCCCGAGACAACACAGCTTAGGGCAACGCCCTAGGGAATAACAAAGAGCAAAGCTTTTTACCTACTCACGGTAGTGTCTTTGCTAAAAACGAAAAACGTTTAACGATAAGCGGCCTCTCCGCCAATTAAAATGAAAAAAATAAAAGAAATACAACCTGGCTCAATGCGCGAGACCGCTAATATGGCGCTGCCAATGATTGTTTCAAGTGCGTGTGACACTCTGATGATTTTCATCGATAGACTCTTTTTGGCAAAAGTTAGTACTCACAATATGAATGCCTCCATGCTTGGTGGTTTGACCGTATTTATGCTTTCCACATTCTTCTTGGGACTTATTGGTTACTCAACAGCTCTTGTTGCACAATATTTTGGATCAGAGCAAAAATCAAAATGTTCTGTTGCAACTTTTCAGGCTTTAATCATTGCAGTCATTGCCGCTCCTATAATAAGAATGCTTAGACCTTTGGTATTTGCCATTTTTGAAAACTCAAATCTTGTTACAGAGCAGCTTGTTCTGCAGAAGCAGTATGCAAGCATTCTAAATACTTTTGTAATCTTTGTTCTGATCAGATCTGTTTTTGCATGTTTCTTCTCCGGAACTGGACGAACAAAGATAGTGATGATTTCTGCATTAACAGCCATGGTTGTCAACGTAGGTATGAATTATCTTTTGATCTTTGGTAAATATGGCTTTCCTGCAATGGGAATAAGAGGTGCTGCGTATGGAACCGTTATAGGCACTGCTGTTTCTGTTATAGTCATGTTATCTGTATATTTATCTAAAAAGAATATAAAAGAATATGTAGTAAACAAATCATTTCATATTAATAAATTAGTAATGTTTAAACTTTTGCGTTATGGATATCCAGCAGGACTGGAATTTCTTCTGAATTTTGCCGCATTTAACTTTATGATCATGCTTTTTCATTCAGATGGACCTCTTACGGCAACAGCAATAACTATTACATTTAACTGGGATTTGGTCTCATTTGTTCCGCTAATGGGTCTGCAAATTGCAGTTACAAGTCTTGTTGGACGCTATATGGGTGCAGAGCGTGTTGACTATGCACATAAGGCAACAATGTCTGCATTAAAACTTGGCTGGATGTATTCGTTTATAATCTTTGTATTGTTTATCACCATGTCAGGAACCCTCGTAGAGATATTTAGTCCGTCAGGTGATACCGAGCTTTTTCTCGCAGCAAAACCAATTGCTGCAAGAATGATAAAACTTGCATCAATATATGTGATGACAGAATCTGTAATTTTATCGTTTTCAGGTGCACTACGTGGGGCAGGGGATACTCTCTGGACCATGATTATTTCCGTAAGCATTCACTGGGTGCTGATTGTGGTCACCTATCTGATGCTTAAAGTATTGCATTGTACAGCTATGCAAAGTTGGTTTGCTGTTATTTGTGTCTTTTCTCTATTTGGAGTATCTTTCTTCTTAAGATACAGAAGCGGCAAGTGGAAACAAATCGAAGTCATACAACACAAACACTAATAGCAGGCAAACATACAAAAATCGTTGGCTTTGGAGGTTATCACCTGTCACTTTCTCGCTCAAGCGGGGGTTCTTCCAACTGCATAAAAGCCTCCACGCTTCAGGGCAACGGAGCAATAACTGCTCCTTGGCTAGCTTCTTGCTAGTCCCGCTCTGCGGGAGGAGCTGTCACGCATGCGTGACTGAGGGGTGTTTGGAAACAACACCTTGTCTCGCTTCTCGCACCAGCCCTGTAGCCGAGTCGCTTCGGCTCGGAAAATCAAAAAGTAAAAAAGGTGCCTAACTAACTAGCTTTGCTAGCCCCGCAGATCGGGAATTTAGTCATGAGTCATGCGTCCTTGTCCCCCAAAGTACATTTTTTATCTGTTTTGCAATAAGAAGTTGCATTTTCCTCCCAAAACCATATAATACAATTAAATAAAACAAATTAACCACTCAAAGGCAAAACAAACAAACTTTGAAATTATTTAAACATTCGTATAACAATTGTTGTACATCTTTGACCCGAACCTAAATAGGACTAAGGAATAAGTATTAGTTATGATGGTTGGCGGAAGGAAACTCTAAGAAGAAATCTTGACTTTTAGGCTGAGGTTTTGTACATTGTTGAACACTAAGTAGTGAGGAAATCTTCAAGCAGTTAAGTCCACATACAGATGTTAACACAATTTCAGGATAAAATTATGGAACCCAAAGATAATACATACTTGAAAGGTTTGCTCCGCATTGTGGGCACGACCATTTTGTTGGTTCTGCCAGTGGCTGTCATGCTTTGGCTTTGGGAAGATGCCAGAGGTGTTCCATTGTATGTACTAAGCGGTAAACTTTTTCAGAGTAGTTGGTGGCACGGGCATGTTGGCACTGCGTTAGACCAACCTACCATAGGGAAATGGTACTTTTGGACGACGATTTTCAGCGGTGCATGGGCTCTTTTTGTCTTCTGTGCTTCACTCATCTGCAAATCATGCAGTTGTGGTGTGAAGAAAATATTCGCGACATTTGTCGGCATTGAAGCAGTCATTTACCTTTGCCTTCTCTCGTTACCTTTTACTTGGACAATTCAATATATCCATGCAATGGGTTGGACTCAACGTCGACTAATTGCATTAGCATGGGGAATCACTGGATACATTGTCATAGTGATACTATCCTACATCTTCATAAAAAAAATCTTGAAAAAGATTAAAAGAATCACCACCCCCACCTCGCAGGCGAAGTGACCTCTTTCGCAAGTGGAGGAGTTTTGGCAAACTGAAGTTGATTTGCAAAATCACTGCTAGTCCCGCTCTCGGGCTTAACAATTTTTAGTCCAGAGTCTTGAGTCCAGAGTCGTAATTAATTAATCATTAATCCTTAACCATTATTTATCATTTTCCATGAAGAATCTTCGATAGCATGATTTCAAGGATTATGTCGGCAGGAACACTGGTTGTAACCATCTTCTTCTGTGCATCAACCGCGGCAGATAGGGCAACCTGTAATTCTCGTTGCGAAAACTTTGAAGCTTGTCCTGCAAGAATAGAAGCGCGATACGGATTGTATTTCATTGGGTTTTCACCGCACTTTTGCCAGTTCTCAATTTGCTTTGGCGGAACATTATTCCATTCAACATTGTTGTAGCCGGAAGTTAACCAACCAGCATCCATTGCTGAACGAAAAATAATCAAATCCTTAATTGCATTACCAAGCATCAAAGCCATACCAATAGGGGATTCTTTTCGCTCAATAAGAATGCTTACAACATTCATTGCTTTTTCTAGATTTTTAGAACTCAGTGCGGCAGTTAAATCCCAGATAACAGCATCTGATGATACGGTTATAATGTCTAAAACATCACTTGTTGAAAATTCTTTTTTATCGCCTAGATATGTAGATAGTTTGAAAATTTCGCTATCCATTTTTCTTGAATCGCATGTGCCTAGAGCATTTTTCAACTCTTCAAAAGTTCTGCCATTGCATGTCAGTCCATATTCCGCTAAACAACCTCGAAGATTTTCAGTTAGAGCCTGTCCGCCCTTTCTCCCTTGTTCAGGAACATTAAACTCAAAGATCTCACCATTTTTTTTCATGAATTTATAGAAAGCTTTGCGCTTATCAGCAGCGGGCGAAGTTACAATGCAGTTGTATCCTTCGGGCAATCCGGCATTCAGAAAATCTTGAAACTTTTTGACTTCATTCTTCACAAGTGCAGATGAAGCAGTTCTACTCTCACTGCAAATGTCAGCATCTTTCAGCCAAACAGTTTTTGAGCCACCAAAAAGATTCACCATCTTGAGAGAAGTGATTGCTTCATGAATTGCATCAACAACCTCCCCGGCATTATTCCCGTTGCCATCAACAATATCCAACGAAAACTCACGATCCTCCTTTGGAATAATCTCGTCAGCAATTGCATTGGCCTTTTTCAGCACTTTTAAATCATCATTTCCATAAACATAAAATATCATAATAAAAATTCTCTTTCCTAAAAAACTTGCCAAACTATATCAACTTACAAATATAAAATCAAGAGGGAATGAGGTAAATGGTAAATGGTTTAGGTAAATAGGGCACGCCTTGGGCAGGTGATGTTGTTAATGAGAGAAGCAGAGATTCGTTGCAAGTGCATACACTTACAACTTGGAAGGTTATGATACATAAGACTGCGGAGCAGTCTAACTAACAAATTAGCCGTCCAATACTGAATGTAAGAAGTTGCTTTGCGACAACTGCGTTTACCTGTTAACATTTTATATAATTCCGCCTGGAGGGTTTCCTCCCTTAGCCTTAAGTCTTAATCTTAACCTGTTGGCAACGCCAGCACTCTCATTTTTAATTATTTAGTATATGAGAGAGAGATCAGGCAGTAGGATGTGACAAGTATTGGATCTGTTTCCCAGAATTGTCCGTCACTGTTCACCCAGGAACCATCTGGTTTCTGTTTAGATATAAGTTTATCTTGCAGGTCTTTTTGCCAATCAAGTGTTTTGCCATCAGACAGTTTAATTTGACCACCATATAATTCCAGTGATTTACTCAAAACGTTGTAGTAGTAGAACAATCCTTTTACACCCATACCTGGATTTTCATCAAGTGACCAGTTTTTGCCAACCCATTCGATTGTTGAGATTATCATTGGATCTGATTTTTTGACATCAGCAAAGATAAGGCTTTCGAGTCCTGCATATGTCATACTACCAAATGTTCTTAGAGGTTCTTTGCTATCAGGGGATTCTGTTCTTTCACCTGTTTCAGAGTATCCAAATGCGCCTTTATCTTTTCCATCCTGAATCTGCAATTTTTCAACATATGATTTTGCCTGTTCCCAGTCGATGTCAACTTTTTCACCTTTACGGAACTCTTCCAGGTCTTGAGTTGCTCTCATTGCCTGCAGCACCCATGCTGTATTACTTAAGTCAGGTCTATCTCTCGTGCTATTATTGCTGGGCAGGTTATATCCAAAACCACCTGAACCATGAGAATCACCTTGAAGTTGACTTGCTGCAACAAATTTTCTTGCAGCCAAAATAACATTACGGTATTTAACTTTGTTATATTTGTAAAGAGCTGTCATGCATATTGCTGTGTTATAAGTAGAGAGTCCGCCTGAACCACGTCCACCTGTAGGAATCTTATATATGCCACCATTTGTTTGTGCAAAACCAGCGATAAAGTCCGCAGCCATTTGCTTCTGTTTTTCATAGTCAGAGCTATTTGTTAGAGCCCATAAACCTAATGCTGTCATTGCCGGATAGCTCTCATTTGACCAGGAACCGTTCTCTCGTTGTTGTTCAACCAACCATTTTGTACCTTTTGCCTGTGATGATGTGATATCTTCAGCATTACTATAAACAGTCAGCATAGCTGCTGCAACCAATATTATTGATACTTTATTCATAATTCTTATTCCATTCTATTTTAAAATTACCCTATATGTTAAATACGTCTGTCATCTGAATCTTGTTAGTTTTCTTTAATTCATAAGTTGTTTTGGATGTATATCAAATATTTAACAACAACACAATAATAGTTTTAATGCACTTTTCAAAATTTAATTAATAATGGGCCTGTCCTATAGTAAAAAAGTCTTGTCAAAACTGCTGGGTTTTGATATACATGAACTGTCTTTGAGTTTTAACATTAAACAACGGGAGGATGATATGACTTTTCCTAGAGTAAAAGTTGCTTCTAGAAGCATTTATCACACGTTTAACAGATGTGTTGATGTTGGTGCCTGGATGGATACCGACTATAAGAAAGAGAAGTTT
>JAQICX010000122.1 GCA_027858345.1 Kiritimatiellia bacterium | reverse complement strand
ACGACGTTGGGCTTAAAAAAAAATCAAGTAATAGCAGGCCTATTGCGTATTTTTTTGAAAGATTCAACGGAAGCCGCAGGACAAAGATTTACTGCGTTTCATTAGTGAAATGCTCTAGTCCGCCAAAGCTCCTCCCTCTTTTAGGGGAGGTGTCCGAGGAACGAGGATGGAGGGGGTCTTTATTCAAAATTGGATGTTGAACGGCTAACTTGTTAGTCCCGGTCTGCGGGATTGGACGTTCTAAAGAGTTTAGTTGAACCCCAACAACTATCTACTAATTCGTGATATCATCATCGGTGTTCATCGCCATATCTTTAGCTGCTGAACGAATTTCAAACTCATACTCACCTTTTTTTGAATATGTAAAAGGTGTTCCCCAAGCATCATTCAATTGCACTTTTTTCAACAATGGAGGCATGCCATCAATACCAGAACATAAATCATCAAGAGTGGTCGGAAGTCTACTTGTCTGTGTTTCGTAAAGATTAACAGCAGTATTTATTGCACTGATACTTGATCTGGTTGCATTTATTCTAGCTTTATCACCTTGACCTTTTACGTTAACCATAACAACACCAGCAAGAATGCCCATAATAACAACAACAAGCATAATTTCAATAAGTGTAAAACCCGATTTTGAAACAACTTCAATTTCTTTTTTATTCATTTCTTATTCTCCATACTAATTATAAAAAACTGTGATAATGCAAATTATTATATTAACATTAATCATCAAACACAGGTATATTACCCTAATTTCATTAACTTTTCAACAGAAATCGAATTCCATCCCGGTAAACAAAGAAAATGTTCTAACAAAAGTCCACATCCAACAGCATCAAAAAGGGCATCATGCTCCTCTTTTTCAGGACACATTTCGTATACCGCATCATAAAGATTCAGCCCCCGAAGCAACTCTGATAGGCTATAATCAGTTACATTGGGATAAATCTTTCTTGCCAACGTTAAGGTATCAACCCATTGAATATTATTTAAGAAGGGATAGTACTCGCCAAGAATATTTTTCTCTGTTGGAATATTATGAGCTACAGCAATATCGGCTTGTGCAAAGAGGATCTTTATTTTCGGCCATAGCTCCTGCATATCAGGGGCAACAGAAATTTCTTCACGCAACTCTTCATAACGCCCCGGTGCATAAATGCTGAACGGTCTATTTCCAACTCGAATCAATGACTCAAACTGAGTTTTTGGATTTACCTTAGCATTATCCATGAAGACACAACCAATCTGCCATGGTTCAGCCTTATAACCTTTGACATGTCCAGTTGTCTCAAAATCAATTGCAATATATTTTACTTCATTAACATTCATGTTTTATTTGTCAGATTGTTTGATAGTTTTTAAGGCGGGGTGAAGCACCCCGACCCTACAGAAGCCATTTGCAATCAACAGTTTGGCTTTATTTTCAGAATCAGCACCTGTAGGGTCGGGGTCCGTGACCCCGCCGAAAAGGTCATTTAATCGAAACATTAAGGAAGCATTGTTTGCTTGACTCAATGACGCAGTGCCCCCTTGACTCAGGAACAACGCCTAACTCAACTCGAACTCTCTCGAACGTGAGCATTTGAGAACTTCTTCCTGCTGGTTCCGCCAGCCCTTAATCTTAACCTTTATCTTAATCTCATTTACTATTTCCAAAGGCTGACCGGATATTGACCTGCTTCAATCATTGACTCGATTTTGGCAACAACATCAGGTCTATCTTCCGGATAAGTGACGCCAAACCATTGGCAAGATGTCTCTAGAACCTTACAGAAAACCTCATCATCAGTTATACACTTATTTACAACTGTTGGAATATAAAACTCAGACTTTGCTTCACCAATACCAGTTGTTAAAAAATCCTTAAACTGACTTTTGAAAGCTTCAAAAATCTCAGGATAGAATCCCCAGAAATTCATAGACACATGTTCATTGCCGGAATAAACCACATCGCCTGCAACAATCTTATCACCCTCTTTAGCAATTGCAGTAATCTCAGTTACGGTCTCAAGTTCATTATTGGTATTTGAAGAACATACACCACGAGAAACAGTTCCGTAATCTGACAAAGTATTTTTCAATAGAAAACCTGCCATTGATGTGGCACGTTTGTTCCCTTGATTCTCTTCCAGAAACTTTGCCATAACCTCAAAAGTCTCTCTGCCATAAAAATCATCTGCATTAATAACAGCAAATGGCTCCTTTACCACATCTGCACAGGCAAGCACTGCCTGACCTGTCCCCCAAGGTTTTTCACGTCCTTCTGGAAGCGTGAAACCATCCGGTAAATCTTCCAGCTTCTGAAAGACATACTCAACTTTAATATGTCCGGTTAGTCTGCTGCCAATTGTATCTTTGAAGTCCTGCAACAGCTCTTCTCTAATAATAAAGACTACTTTATTAAAGCCAGCTTCAATTGCATCATAGATTGAATAATCAATAATAAACTCTCCAGAAGTACCAACCGGATCCATCTGCTTCAAACCACCATAGCGGCTACCCATGCCCGCCGCAAGAACAACAAGTGTTGTATTCATAAATTTCATACTCCCCTTTTACATTAAATAATATTTCGAGCATTATATGGCACCAAAGATAATATGTCAATCTTTACCATAATGTTGAAAGCCTTTCCTTTAATTTTTCGGTTGGATAGCTTTTCTGTCAGCGGGTACGCTGACCCTCCCATTGTGCAGTTTAATATTATATTGCCAGCAGGGGAAACACCCCTCCGTTCTCGTTCCTCGAACACCTCCTCCCGCAGAGCGGGACTATCCCGCAAGGCGTGTATAGCCGGGGAGGAGCTAATACGTACCCATCGTCATTAAAAATTATTATTTTTGATTGGGCAGATCAGACGGAGCGGACTGATTGGACGGAGATGGCGACTCCGTCGCCTAATGGTCTCGGAGGACTCAATGACGCAGTATCTTCGTGACTCTGGACAACGTCGTTCTGCTTCCCACTTAGCACTTATCACTTAATCCGCTGGCGTAGCCAGCTTATATCTCGAAGCTAAGTTTGTGGGCATTTTGTTTAAGCCATTTTTTACATTGCTTAAAGTTTGGATAACATTCTTCAACGTGGGACCAGAAAGTTTTTGAGTGATTCAGATGTTCAAGGTGAGCAAGTTCATGTATGACAACATAATCAAGCACTTCAGGAGGAGCCATAATCAATCGCCATGCAATACTAACTCGTCCCCTACTTGAACATGACCCCCAACTAGCCTTCATGTTGCTGATTTTTAGTTTAGAAGGATAAAGATTTAATACATGCGAATAGAGTTTCACCGACTCTGTGATACACTGACATGCCTCTTCAACATACCAATTATATACGAGATCTGCTACATTTAAAATGTCAGATGGAACCTGAATGCCAACTTCTGGATCAAAAACAACTCTATTTTCCAATGAGTTAATAAATACAAGAGGATATTCTGAGCCTTTATACGGAAACAACTCGCCTTCATGATAGTTTCTTTTAATCTGTTCTTGATATTGTTCAACCTTTGTCAACGATTTGTTAATCCAGTCCTCCTTTGAGAGGACAAACTGATGGATGGTCTTTTTTGAACAGCGTATTGGCGCAGCAACAACAATCTCCCCGGTTCTCTTAACCTTTATTGCAATGGTTTTTCTTCTTGAAAATTTTATATCATAATCAATTGGCACTATTTATTCCTTTTTAGCTTGAAATTTTGTGCGTATTATGAGTTAATTCACCACTAATTTACAAGACTTTTTTAACAACATTTATTGAATCATGAAAATACTGGCATTTGAACAATCTACATCACAGGCATCTTTAGCCATAAGTGAAAATGATAAAATTATTGGTAGTGCAAAATGGGATGCATCACTTCGTGGTTCAGACGATTTGTTTACTACTCTAGCACCTGTTCTGAAAGATAAAAACATATCATTGAATGAAATTGATGTTTTTGCATCAAGTCTGGGACCTGGCTCTTTTACGGGAATTCGCATTGCATTGACAACGGCAAAAACCATGGCACTGCCTGGCGACAAGCAAATTTTTGCTGTATCCACTGGAGAAGTTTTGGCATATACAAGCAATAGAGAATCCGTTGGCGTGATTGGTGATGCCAGAAGAAATAGGCTTTGGGGTGCCACATTTAAGAGAAACAACGACACAGGACTTTATGAAGCGATAGTGAATTATGATCTTTTTAGCATTGAAGAGACAGATAATTTTTTCAAAGAGTGCGAACAAATTGTTTCAACCGATTTTTCAAGACTTGAAGCAGTAATAGGTGATTTGGATATTAACGAAAAGATTATTCATGAAAATTTGGTTCCGACAGCAGAGACTCTATGTGATATAGTGTATAAGAAAATCAACTTATCAATTGAAAGTGATAAGCTTGAACCTGTGTACCTGCATCCAGCTGTCTTCACAAAACCGAATACTAAGGTTTAACAACAATTAAAAATAAAAAATCATATGAAAGAATATGAAGACTGAATATCCAACATGGAATATCCAAGGATGAACGGAATCCCCCTACCACCTCGCAGGCGAGGTGACCTCCTCCCGCAGAGCGGGACTAGCGAGCTAGCCGGGGAGGAGCTTTGGCGAACTTAAAGGGGGTATAGACAACTCCTGTAGTTGACCTCAACAGAGGTCGGGAAGATATTCTCCGCACCCACGGGATGCGGCTACAGAGGTGCCCCGGCAGATTAGAGCATTGAACAAATGAAACGCTGTAAAGATTTTATTCGAGGACGACGTTGGGCTTAAAAAAAAAATCAAGTAATAGCAGGCCTATTGCGTATTTTTTTGAAAGATTCAACGGAAG
>JAQICX010000110.1 GCA_027858345.1 Kiritimatiellia bacterium | reverse complement strand
TAATTATCTCTCATAACTGCTATCCCTGCCCTATAAATATGCTGTCGGTGATATTATATAATGACGAAGCTGTCATTGCTATTATCGATGGAATAGCATACTGCATCAGCAGTTTCCATACATTCATGGTTCCCAGTTCTACCGGGTTTGCCTTTTTTATCATGTTCTGTAGATATAATAATGTAACAGCCAGGCTAACATTGGAAAATCGTTCAAGTGAAAGAAGCAAATTTTGAAGCAACAGATAGTCGGCTGAACATGCAAAACTACAACTGTAATTTCAGATAGTAATAAATAGGTTGAGATTATTTAGGGGGAAGAATAATAATTAACAAAGTACGAAAGATAGATTGATTTGATAAAAAAAGAGACTGCCTCAAAGACAATCTCTTTTTTTATATCAAATTCGTATTGATAATTAGTCAATATAAACTTCCCATCCTGTTTTACGGTGTCCGCTTACAATATACGATTCAGGTGCTTCTGCATCATATGAGTAGTGTGTTGCAGCCGGTTCGAAATGATATACATCGTATTGTGTTCCATCATCTTCATATGTTGAATCAGCTACTGCATTAAAAGTAAAATCAGCAACAAAGAAATTTGCCTGGAAATAGATGCTATCAGCTGTGGCTTTTTCTTTATCCTGCCAAACAGTTGCAGCGTCTTCTATGATTTTGCCATCTGTTATTGATACTAATCCATAAGGAATGCTAACTGTTGAGTCGCTGACAGATGTGCCTGATACAACCTGCATTGGATCTGGAACAGAGTATTCTAAAAGGTTAATAGCAACATCTGAGGATGAAAAACCACTTTTGTCTCCTTCTAAAGTAAACTTTGATTTAAAGTAAAGGAATACACCTTGATCATCAAAAAACACTTCATCGGGCAAGTTTGCTGCAGAATTGTATGTTAAAAAAGTAGAACTGTGATAACTATCACTGTAGTCCTGGTATAAGTTGCCTTCAGTGTCGGAAATTTGATAAAACCAATCGCCGGCGAATTCTGCAGCTTCCGTCATTTCAACTTCATACTCGTTTTGGCATGAGGTGAAACTCGCTGTTAAGCCAATTACGACTAAAATATATAATAAATTCTTCATAAGATTCTGATTTAAAATTTATTGTTTAACCATTTGAAAAAGGCTTCCATAACCAGCCAGGTTATATTCGAAGGTTTGAGATTCTCTTAAGAAAACTCCATTCTGGACTTCTTCAGCTCCCCATGGAGAAGAAACACCAATACCTACAAATGTATCATCACTGTTCATTTTCATATAACCTTTAGCAACATATGCTGAAGCATAGCCGAAATCATAAATATAAATACCTGCAAAAAAGTCACTCACAGCATAAAAACCATTAGCTAATTTAGTGATTGTAGCCTGTCCGAAATAAGCCTGAGCATAGTTTCCTGCATAAGTTCCCGATAAATCTTCAGCTGAAGCTTCGGGGTCAAATACAATTACATTACGCGTTTTAATTGTAGACCATCCATCTTCACTTTTTACCGAATATGTTATAGGATAGAATCCTACGCTTTCGTTATCAACACTACCTGACACATTAACTTTATCATCAACTTCTGTGCCTCGCTCTACTGCAGTAAAACCAGGATCTGTATAGTCAGAGCCCAATGGAATAACCATTTCTTGTTCGCCCTCCAGTTGAAGTTCAACATAATAAGTTAATGTTGAAACATCCTCTGTGGTTACATCTTTCTCGCATGCAGTGAATGCAGTTGCGAGAAGGGTTATAAATGTGAAAAATATTATTCTTTTCATATTTTCAAGTTTTTTAAATTACTTCTTATCCCACCAAATTGGTGTTGTTAATTTTTTCTGTTCAGGAGCATTATTGTTAAGTCGTGTGCTCTCTTCAGGATAAAGTAAACGTTTAATAAAGTTTCCGGATCCAAGCGCATTACCCGAAGGGCTAATCAAATTTCCAATCGTGTAAGCACCACCACCGTATACATCATCAGCAATTGCTCCGTTGTATTCAGGATATCCTAAACGACGTATTTCATTCCATGCTTCAAAATTATTTATAAGGCATAATGATACCCATTTTTGCATGGCAATTGTTTTGATTTTGTCCTCTGTACTTCCATCAGAATCCCATGCATAAACTTTACCGTTGCCATATAAGTCCTGTCCGTTTGATAAACCGTGAATTGCCAGGTTGTAATCAATGGCATTATTATAGGCTTGTTTTGCTTTTGTATCATCGTTATAGAAACGAACATATGCTTCGCTTTTGAAGAGCTCCAGTTCTGTCATTGTCATGAAATAGGCTGGTTGTGTTTCGCCAATAATCGGATGACTAAAATCTTCTGTATAGTCTTCTTTCATTGCAGGTACACCACCAACATAATCACCATCTACATCTGTCCAAAGGATTGGGAGGCGTGGGTCGCCATTACTGCTTAGATATGAGATAATTGGTGATGCAGCAATGTTGTTAACTGTACCTAATCCAATTTTGTTTGTTCCATACCATGGGTTATAACGGAAATCCTGTGCTTCCCAAGCGCTAAATGCAGCATCTTTTTCGATAAAGTTATTCTCATTAATTAATGCTTGAATTTCAGAGGAATAATCTTTTGCGTAACTTGCACGCATGTAGATCTTTAATTTCAGGCTGTTGGCAAATTTAATCCAGCTGTTCATGTTACCTCCGAAAAGATAGTCGGATTCTCCAACCATATCACCTTCTTCTAATGCTGCCATTGCATCATCAATTTCTGTAATGATACCTGCATAGATGTCTTCACCTGAATCATATTTTGGGAATTTATTATCAACTCCCTGCAATGCTTCAGAATAAGGAACATCATTCATTAAATCAACCCACATTTGATAGGTATAAGCACGCAGAACTGTTGCAACAAAGAAGTAAGCGGTGTTTTCTTCTTTTGTGGCCTGAGTTCTGACCATTTCAAGGTCATTTAAAGAACCGGCAAATAGCTCTATGTAGTCCCGGTTTAAAAAAGGTACCGTTAAGTCATAATTGTCAATTTTGTTGTACTGATTTGCTTCCGGAGCTTGTGTCCAGTATTGAGCAAAAAAGCCAGAATAATTGAAAATGTTACCTCCCAAACGTGTAGCAATTGAAACTTCTGCCGCCGGAAGGATCAGTTCATTTGGGACTTCACTTGGTGTGTTGGGGTCTGTATTGACATCCAACCAGTCCTCACAGCTTGTTAATGAAAAAGCAATAAGGAATATGTATAATAATAATTTCTTCATAGCTGTACTGATTTAAAATTTAAATTGAATAGACGCACCTAATTTTCTGGTAGATGGGTTTGCTGAATATTCTCCGAATAAACCTTCAAGGTCGTTACCAAATGTAGAAACTTCAGGATCGATGAAAGTATTGTCTTGAGGTGTCCATAAAAATAAATTATTTCCATATACGGTAACTGTTAATCCTTTGAAAAATCCGTCACCCAGAATATTTTTTGGTAAACTGTATGAAAGCGATAAGTTTCTCAGCTTAACAAAAGAACGGTCGATCAAAAAGTTTTCATTTAATTTATCAGAACCATCTCCAAAATATGAATAGAAATCTTCAGGATATACCGGAGTTGTATTTTCAACATATTCTCCATCGCTTACTTCATTAACTGAGTTTGGAACGATAAATGGCTTGCGATCGTTGTAGGTTGTTTGAACTGAGTTACCTGTAAATGCAAGAATGTCTTTTGTACGCGAGTACATCAAACCTCCCTGACGGATATCAAAATCAAAACTTAATCTAAAACCTTTGTAGCTGAAATTGTTGCCAATACCAAGCATGTAGTCATAATTAGCATCTCCAACAACTTTAGGGTCGCCTGCAACAGGTAAACCTGTAGCTTCGTTTACAACAACATTGCCTTCATCGTCACGTACAGGAACAGTAACTTTGAACAGGCCGATTGGTTTTCCAACCTGAGCAACAAGGTGTGTACTTGCAGATGCTGTGCCAAATCCGTATAGGTCCAGCTCGCCTTCATCTCCTCCTAATTCTTCAGGAAGGCTAATGAGTTCGTTTTGGTTTTTCGAATAATTAACACTTATATCCCATGAGAAATCACCAATTTTAACAGGTGTGCCTTTTAACAATAACTCGACACCTTTGTTTTGGATTTCACCAATATTGGTTGTTTGAGCTGTATATCCGGTTGCCGGATCCATGTCAAGAGTGAAAATTTGTTTTGTACTTGATTTTTGATAGAATGCACCATCAATACTTAATCGTCCTTTGAAAAATTCAAACAGGAAGCCTACTTCACCCTCTGTTGACATTTCTGGTGACAAATTCAAACTACCTAATCCATTACCTACTTCAAATGCATTATAGCCACTGAGTGGGAAACTTATTGATTGGAATTCATTATAAACTTGTCCTTGTACAAAGTATGGTTGTATTTGATAAGGACTGGCATCACGTCCGGTTTTACCATAAGCAAGACGAATTTTACCAAAGCTTAAAATATCGTTCTTAGGTAACAATTCTGTAAATACAAAGCTTAATGTTGCTCCCGGATAGAAGAATGAATTGTTGTTCATTGGTAAAGTTGAAGACCAGTCGTTACGTGCAGATAATGTTGCATACAAAAAGTCGCGATATCCAAGTTCAACTGATGCGTATAAACCAATTAATCTTCTTATTGAAGAATACTCATCAACAGCCGGTGTATTAGGCGAGTTTGACAGGTCGTAATAGTAAGGTATGTCTAACCCTGTAACCTGGGCAGAAACATTAGATCTTGTGCGTTGGTTAACATTCAAACCACCAATAGCATCAATAGAGAAGTCTGAAATTGTATTGTTATAAAAAAGAAGGAAGTCATGATTCAACTCGTTGTTGTATCTTGTACCTTTTACAACACTTCCACTTTGGTCTATTTGTCCGACATTTGGAGTTCCGGCAGCAACACTTATTTCAGGGCTACCTAATTTGGTTTCATTGTTTGTTATGTCTAAACCAAGGCGGTAAGAAGCACGCAACTCATCAGTGATTTGATAATCCAATTCGATTTTACCAACAAATTTGTTTTGTTTAAATTTATTATCAACATGGTCGATAATAAAATACGGGTTGGCAATTCCATAAGGTGTAAAGTAATAGCCTAAGCTATTAAATGGGTCGTTCTCGTAATCCTTAAGACCAATCAAACTAATATCCCTTGGTGTTTGGTATATCGAGTTAATCATGGTGAGTCCTTGTCCGGTAGGAGAGAACTCGTTTTCTTGATGAGAAAAACGAATGTTTGAATTAATTGACAACCTGTCCGATAACTTCTGATCTACATTTAAACTGTAAGTGTAGCGATCAAAAGAGTCAGCATTTGTTGGAACAAGACCATCATCACTTAATTGTGAAAATGATGCATAATAACTAGTGTTATCATCTTGTCCTGTGAAGGAGATGTTGTTATTATAACGGAAGCCGTACTCAAAGAAGTCACGTACATTGTTTTCCATTGGGGAAAAAGGTTTCGTTTTCTGGGAATAGTTATAAATCGTACCCCATCTTCTGTTTGTTCCGTCAAGAGCTGGTCCCCAACTACCATTTTCAATCATGGTATGATCGCCGCTCCATCCCATTCCGTATGAATTTTGGAATTCGGGTAAGCGTAAAATGTCAGCATACTGAATACCCGACTCAAATGTTACTCCAAGTCCTTCAGTCTTTTCACCCGACTTTGTTGTGATCATTATGACACCATTTGCAGCACGGCTACCATAAAGAGCTGTCGCAGCTGCACCTTTTAGAATGGTGATGTTTTCAATGTCGTTAGGGTTAACAAGGTTGGCTCCGTTACCAAAGTCATAACCATTGTTAAGTGCATCATTACTGAATGCAGTGTTGTTAACAATTGGTACGCCATCAATAACATAAAGAGGCTGGTTGCCACCACTGGTAAGTGAACTGATACCACGGATCATAACTCCTGTTGAAGCACCAGGGTCACTCGATGTAGAAGCAATTTGTACACCAGCAACACGGCCTGATAGTGAAGACATCATGTCGTTAGATTTCGTCTTTGTGATATCTTCAGATGAAACAGCCGTTGCTGCATAACCTAACGATTTTTCAGATTTCTTGATGCCCATTGCTGTTACAACAACCTCATCTACAGCAATATCGGCACGTGACATTTCAACTTGGTAATTGGTTGTTGAGGTAAGTTCAATTTCTTTTGAAGTCATACCAATAAAAGAGAATACCAAGGTTTCAGCATCGTTTGGTACATTCAATGAAAATTCACCTTCAATATCGGTGACCGTACCAATACTTG
>JAQICX010000090.1 GCA_027858345.1 Kiritimatiellia bacterium | reverse complement strand
ATACCTAAAAAGGCTTCTGTGCATACCTTAAGACATAGCTATGCTACACATTTATTAATTAATGGGGTGAATATTCGTCAGATTCAGGAACTGCTGGGGCATAAGAGGCTGGAGACTACAATGATATATACGCATATTCTTAAAGACATATCAGCAAAACCAGAGTCACCGTTAGATATGCTATAGTTTTTTATTCGCTTTATATGCGGAGATTAAGCTAGCTATTCTCCGCATTGTCAAATCATTTTCATTTCAGACGAATAACCTCAATTTTTCGGTTAATTCACTCTCGGATCACAGATCCGACTCTACATTTTCTGCAAACAACATTATTTTACAGGTAATGTAGTGTTCGATCTACTGTGTCGGGCCGTAGCCTGAAAGGCAGGGACTGATGATCGAAGTTCGAAAAACAATTTTTCATAATCATCACCTCAAAAGGCAAAAAAGCAAAACTCACTTCTTGATTTTGTTGGCTCAAACAGATGTTTTTTTGTCCAACCAAAAAGTTAAGGCGAATAAGATCTTGATTTCACGGTTGGTCGGTAGCACCGACAGGCAAGTCTTTTTGTTGCTATTTTTTTTGGAAAGCCAGTTACCTGTGTGACGTGCATAGCTCGTAGAGCGACGCATGGTGTGACAGCATATCCGTCGGTCAACGCCCGACGCTACAGGTGTTAAGTTTGCAATTAAATGTTAAATAGCACTTTTTATAGTGTAGCGGCGGGCGTTGAACGCCGACAAATTTAATGACGATGAGGACATCGTCCCTCCCGTTCCTACAAGACAATATTGATTTGCTAATTGGGAGGGTCAGCGTCCCCGCTGACATAAAAAGGTATTAACCGAAAAACCGAGGGAAAGGTTTGTTGGGTGTTTAAATCCTTGATTTTTTGTTATAAACTAAGTATATTATCTTTATTTATTGAGTATGGAGGATATAATGATATTTAGATGCCCAAAATGTGAGCAGTCACTTGAGTTTGATAAAGAGTTTATTGGAGAATTATTTCGGTGTCCAATTTGCAAGAGTTATCTTAAAGTCATATCAATTTATAGTGAACGTTCTACTATTCCAAAGCGACCGTGTTGGAATCTTACAGATGTTGCATCCGGTGATGAACCAAAAGAACCAATTGATTCAACCAGTTTCCCTCTTGAAAATGCTCGAAGAAGAACACGAGGTGCAAATAATGAGTTGGTTGGTTATTTGTCTGAAAAAGATTTTCAAATAATTTCTGAATCTGGAGATGAAAAATATAAAATATTTATCGATGTGGAGACTTCTAAGGCTCCTGGTGATAGTGGATCTGAGATCACGACAATATGTTGGTGGATGGATGGTCGTTGGGGGGCGTATGTTGCTGGTATAGATTCTCCTAATGATTTTATACGCTCGTGGAATCAATCAAGGCTTTTGGTAACATTTTGTGGTAAAATGTTTTATGAAAAATATATAACAAAGAAATTTAAATTAAGAAAACATCCTTATCATATTGATCTGCATAATTTTCACAATGGTAATCTTCTGGATGTAACTAAGAAATTTGGGTTTAAAAGGCCTAAGGAGTTTGAAAATGAAGATTGCATGTCAGCTGCTAAATATTGGAGTCTTTTTACTAAAAAAGGGGATGTTGATGCTTTAAGAAAATTGTTATATTATAATTCATGGAATGTAATTTTGATTTATAGGTTGTATAAACATGTTGTGAAACAGTCCGTAGAAGATGAAATTGTTAAGAGTGTACATTTTAAGCAAGCGCAAGCTAAACCTTTTATTTATGAGGTTTTTGTAGATCCTCATTGTTCTAAATCAGATTTACAAATTCTTTGGCAAGAACGTAGAGAACAACCTTTAAAGAGTCTAAAGGGAGCAGAAGTTTGTTTTGCAGGAAAGTTAGACCATGTAACAAGAGAAGAGCTTGGTGCTATAGTTGTGGCTAGCGGTGGATTTTTACGTAGTACTTCACTTAAAACGTTGGATTTTCTTGTTGTAGGCAATGTCGCAACACACAATATCACTTCTATACAAAAGAAGGTTCAAGAAGGCATTGAACAAGGGGCGCATACACAAATAATTAATGAGAATGATTTTTGGAAATTGGTACCTGAAAAATTTAGATGATCAAGCAAGTAAACGAATAGAGAGTGTTTGCTATGCCGGATAAAGTTGATGGTTTATGGTATAGTTGATAGTAAATAGGGCTTACTGTTTAATTCATAACTAATGTATTGGCAAATATTAATACTTTATTTTGCATACTAAAGTGCAAGGGGTTCTGCATGTTTTGCCCAAAAAGCTTGCAGATGAACTATAATATAAAATTCAAGTAATTTAGCACCTGTCGTGCATAGCTTAAGGTCTTCTGCATAGCTAGCAGAGTGACGCATGATTCATGATTTCAAAGCGTCTAGCTTTGACTGAGCTTCGACCTGTCAGTTCTGCACTTTTTAAATGGTTAAATCATTTGTATAACTGTATCTTTGCAATAATTTGCCGTCATTATATTAAAGATATAACGAAAATGCAATTTTTTTTGGTAAATAAATAAAGAAAGTTGAGATGATTCGCAATATGTATGTATATAGATATTATGCGAACGTTCGTGTAATACGGTAATGGAGGATATTAAAAACGGAACTCATTGATTATGAACGATATATCATTAGCAATAATTTTGTTGCTGCAGCAAAAAGTTGGTATCATTTATTCCACCTACGCACGGCATACCATAAACGGATTCCTTTCTGTTTAAACTATTCTTTATCTGTTCCTCTGACTAAATGCATTAGAGAATTGTCTTGTGTCAACGTTTGTAGGGACTGTTTGTCCTGTTGCGTATGTGTAGAGATAAGCTTTAAAGATAGTGTCAGCAGCACTTGTAATTGCTATTGTAAACATAATGACGGGTACGGCAATCACACCAACGACAATCATTCCGGTGACAGAGTTATTCATTAGCCCAAACCACCAAAACAGTCCAAACATAATAAGTATAACAGGTAGGGTCAGAAGAAAGGAAAAGAAACCAAGAGAGAAGTTTCCAGTCAATGCTGTTCCCCATGTTGATTTCAGTGTTCGTGTAGAGCGTTTGAAAGCTTCTATGGGACCAACACCATCAACAACTATGACTGGTACAATGAAGTAAGTTAGAGCAGTCCATGCTGACCCCATAAGGGCTGCAATAAAAGCACCGGCTTTTTTGTTGGATTTTTCGACGAGCTTCAGCAGGACGCCGATGACGGCTGAAACAAGTGCCCATCCTAGAATTTGAGGTAGACGCTTAACGGCGAACGATAGACCGTAAGAAATAGATAATTTTTCTCCGTTTATGACCTTTAGCACGCATGCAATCAATCCAGTATTGAAGAAGACGATTATGAAGTAGGAACAAAAGTAGAAAAGAAATGCCGTAAAATACATCATCATATTTCCCTGCGTTGCTGATTCATCTCCCATAAATTGCATCCATTCCTCAATACGTCCTGTTTGCCATAGTGGCAGCAGAAAACTGGCCGTAACCAACATTGAAGCGATTGATGATATAATAGGATACAGTAGAAGTCTTGGGTACTCCCAGACAAGACGATAACTCATTTTAGCGAACTCCCAACTTCTCGAAAGTGTTGCAAACATAACTTGTTTCCTTTTTCTCTTATGTTGAGAGTGACTTTTTTTAATCACTCTCATTCGATTTGTTTTTTGTTATTTTAAAATAGTAAACTCAAGTAATTTAGAATTCAAAATTAAGCATTTAGCATTCCAAGGCCTTTACCGCATTTGGCAAAATCTATTATCTTTTTTATTCCGTTAAATTATTTTCTCTCAACGCTTACAATGACAGTTCATTTGAAAGCGCGCTTTCAGATGATACTTGTCCATTGTTTTGTTCTGCTCCTGTTATCTTCACCCAATTTCGTTGTTTCAGTCTAAAGTAGGGAGTGCCGTCCAGATTCACCACTGCTTCCGCGTTTGACAACCACGTAATGCTTGCAGTCTGCGCATCGTAACTTTCACCCCTGAAGGTGACGGCTGACCAAAGGTAACCGTCAGGCCAATGATACTCAAATCTGTAATAGGGGTTGTAACGAAAAGTTAGTGCGTCGAGCCAATCCGTAGGAATGGCAAGGATCCGGACACTACCACCTTTGGGATGTGGCGAATGGGTCTCAGCCATGACAGTAGGACGTAGACGATTCATTACGAACGTGCAGCAGACCAACAGGGCCAGTACCGCAATAATTATCTGTTTACGATATTTCATAGTCTCTCAACGTTGGAGTCACACTTTCCTAGACGCGTCCAGCGGCTTGGAATAGTGTGCACTCATTTGTTGAGAGTGATTTTTTATCACTCTCATTTGATTTGTTTTTTATAAATAGTAAACTCAAGTAATTCATCATTCAAAATTAAGCATTTAGCATTCCAAAGCTTTTGCCATCTTTGGCAAAGTCTATTAATCTTTTTTATTCCGTTAAATTTGTTCTCTCAACGTTACGAGTGACCCGCTTGGGAATCAGACTTTGCCTTCAAAAACGGGCGTTGTCCAAGTAGGGTCTACTCGCTGGTTGGCAGTTCTTTTTTTGCTGATGAGTTTTCTTC
>JAQICX010000085.1 GCA_027858345.1 Kiritimatiellia bacterium | reverse complement strand
TCAATTTGGTACAGTTTAGGCAATAGTATTCTATAGCAAGCTTAAAAGCAGCATATATTAAGAGAGTATTATTTGCATTTGGAAAGGCTATATTGAAGTGGTGGTGCTCTTTGATGAGCTTCACTGTGGAACCGCTTATCTATAGAAAGTTTCCGAATAATCGGAAAAGATAATATATAGGCATTTTCAGAAGAAATAGCTTTTTACTCTAAAAGTTAAAAAAAAACGAGATGAAAAATAAAATTTCAATTCGTTTTTTGTTTACACAGTTTTTTTTGTGTCTATTTTTGGTACATGTTATGAAAGCCTCTGTTCAGGAAATTGTATGTGTTACCATCAGTGCCCCTTTACATTTTCCCGGAATCTGAGTGTGCGGGAATTTTGAATACGTATATCAAGTTTTTCAGGAAAAGGGTTAATGCCATTAAAAGCTTCATCGGGAGTTCTGCCGCCTGTAGCGGCAAGGGGCATTGTGCTGTTATACGAATTAATAGCAGAAAGAATATGTTTTTCAAAATCATCGGCAGAAGAAAAAGAATTATCATATAAAAAACACTCTTTGATTTTACGAATAAGAGCTTCCACCATATTATTACAACAATCTTTTTTGTTTCGAAGAGCAATATGCTGTTTTAAGTTCTTTTTTGATGCGATAAAATGTTTAGTTTTTCCAAAATTTTCACCGCCACCGTCGCTCATAATTATAATACTTTCGGAATGTAAATGCAAGCGAAAGCGAGTATAGACATCTTTCAGGTTATCAAGAGCAAGAGAATCACTTTTTGTAATCCCGATTTTGCATCCCATTAGTTTACGGGAAAAATTATCCATAATCACATGAGTATAGAGACGGACAGAATCAGTAACCCAATATTCGGTAATATCCATGTGAAGTAATTGAAGAGGTTTTGACGCACGTGGTCCAATGCTTCGTTTTTGTACTTTTTTTTTCTTTTTACGCAAATCAAGAATACGGACATATTTGTAAAAAGTTTTTTCACTGAAAAATCTCTGTGATTCGCGGATAAGTTTATAATAAATAGAGATCAAACTCCAGTTTTCAAACTCCGGATTTTTTAGAAAAGAAGAAATAAGCGATATTTCTTCTAAAGAGAGTTGTTTTGGAAAAGCCTTTCTGCATAATAATACTGGAGAAAATTTACAAAAGAAATTATTACATAACATGTTGTAATGTTGATAGCTGATACCGAGTAAATGACTAATTTTAGCGACGGAGAACCGGGCGATATAAGGGCTGGTGATTTGAATAATTTTACTTCGATAGTTCCAGATAATATCATTTTTATTCGGTAAAGCATTTACAATATTTTGATACATGTAGAATAAACGAATTAATCCGAACAACAAAGTTTTTGCACATTTGTATTGTTCGGCAACAACAGAAACATGAACATATTTTTCCATGTGTTTATAGCCTATAATATTGTCAAAGTATGTATTATTTTCCCAGTGCCATTTGGTAGAAGAAGGCACCATGTCATATTGTTTGCCCCGGATTCCCATTACATAAGCAGCCATAAAAGAAGTGTCGTAGGTTTGTTTTGAACGTTTCATTGAAAAAAAATTAAAGAAGTAAAAAAAGCAACAATTTTACATAAAAATATATTTTCTTGGAACACTTTAAAAGTGATTTTTTAACTCAATTAAGTAAAGATATAAAAAAGAAGATTTACAGTAGAGCAAAAATTGGCTATTTTAATCGTTAAACGATGGTGAGCAAAGTTCAACTTCGTTTGTACGTGTTAAAACACGTAAAACGACGTATTACATACTTTTGAGTTGCCGTAATGTTAAATGTGTGAGTGAATTATAGCGGTAATGTTTTATGCCCATAAAATCGTGAAATTAAATATATTTTGAAGAAGAATCGTGCATTTTAAAATACTAATGAATGTAAAAAATCGTATTGTTACTGCTTAATATTATGGCATTAAATGTACTGTACAATGTGTGTTCTAAAATAAAGGGAAGATAGTTGAAATAAATTGAGGCTATAGTGTAAGCTTCCCATTTTTAGGACAGCATTAAGTTATAATTTTTTCCTCTAAACTCAATTTGTCAGGTGAAACATTTTTTGCTTCAGAATCCCCTCCCGGAGGAATTGAGGGGTTCTGAAGAGAAAAATGTGATGGTTCAATTTTGCTCAGACTCTCCGCTTGTTTTTGTGCGTATAGGATTGGGCTAAGTCCATTTAATGCGTCATGTGGCCTTAATTGATTGTAATCATCCACCCAGCCTGAGGCTATTTCTCTGGCATGATCCAATGAATCAAAAAGATTAGCATCTAAAACTCCGCGACGAAATGTTCCATTAAACCTTTCTATAAGTGAGTTTTGTGTTGGCTTTCCCGGTTGTATGTATAGCGTTTCAATTCCTTTCATTATTGCCCAATCTTTCAATAATTGAGCAATGAATTCCGGACCGTTGTCCATCCGTATTTGCTTAGGCTTTCCTTTTCTGTTTATAAGGTGGTTCAAAACATATATTACTTTATTGCTTTTCATGGAGTGGTCTATTTCTACATGAAGTGCTTCGCGATTAAAATCGTCCATGACGTTAAAAGCCTTTATTTTTCTGCCATTAACAAGAGCATCATGCATGAAATCAATGGACCAGGTATGATTTGGTTCTGCTGGAATTTCAAGCGGAACTTGCACTCTGGCTGGTAGCCGTCTTTTTACTTTACGTCTTATATTCAAACGCATTAAGCAATATACACGATAAACACGTTTATGATTCCAGGGTTTATCAGTAAGTCTAAAACGATCGTAAGCCTTCCAGAAGCCTTCAGCTGGATGTGCTTGAGTTTGCTCCTCAAGGGCTTGGATCAACTCTGAATCATCTTTAATTGACTGATAATAGTATACGGAACGACTTAAACCAATTATGCGGCATGCCCTGCCGATGCTCGTTGGTAATTCAGTACTAATTTCGCTGGCGATTTCGCGCTTTAGACAGGGCTTTAAAGCTTTTTTTCGATGATCTCCCTTGCGACCTTTAAATCCAATGCAAGCTCGGTGTACATCATTTTCAGCTTACGGTTCTCTTCCTCAAGCTCCTTTAACCGTTTTAGCTCCGAAGCTTCCAAGCCTCCATAGCGCTGACGCCATTTGTAAAACGTAGCTTGGCTGATGCCATATTCTTTGAGCAGCTCCTGCACGCTTTTGCCGCCCTCAAATTCTTTGAGTACGCGTGCAACTTGTTCGGGTGAAAATCTTTTCTTTTTCATAAGTACAGTTCAAAATTAGTGATTTAATTCTATTTTTAAACTGTCCGTTTTACGGGGGAGCTTACACACTATCAGCTCCTTTCGCATTGTCTTGTGCGTTTTGCTTATAAAAATTTTTTGGAACTACTGGTAATGCATTAAAATGATGCTTCATTATTGCGTACAGAACTATTTCCGCAATTTCACTTCCTTTGCTAATGTCACCTGATTTATCAGAAAGTCTTAAGTTTTTTGCTGCATAGGTTAATAAAG
>JAQICX010000040.1 GCA_027858345.1 Kiritimatiellia bacterium | reverse complement strand
AAAAACTCCTCCCCGGCTGGCTTTGCTAGTCCCGCAAGGCGGGAGGAGGTGGCTCGCGAAGCGAGACGGAGGGGTGTTTATTCATTATTGGATGTTGGACGTTCGATGTTGGACGTTCTTAATCCATTTGTTTTTACTCTGCGTTCTTCGTGCCTTCGTGCCTGCCTGTGCGTTGCACGCAGACAAGCGGCTTGTCCGCCCTAAGCTATTTATGGAACTAAACGCCCTGTCTTGGAAAAATCTTTAATCTGCTCTACTCGGTCAAAGATTGAATGAACCCAATGTTCTGCAGCCGTCGGGTTGTCTTGGGCGATGTAATCTGATATTTCAGTAATACGTTCAACTGCGAGTGGAGACCATTGGATTTTCATCACGATATTCTTTTCAAAATTATCTTTTTAGCTTGTGCATGAGGAATACCTTTCCCTTCTGCAATCATGGATTCACCCATAGCGATATCTTCAAGTAATTCCAACCTTTGAAACATGGCCTCAAATTCTGCAACATCAATTAAAATTGCCTCACTTTTCCCGTGATCTGTAATGACTACTGGACGCTTTGATCTCTGAACTTTATGAATGCAGGCAGCATCATTCATTCGATCACCTAAATATCCAGTGCTTGCGCACCCAGAACAAAGGGCAAACACAAGAACTCCAACGACTTGGATTACTAGCATCCGATTATGTTTTTCCCAAAACTTGCGAGAGTGCATAAAATAATATCTTTCTATTTGTTAATAATTTCAAAGGCAAAACCATTGCTTTTGAGTGGTTGATTTGACCGATTAGTCTTCTTGTAGTGCGGTTTTGATGTTCTGAATACGCTCTTGTGTTTCATCTGACAAATTTTCTATATGTTCATCAGTTAATAACTCTTCTCTAATTAGAACAGCTATTTTAAGCCAGATCTTGGACCTTCTCCAATCATCGAAGCCATCAGCAATAATTTTGTCTGAGTTGTGAATATGTTTATACAGTTTACCATACTTTTCATGTTCTGTTTTATCTGGATTTTGAATGATGGTCTCAGACTGTTTGTTGATTCTTAAACATAGAGTGTTCAGCATATCTCTATTGATTGTTCTTAGATACTTCCAATCTCTTTCTGGTATTGAATAGCTCATAATTTTTCTCCTATTGAACCATTATTATCTCTGTTCGTAAAATAATGTGTGATTAATAATTCCAGCATTCCTGCCGAACTATCCAACATAACTATTGATGAAACATCTTTATACAAATGCATACCGATAAGTCCTGACCCGCATCCATAATCAAGAAGTTTTGATTCTGTGGTAAGTTGAACTTCCTCCTTCAGTACCTGTGAAAATTTTAAGGCAACGTCTCTAATAGTCGGATTTCCATCCATCTCTTTGGCTTTCTGATCAAATCTATTATTCATTATTCCACTCTTATTCAATCATTTGGTTCGGGTTTTAGTTTAGTTTTGTATAGTAGAGTGATCTCACTGGTTATGTCATTGCGCTCAAATAAGGAAATTGAATCAATGATGAACTTTTCATTTGGGATAGTGATTTTCTCTATACTTATTTGTAGATTCGTGGTGACTGTGCAATGCGGAGTGTATTCAAATTCTGATGGTAAAAATGGAATGGATGATTGTTTCAAAGACTCATGTATTCGATCAAATATTGTTCTGTCTGATGGTGATAAATATGCAATTGATGTATTTGAAAAAATCTTACATTCATTGAATATAACTTCAAATGGAGTGAACTGATTAGCGATCTGGTCAATCTGGTCTTTAATAAGCGCAAGATCTGTCCCCACAGGAATGGGACCAACTCCTGAAGATCCTGTTAATGTGAGGTCGATAGGTAGGTTGTTTTTATATCCCAGTGCCTTGCGAATTTCGGCTATCTGGATTCCAACTGGTGCTGGAATTTGAACAACAATATGTGATTTTTGTGATGTTTTCATTTTCTTGGCGAACAATTATGAAACTTTTTCGCAAAATAATTTCCTTCAATATTTAAATGATTTCCAAGGTTAAGTTTAGCATTTGCTTGGTAAACTTACTGTACTAATATCAATGATAATATAATATTTTTTTACAAAAGACAATTGTTTAAATGCTGAATGTGCAGCAAAGTTGATTTTAGTTGGATCGTTGGGTGGTTGGATAGCTCTCCGAGCCGGAGCGACTCGGCTACAGGGTTTATTCAACAATCAATGGTTAAAATGCAATTTTCAAACTGTAGCCGCGTCGCCCCGGCGCGGGGAAGCCAGCAGGTTGAGATTAAGGTTAAGGTACACCCCTTCAGCCTTCGCTCTTCGAGACTACGGCTCGCCACCTCCGAAGCTGGCTTTGCCAGCAGTGGGTAGTGAGTAGTAGGAAGTGGGTAGTTTCTCGCAGAGGCGTGGAAGAAAAAGTATATTTATGAGGAGTTTTGGCGAACCGCAGTAGACTTCCAGTTTCACAACTGTAGCCGAGGTCAGCAGACCTCGGGAAAGCGATCAACGACCAACGATTCACGAATAACGGGAGCAAAGCGACTGGCTCAACCCGGGAACGCCAAGCTCCAGCTTGGCTTAACAATAATATGAGCAAAGCGAATTCCAGTAGTTTTCCCTTTTTATTTCGGTTCATAGAACCGACTCTACAACTGCTAACTGTATTTTAAGCCGTAATAACCAACATAGGCTTGTTTAAATTGCAGCCCGTTGTAGCGTCCGCTCTATGAGCGGAATCATATTCTTTCATATAATTTTTTCCATAACCTATTCATTCTGCATAATCTCGTGCACCTTGGTGCCCAGCTCTTTTTATGGAGAAAGGTTTTTGAATGAAATTTACACCTTTGTCCAGCACGCCTTGGTGTGCAATTACATTGGCTGTATAGCCAGACATGAACAGGCACTTTATATTTGGGTAGAGAGTCAAAATGTTTTTAGTGAGGTCGCGGCCGTTCATTTCAGGCATCACCACATCGGTAATTAGCATGTGTATTGGGTTGGTTTGCTCTCTGGCTAGGCGGATAGCTTCGCCAGGGGAGCCTGCCGCCACCACCTTGTAACCCAGTTTTTCAAGCATTCTCGTGGTCATTTCCAGAATCGAAGACTCATCCTCTACCAGCAGGATGGTCTCGTGATCACCAACGTCCGGCTTTGCAGGATCTTTTTCCTGAATCTGCTCTATTTTGTCTATATGCCGTGGCAGATAGATATTGAAGGTCGTGCCTTGGCCGGGCTGGCTGTAGACATTGATAAAACCTTTGTTCTGTTTGACGATGCCGTAGATGGTCGCCAGTCCTAGGCCTGTGCCTTTTCCCTGTTCTTTGGTTGTGAAGAATGGTTCAAAGATCTTGTCAAGCGTACTTTGGTCCATGCCGCCGCCATTGTCGCTCACGGTCAGCATCACGAACTCGCCTGGCATGAAGTCCACATGCTCAGAGCAGTAATCTTCATCGAAGACAGCGTTGCTTGTTTCGATGGTGATCTTGCCCACGTCCGCAATGGCGTCGCTGGCGTTGACACACAGGTTGGCCAGCAACTGGTCGATCTGCGACGGATCTATTTTGATCGGATCAAGGTTCTTGCCCGGCAGCCAAGCCAGGTCGATGTCCTCGCCAATCAGCCGGCGAAGCATCGTGAGCATCCCTTCCAGTGTCCGGTTCAGGTCTAGCACTTCAGGCGACACCGTCTGTTTGCGGGCAAAAGCCAGCAATTGTCGAGTCAGGTCGGCGGAACGCTGGGCTGCTTTTTTAATTTCTTCCAGGTCTGTAAAGATTGGCATAGCCGGATCCAACTCCTCCAGGATCATCTCAGTATTTCCGAGGATTACCCCAAGCATGTTATTAAAATCATGAGCCACTCCACCTGCCAGACGTCCAATGGATTCCATTTTCTGGGCTTGGGTCAACTCTGCCTGCAGATTTTTCTGCTCTTTTTCGGCTTTCTTGCGCGCAGTGATGTCTTCTTTCACAGCAACATAATTGATAATTTCACCCTTATCATTCATGATAGGAGAAATAGATGCCGCTTCCCAGTATAGTTCACCGTTTTTCTTTTTGTTGTGAAATTCGCCAAACCATTGCTTACCTGACGAAATTGTGTTCCAGAGATTCTGATATTCGCTTTTTGGTTTTTCGCCCGACTTAAATATTCTCGGATTTTTGCCGATTAACTCTTCAGGTTTATAACCGGTAATTTCAGCTGCTTTAGGGTTTCCGTATTCAATGTTTCCGTCGGTATCTGTAATTAAAATTGAAACGGGGCTTTGCTCTACGGCATGGGATAGTTTTAAGAGCGATTCCTCCGTTTTTTTGCGTTCTGTGATGTCGATTATAGTGCCTCTCAGACCGAGCACTCTGCCATCGTTAACTTTTGCACTTGAATAAATCAACACCGGAAAATTTGAGCCGTCTTTTCTTAATGCAGTATATTCATGGGTGCTTGGCTTCGCACCCTTCATTACAAGTTGAATATTGGCAGCTGCAAGATCCCTATCTTTGGGATCAATCATTTGAAGTGCAGTCAATTTTTGGGAGAAATCTTCTTCTGAATAACCAAATAATTTGAATGACACTTCATTTATGTATGTCAAAATTCCATTTTCATCTGTTTCAAAAATAATTTGCGGAAGAAGATTAGCCATGTCCTTAAATTTTCGTTCACTTTCTTTCAGTTGTTCTTCTGCGTTCATTCTGTCGGTGATATCAACAATATACCCTCTTGTTTGTACAAGTTCGCCCGAGTCGTTAAAAATGCCGATGGCATTTATGATTGCAAATAGTGTCTTGGCATCTTTAGTCAAAAACGTTACTTCGTAATTTTCAACTTTTCCATCTTGTTTTACCCGGCGGAGTAATTCTATTCGATCAGCAGGGTTTTTATACAATTGAGTGACGTCAAATTTTTCGGTATGTGATTTGTTTTCAAAGCCGAACATTTCAAGGAATGTTTTGTTACAGCTAAAGATTTCCCCTTCGAGCGAAACAACATAATTAGCCGAAATATCATTTTCGAAATATTCTTTCAATTCGTTTTTGCTTTTACGTAATAACTTATCGGCACGACGTATAGCTGTAACTTCTCTCTGAATACCGAAATGGCCGATAATCCGTTTTTTTGCATCGTATAAACAAATGTAATCGCCTTCAATGATCATATCGCTTCCATCTAATTTCTTTTCGTGGGTATCGATGTGAAGTTTGCCTTTGTCAAAAAGATTTTTCCAAGCCTGACGGCCTTGTTTGATGTCGTGTGCAAATAAATCCGCAGGCGTTAATCCAATATATTGTTCTTCTGTTGCCCCATACTGTTCAAGCATGGCACTGTTTATTTTAGTTATCCGCTGGTGTTCAAAAACATAATCGAGCACTTTTTCTTTTTCGATTGAATCATCCCAAACTATTGGTTCATCCAGCATCATAAAGAAAAACCCATCTAAAGATTGTGCAAAAAAGAGGCTGAGGCGTTCTTCGCTTTCCCGCAGTGCTTCTTTCGCTTCAACTCTTTTCTTTTCCGTTTCAATTGTTTCTATAGCAAATGAAATATCATTTGTTACTTTAAGCAACAATCCAATTTCTGTCTGGTCAAAGAAATGAGAAGTAGAAGAATAAAGACAAAACGCACCAATAACTTTTCCAAAGAATTTTATAGGCAATCCAATCGAGGAACGATACCCTCTTTTTAGGGCTTCGTTTTTCCAAGGTTGCATTATCGGATCGTTTTCAATGTCGTCACAAACAAAATACTGCCCCTCTCTTAAAGCTACTCCAGTTGGTCCACGTCCTTCGGGTATATTTTTAGCTGAAATCTTTTTAATCTTTGCAAGATACCCGTCTTCAATTCCGGAAAATGCAACCGGATTAACAAACTTGGTTTCTTCATCAACTAATCCAATCCACGACATTTGGAACTTTCCGTATTCAATTACAATCTCGCAAACTTCCTGAAAGAGTTTATCTCTGTCGCTTGTTCTTACAATAGTATGATTGATTTGACTGATAACAGCATACAGACGATCTAATTTAAGGATTTTTTCTTCCGCCCTTTTGCGCTCGGTAATGTCAACCATTGTGATATTGCAGAATTCTTCATTTTCGGCAACAATTACGGTAAGCAAAGCATGAGTTGGTAAGTCACCATTGTTCTTCAGGGTTACTTCGCAGGTTTCTTGGTTTTTATTTTCAAATGCTTTGTCAAGAAACAGATTGAAAACCGAACGGGTTTCAGTTGAAACAAAAAGGCTAAACCTACTATTTATAAGCTTCGAGCG
>JAQICX010000029.1 GCA_027858345.1 Kiritimatiellia bacterium | reverse complement strand
GCACTTGTGAGATTCAGTTCAACAATTTCACCCAACTTCGATATAGTAAAATAGCCCGATGGAGCGAAATCGTATAAATCGGTGTACTTGTTCGTGGCAATGTTTGCATCGGCTTTTGCACGTTGGAGTTCATCATTTTGCAATTCAAGTTCAATCTGGTGAACCTCCAACTCGTGAATGAGTCTTAACGTATCGGCTTCTGATAAATCGAGGTTTTCTTTTGGAGGCCTCTTTTTAAATTGTGCTTCTGCCTTTTGGCGTAATATTTCTGATTCTGTATTATCTTTTTTCATAGTACCCTTTTTATAGAGCCGATGGCACGCTGATTTTTTTTGCACGCTGATGAAGTGGATCCGCAAGCGGAGTGCTGATTTTCGCAGATTTTTTAATAATAATAATTTTTTTATCCACAACAATCCAAGCAAAACCATATAGTCTTTATTAATATTCTCTACAATTGTAGAAGTTTTTTATTTAAAATGCAACATTTTTTTGGGAAACCAATAGAAAACCTCAATTTTTCGGTTGAGTACCCCTCACGGCGGGGTGAAGCACCCCGACCCTACAGTTGCGGATGCTGCAACCAAAGTTAATCTGTTGATTGCAAATAGCTTCTGTAGGGTCGGGGTCCGTGACCCCGCCTTTTAAATAAAATTTTCATAATTACTTGTCCCGCAAGGCGTGGATCACCCAAAATGCAGAAATCAAAAGAACTATTTCCTGATTTTACTACCCAAAACCTATGTTTTGATTCCCAACCGAAAATCTAAGGTAGAAAAGAAGAGTTTTTACACAGAGATAAAAGAGAAATGGTGAATCGATGAATGGCTTAGCTCGAAGTCGATAGTAGTCGTTGAAGTCCTGTAGTCGAAAAAGATGATTGTTTGGCAATGTTTCCAACCGACCCACGGCTTTGTCGAGCCGTAGTACCGGAGGCTGAAGTGTCCTTTATTCGATGATGGACGTTCATAAAGGTTAAGTTTGCGGATACCCCTCCCACCTCGCAGGCGAGGTGACCTCCCCTCAAAGCGGGAGGAGCTTTGGCGGACAGCGGTAGACTTGCAGTTTCACAACTGTAGCCGCGTCGCCCCGGCGCGGGAAAGCCAGCAGGTTGAGATTAAGGTTAAGGTTGAGAAAATAATTGTGAATGGTTGATAGTAAATTGTAAATGGCTAAGGGGGAAAGCCTCTGGCGGTATTTATAAGAGAGAACGTCCAACATCGAACATCGAATGATGAATAGAGGAGCTTTGGCGGACAGCTGTTGACTTGCAGGATTATAGAAAAGTGAAAAGTGAAAATGGAAAAGTGAAAAATTTGAACACGTAGCACTTGGCACGTCTCACGTATTCCGGCGAATGGTCAAGGGAACTTACCTTTCGTGTCCAGTTGTCGTGCAGTCCAGCTGCTTGCTACAATCAACGACCAACGATTCGCGAATAACGGGAGCAAAGCGACTGGCTCAACCCGGGAACGCCAAGCTCCAGCTTGGCTTAATAATAATATGAGCAAAGCGAATTCCAGTAGTTTTCCCTTTTCCCTTTTCATTTTTCGAGGTGGGATGGGTATTCCGTTTCATATTTTTCATACAATTTTTGACAATACCTCAACAATTATAACTATTCGTAAAATAATGTCTTTAATATTTAAATAATTCACAAGCAAAATATTTGCTTTTGATTATTTTCTATATATTATTGATGATAATATAATATTTTTTTCCAGAAGACAAATGTTTTTATGTGGAATGGGCAGCAAAGTTGATTTTAGTTGGTTTACCGCTTTGCGGGACTAGCAATGCTAGGGAGGCTTTTTTTCTGGCATTTAATATGTAATAAATACCTGCGGAGCTATTCCTCCGACTTGCGCATTTACGAACTCGCGCACTTACGAACTTCTCAGACTTTTACCTCTTGTTATCTATTCATTCTGCATAATCTCTTGCACTTTGGCGGCCAGCTCTTTTATTGAGAAAGGTTTTTGTATGAAGTTTACACCTTTGTCCAGCACGCCTTGGTGTGCAATTACATTGGCTGTATAGCCAGACATGAACAGGCGCTTGATGTTCGGGTAGAGAGTCAAAATGTTTTTAGCGAGGTCGCGGCCGTTCATTTCAGGCATCACCACATCGGTAATTAGCATGTGTATTGGGTTGGTATGCTCTTCAGCTAGGCGGATGGCTTCGCCTGGCGTAGCAGCAGCCACCACCTTGTAACCCAGTTTTTCAAGCATTTTTGTGGTTATTCTCAGAATTGCAGTTTCATCCTCCGCCAACAGGATGGTCTCGTGATCACCAACGTCCGGCTTTGCAGGATCTTTTTCCTGAATCTGCTCTGTTTTGGCGATATGCCGTGGTAGATAGATATTGAAAGTCGTACCTTGGCCTGGCTGGCTGTATGCGTTGATAAAGCCGTTGTTCTGTTTGACGATGCCGTATATAGTCGCCAGTCCAAGGCCGGTCCCTTTTCCCAGCTCTTTGGTTGTGAAGAATGGTTCAAAGATCATGTCCAGTGTATCCTGATTCATGCCGCATCCATCGTCTTTTACGGTTAGCATAATGAACTCGCCAGGCATGAAGTCCGCATGCTTAGAGCAGTAATCTTCATCGAAGACAGTGGAGCTTGTTTCGATTGTGATCTTGCCTACGTCCTCAATGGAGTCACTGGCGTTGACACAAAGGTTGGCCAGCAACTGGTCGATTTGCGACGGATCTATTTTGATCGGATCAAGGTTCTTGCCCGGCAGCCAGACTAGCTCGATGTTCTCGCCAATCATACTGCGAAGCATCTTGAGCATCCCTTCCAGTGTCTGGTTCAGGTCTAGCACTTCAGGTGTTACCGTCTGTTTGCGGGCAAAAGCCAGCAATTGTCGAGTCAGGTCGGCGGAACGCTGGGCTGCTTTTTTAATTTCTTCCAGTTCGTCATAGGTTGGCATATTCGGATCCAATTCCTCCAGGATCATCTCAGTATTTCCGAGGATTACTCCAAGCATGTTATTAAAATCATGAGCCACTCCACCTGCCAGACGTCCAATGGATTCCATTTTCTGGGCTTGTGTCAACTGAGCCTGCAATTTTTCTCGCTCTTTTTCGGCTTGCTTGCGCTCTGTGATGTCTGAATTAAAGCCATACCAGGTTATACTACCATCAGCCAATTTCTCGGGGGATGATCTGGAATATATCCATTGAACTGGTTTTCCGGGTATTTGTACTCTAAACTCACAGGTAAAATAAGTCAAATGCTTTGCTGAGTACTCGATGTCGCTTATTACTCTTTCCGCATCTTCAGGATAAATCACTTTAGCAATGGGAGTAAAGTCCTCAATTACATCTTCAGGAGAACATCCAAAAATGTTCTTAATACCTTCTGAGGCTACCGGAACGAAGTAGCTTCCGTCAGGTCGCTGCGTAAATTGATAAATCAGGTCTGGTAAGTTTGATGAAAGCTTTCTAAACTGGAGGTCCTTTTCACGAATCTTTTCCTCCGCCTGTTTGCGTTCGGTGATATCACGGCCGATACCTACCAATCCGGTTGTTTCCCCTTTTTCATTAATAAGAGGTATTTTGGTTGTTAGCAACCAGAGCTGTTGTTTTTTTGCATCAAAGAAATTTTCTTCGCGGCTAATTACTGGAATACCGGTTTGCATAATTTTCTGGTCATCGGCAAATCCACGGGCCCCAATTTTGCCGGGGAATAATTCCATGTCAGTTTTACCCAAAACATCGGCTTCACTCTTTTTACCAATATTTTTAATATCGGCAGGATTGGCAATCAATTTACGGCCTTCAGCATCTTTTACATAAATTGGGTCAGGAAGATTATCAATTAATGTACGGAGCATTTTTCTCTCCTTCTGAACAGATTCTTCTGCTAATTTATGTTCGGTGATATCACGAATAACAACATGAATTATCGGTTTGCTTCCAAGCGTATATTTGCAGGGAGTTGCTTCGGCAAGAAAAGCAGAACCGTCTTTCCTCATGAACTTTGTCTCTACATTTAACATATCTTTTTTATTTATAGAAGCCAATACTTGGGCGGAATGTTTTTGTTCGGCCTCGGGATGTAATTCAATAATCTTCTTTTTTAGCAGTTCTACTTTTGAATAGCCAAACTCTTCTACTGCCTTATCGTTGGCATCCAGGATATTCATATCCATATCGAGGATAATAATCGAATCTGGTGAAAATTGATAAATCTGCTTGTATCTTTCTTCATTTTCCTTTAAAGCTTCTTCCGCCTCCTTGTGCTCGGTGATGTCGCTCGCATAAAAGTTGACATACCCTTCGGCGATAATAGGCGTAACGAAGAAAGAATAGAGCCGTCTGTCGTATTTAATCTCGAGCGTTTGTGTCTTTTCATCTTGTATTGTTTGTAAGACCGCTTTGCGCAGGATGGGTATAGTTGGCTTGCCGACTTGTAGATTCCATTCCGGCAGCAATGTGAATCCTGCTTCGTTCGCATAAAGCAGATAGCCATTTTTGTCTATACGCAACACCGGACTGGGGTTTTCAGATGGGAACTTCGCCAGAAATTCAATTTTTTCCTCGGCCAGCTTGTGCTCGGTGATGTCAACCATTGTGATGTTGCAGAATTCTTCATTTTCGGCAACAATTCCGGTAAGCAAAACATGGGTTGGCGAGTCACCATCTTTCACCAGAGTTACTTCGCAGGTTTCTTGGTTTTTATTTTCAAATGCTTTGTCAAGAAACAGATTGAAAACCGAACGGGTTTCAGTTGAAACAAAAAGGCTAAACCTACTATTTATAAGCTTCGAGCG
>JAQICX010000247.1 GCA_027858345.1 Kiritimatiellia bacterium | reverse complement strand
ATGCTGCAACCAAAGCTAAAAGGTTGATTGCAAATGGCTTCTGTAGGGTCGGGGTGCTTCACCCCGCCTTTTAAATATAATTTTCAACTTTATCACCCAAAACTGAAAAAAAACAAGCTCTCATTTGCTGATTTTATTGGTTAAAACAGATGTTTTCTTGTCCAACCGAAAAACTAAAGGATGAACTCTCATATTTTCGTTTGATATATTCTTAAACCCCCTCAGTCCTGCTCCTCCTGTCGCTTCGCTCCCGTTGTTCGTGGAGCGTTATTCGCGAATCGTTTCCCCGAGCCGGAGCGACTCGGCTACAGGTCGAACCCGCAAGTCTACCGCTTGTTCCCCGGCTAACTTGTTAGTCCCGCTCTGCGGGAGTAGGTGGCGAGCAATGCGAGACGGAGTGGGACATGTCAAAACGTGCATCAAAATATTTATCATAATTTTCAAAGGTCTGCGTACCTCGGCTACAGTTGTGAACCTGCACGCCAAACATTAGCCTCACCAAACTCCTCCCGGGAATGACGAGCGTGAAGGATAGAATAAGCAGTTTTTTTGCTAAAATCGAATATGCACCCACAATAATTTATGAAGACCCGAAAATTATCTATATTTACAGATTTTCATCGCATTTTCTGTTGATTATGCCAACAATTAATAAGTTCTATGTACTATATGCTGTTCTGCCATCTATGTCTAAACTGCTTATAACAAATACTTTAAGATTTATTATTGATTTTTTAAACTTTCTGATTTACATTTGATATATTTGATGTATACTTGTATTGTTTTTAAAAGTGCAGTAAGGAGCCAAAATAATGAAAAAAATATTGTTAGTGCTATGTTCGTTAATAGCTGGAGGTCAGAGAGGAGGAAATACCTTCACGGGAAATCTTATGCTTAATCTATATAATCATAGGTGAATATAGAATATTCATATGACGTGCTTTATGTTAATAGTAGTAAAAGTGATTTTATTGGTACCTTTGAAATTATTAACAAATATTGAAAAACATTATTTTACGAACATTCGTATAATAATTGTTTAAAAAAAAACTAAAAAAAATAAGGAGATACCAAATGCCAAACATACATGTATTGCGAATTGCTCAGTCAACTTTGCTCATTCTGCTTGGGACCATAATATCCTCGGCATACGCTACAGACTACACCTGGGGCGGCGGAGACCATTACTATACGAACACGACTGCCACAGGCTGGAACGGCGGTCCGCCCAATCTCGGCAGCGGTGATACGGCCACCATCAATTCCGGAACCATCACTTATATCCCAGGTGTCGACTTTTCGGTAGCCCAAGGCGGAATCCTCACCATGAACGGAGGCAAATTCATCCAGGGTGGCGGCGGCAGCTGGATGAACCTCGGGCAAAACCCAGGCACACTGCCGGGAACCATCATCATCAATTCCGGAGCAGAATTCAACATGGGGACTGCGGGTAAAATGCGCATGGGATATTATCATACCGACAACTCGCTTCTACACATCAACGGCGGCACCTTCGACAGCGACGGCGGGGCGGTGGAAATCGGGCAAACCGACTCCGACTACGCAACCCTTCGTTCCAGCGGCAACGCAACTGTAATCATGGCCAACATATTTCTGTACAACAATTTAGAGGCAAACGGCGGCACCTTGACGTACAACTCTCTCACGTTCGGCAATGGTTCTTCAACCAGCGGTTCATTCAGCATCGGCGGTGCTGACGTGACGGGTTCCGGCAATTTGACGGTGGGATCGGGATACACATTATCCATGACAAACGGCAGCCTCTCTCTCGGAACCAGCGAGTTCCAAGCGACCGGCGGTGACAGCTCTATTTCCGGCGGTATATTGAACGCAAATCTCCTTTCATTGGCTGGCGACACAATAGAGTTCTCGGGGGGTACTATCAACTTGTTGGACGGGACAGCGTCAGAAGGCATCAGCGCGGGGGCAGGCGATTATTTAAACTTTACTGAAGATTCAACGGGAATTTTGTTTATTGACAATCTAGATGAGTCCGGTTTGAACACTTTGCTTAGCGATGGCCGCGTTAGATACGATGGCGAGATCATCCCAGAGTATTTCCACAGTACACCACAGGATGACGGTTTCATAATTGATGCCTCTTCCCCTCAAGGTACGATCATCAGCATAATGTAACTCCACTGTCAATATTTCTGTCGGACGCACCTTCAGACGGAGGCGTTAAAGCATTGAACAAATGAAACGCTGTAAAGATTTTATTCGAGGACGACGTTGGGCTTTTAAAAAAAATCAAGTAATAGCACGCCAATTGCGTATTTTTTTGAAAGATTCAAAGGAAGCCGGAGGACAAAGATTTACTGCGTTTCATGAGCGAAATGCTCTAGCATAACTTCGTTGCTTTAGACACACAAATTGGGACGGTCTCCATAAACTCTGAATATTAAGTCACCTGCACGCTTTTTAGACAAAAACGTCTACCTACTTTGCTAGTCCCGCAAGGCGGGATTGCAGATAAACGTTGATAACATTTTATAAAGCATTAACAACATGCGTTTTATGAATTAGACAGGAACCCCTATTTATCTTGTCTGAATTCAGGCATAACCATCATATTGTCGACATTACCGCCTGAAAGCAACAATTCACACGCAGATTTCACCATTTCTGGAACATGATATCCAAGCTGATAAACATTAGGAAACGTTTTTCGAACTACAGGAAAATTAGCATGACCAATCACATCAATGTCATATCCAATCTTCAAACCAAGTTCTTGAAGTGTCCTATAGGCTGCATCAAGAAAATTATCATCTGTCACAAAAATACCATCCGGCTTTTTGTTGTCAGGCAACAAGAAGATCAACCTTAAAAAACGGTCAATCCATAAAGATTTATCAGCAGAAAAAGTTTTATTTATAGAGAAAGACTGAACATATTCTTCATAATATTCAAGACCATTTTGAACAAAAATATCTTTAACAAGCTGCTCGCGTTCTGAAATGAATAGATCAACAGTAACAATTGCAATGCGTTTACGACCCAGTTCTTTGAACTTAGAAACCCCCATCTGATAATAATCCGGCTTCTTTAATTCGATTCTTGGGTGACATGTGCCTGATTAGGTTGTGCAACAACATAGTAAGGAATATTCACATTGCTCCAAGCCCTTTTTCTAAAATTTCGGAATTCAGACAAATAAATTGCAGCAACCAAGGTCTGTTCATCCAAATGCTTCTGAAATTCTTCAAATACTTCAGAATTATCCTCGCTCTTACCCATGCCAAAAAAACACTTTATAGTAACATTTGCCTGTTTCTCTATTTTGAGAATATTATCAACAACAACCTGTGAAAAACTTGTCCAGTTAGAACTATCTGGTGATGCGGAAAAAAGCAACGCAACCTGATGAAGACATGAGGGTTTTTCTGCAACAAAAGTTCCAACTGATTTTTCAGCGGTGACAAATCCCATTTTTATCAGACGGTTAAATGCTCGCTGCACTGTGATGGGTGTCGTACTAAACTTCTCACAGAAGTACTCGCGCCCCTTCAATCTTGAGCCGGGCTTAAATTTGCCGGATACAATCCCCGACCTTATATATGAAATTATTGAATCTTGTATTCCCATTATTGTCCTTGATTTTTCAGTTAAGACACTTTATGAGAACGTTTTTCATGCCGTCACGCAGGTGACCGTTCTCGCTCCCAAACTTGCAAATCAATATTGTCTTGTAGGAATGGGAGCCCACCCCTCCGTTCTCGTTCCTCGAACACCTCCTCCCGCAGAGCGGGACTAGCGAGCTAGCCAGGGAGGAGTTAATACATCCTCATCGTCATTAAAAATTATTTTTCATATTTATCACCCGTTTGGTGATAAAACAATGTGTTTTTTGCTAATTTTATAGGCCATTACGCTACACTCCATTGCTGTCGCAGGCTCCAGTCTCGCCAAGGCGTTTACTCAAGTGCACATATTTATCTCCAACCGAAAAACTAGGGAATATGTCCTCAATCTAACCTTGACTTTTTGAACTAAAAACCACTATTTAACCTTGACTTTTTGAAGTAAATACAGTAATTTAACCTTGATTTTTTAAACAAAAGGATATTAATGAACGAAAATTAAACCTTGGCATCAGATTGTCTCTTGAAAACTTCTCTGCATATGGAAAAATTGCAACATATCCTATATATTGTACAAGTTTACTTAGACGAGCAATGTAATTGCAAGCTCGTCTAATATAGAGATTACTTTAGACTTCATAAACATTTTACTTCTTACGCTTGAAAAATCCAAAAAAAAAGAGCCTTCAAAAGGCTCTTTTTTGTATACAAAATCAATTATTATTTGATTTTCACCTGCTCACCAGTAGCAGAAGATTCATAGATTGCATCAAGAATTTTCTGAACAACCAAAGCTTCTTCAATCTTGCAGATAGGTTCTGCATCGCCAAGAATTGCGTCAATCCAATTTGTGTGACGGCAAGCAGCAGCATAAGGAAGTTTCACATCCTGAGGTTCAACCACTTCGTATTCACCATTTTCTTTGGCAAATCTGAAAACTTTTGGTGTTGGATGTGTTTGCGCCCCACCTTCTGTACCAAAGATTTTAACACCATTCTCACCGCCAGTTGCCTGATGCTGAATCCAAGAAACTTTCAGGTCAACAACGGCACCATTTGCAAATTTAATCAATGCAGTTGCACTGTCATCAACATCAAAAACATGCTCGCCGGGAATTGATTTTCCCCAACCGCCCTCGCCAATACCTCGGTTACCAAATTTTGTAAAAATCTGACCTGTTACAGAAACCGGTTCCCAGTTGTTGATCAGGTGAAGACATAAATCAAGTTCATGAACACCAATGTCAAGCAGACAACCGCCACCAGCAAGATCTTTGCGACCAAACCAGGTGCCGAATTTTGGTGCACCGGTTCTACGCATCCAGCATGTTTCAGCTCTATAAATTTCACCAAACTCACCTCGATCAGCTAGCGCTTTGATTATCTGCCCCTCTTTGGAAAACCTCTGGTTCATACCAACCATAAAAATCTTGCCAGATTTCTTTGCAGCAGCAACAACAGCTTCAGCCTCTTCCAAGTTCAAAGCAAATGGTTTATCTAAGATAACATGTTTTCCAGCTTCTAAAGCAGCAATTGACACTGGTGCATGCAGAAAATTTGGTAGAGCAACTGCAACGGCATCAATGTTTGGATCGGCAACAATCTCTTTCCAGTCTGAGTAAACAGTTTCAATATCGAAAAGTTCCTGAACTTCCTTAGCTCTCTCTGCATTTGGGTCGGCAATTGCTGTTACTTTAGCATTTTTATGCTTGTTGACTCCACTGCAATGGCTATTAGCAATAGCACCCGCACCTATCATTCCTACTCTTACTTCACTCATTTGTATTATTCCTTTCCATTAACAAATTCATAGCCAAGAATTGCCGTCGCATATATTGCAGCTGTTTCCACTCTCATAACTAATTGTCCAAATGATACAGGAATTGCCCCTTTTTCAACAAGAAAATTATACTCTTTTTCTGTAAAATCACCCTCTGGACCAATAAAAACACCTATACAATCAAACGATTGACCTGTTTCAGCACTTTTTGCTTTCAAATTCTGCACAACTTCCTGCAGATCTTTTGCACAATCCTCAAGAGATGCAACCAGCATAACATCTGGTCTGGAGTGTTTCTCAAAAACATCAGACATGTTAACAACTTCTGAGATATTAGGAATATCGGCTCTGCCGCACTGCTTGGCTGCACTCAATGCAATTGTCTGCCAGCGGGCAATTTTATGCTGCTCCGATTTTTGATCAGCAATTTTAACAATAACCCTTTCGGTTACCATAGGAACAACTTCATGAACGCCAAGTTCGGTGCATTTTTCAATAAGGGTATCAATTCGCTTACCTTTAGGAATTGCCTGAAAGAGAATAAGTTTTAAGTCTTGTTCAATACACTTCACATCAGAAACTATTTTAAGGCAGATTGAGGAATCATGTTCGCCTGTTTCATTGACAACAATTGCACGCACCTCATGACCCTCGCCATCAAACAGTTCAACAGCTTCACCAACCTTTAATCTCATTACATGAGTGATATGGTGAAGCTCCTCTTTTGATGGGAACGCATACTTCCCCTGCCAATTCTTCTGTTGTATATAGCATCTATGCATTTTTTTAGTTAGACAGTTAGTCCGTTAGACGGTTAGACAGTTAGACAGTTAGACGGTTAGTCCGTTAGTCCGTTAGTCAGTTAGACGGTTAGTCAGCTAGTCAGTTAGACAGTTAGTCAGTTAGATAGCTAGACGGTTAGACAACAGTTAGTCCGTTAGACGGTTAGACAGTTAGACAGTTGACAGTTAGTCATTAGGGCTGAAAGCCTGAAATAACAAAGCCTAGGGCAACGCCCTAGGTAAAATAAAAGATAACATCTTCCTTAATTCCGCTGACAACCTGTCAGAATCTTTATCTTAATCTTAGCCTTAACCTGCTGACGTAAGTCAGCCTACTTATCACTTCCCACCTAGCACTTAGCACTTATTTCCGTCAGCCTATTTCTCCTTAAGGATTGCTGCTTTCTTTGAATAAAAAGCTGCCTTGTTTTTTTCAAATTCACGTTTTTCCGGGTAATTTGAGTTTGTTTCAGTCTCCATCAACTCTTTAAGCATTTTTTTCTGCTTAGATGTCAACTTGGCCGGCACTTCAGGAATGATTCTGATATGTAAGTCACCTTGACCATGTCCACCAAGTCTTGAAACGCCCTTGCCTCTTAATCTAAAAGTTTTACCTGTTCTTGAACCCGCAGGAATTTTAAGATTAGCTTTGCCATCGATTGTTGGGATCTCGATGCTTCCGCCAAGAGCACATAGAGCAAATGAGACTGAAATGTCACACAAAAGGTCATTACCTTCTCTATGGAACAATGAGTGTTCCTTTATGTGCAGTACAACATAAAGATCACCAGCTGTACCACCCCTAATTCCACTTTCACCCTTACCTGAAAGTCTTAAACGAGAGCCACTCTCAACACCTTTTGGTATTGAAAGGGTCAAGTGTTTCTTCTTCTTGATTCTACCTGTACCATGACAGTCGGAACATGGATTGGCAATAATAGAGCCTTCTCCACGACAAACAGGACATGTCTGACGCATCTGGAAAAATCCACCGCCTGAAGTTATCTGACCAGAGCCACCGCAATGCTTACAAGTCTCTTTTTTGCTTCCAGGTGTCACACCTGAACCCGTACAAGTTTCACACTGGTCGCCAATTGGCAGAGTTATCTCACGTTTGGAGCCAAAAACAGCCTCTTCCAAATCAATCTCAAGGTCAAAACGCAAATCATTTCCACGCTGTGCTCCATTTGATGAACGACGAGATCCGCCGCCTCCAAAGAAATCATCAAAAACACCGCTTCCGCCTCCGCCTCCACCAAACAGACCACTTAGAATGTCCTGCAAGTCTGATGCATGTGTAAAGTCACGATTAAAATCAAATCCACCAGGTCCAAATGATGATTTTAGTCCATCATGCCCATAACGATCATACTGAGCTTTTTTGTTTGGGTCACTCAGAACTTCATAAGCTTCTGAAACTTCTTTAAATTTTTCTTCAGCAACAGCATCACCCTGATTTTTATCTGGATGATACTTCATGGCAAGCTTTCTGTAGGCTTTTTTAATTTCATCAGCTGTGGATGCTTTAGTAACTCCAAGGAGTTCATAATAGTCTTTTTTTGTAGCCATTGTTACTCCTCACCTTCTTCTGAAACTTCTAGTTTACCACTGGATACAACTACCTTTGCAGGTCGAAGAAGTTTATCTCCAAGCCTGTATCCTTTAGCGATCTGATTTATTACCATGTTTTCAGCAATATCCTCAGAAGGAATATATGAAAGTGCATCATGCAAGTTTGGATCGAATTCAGCATCTGTTGCATCAATGCTTTCCAAACCAAATTTACCTAAAGAGCTATAGAGCTGATTTCCAACCATCTGGAAACCTTCAACAAAAGCCTTCGCACTTTCACTCTCTTCAATTGCTCCTCCTGCAGACTGCAATGCCAAATCTAAATGATCCAAAACAGGAAGCAGCTCTTCAATCAAATTTTCATTTGCCTGAACAAACATATCTTCTTTTTCGCGAATCATTCTTCTCCTATAGTTATCAAAGTCAGCTCTTAAGCGTAGCATTTGATCGATCAAATTTTTATTTTCACCCTCGATTTTCACAATGTCTTCCTCGACATTCTGACCATCATCTTTTTCAACAGTCTGCTCTGGTTCAAGGATTTCAACATCTTCTTCAGGAATATTATCCTGAACTTTCTTCTTATTTGTCTTCTTATTTGTCTTTTTCATAATTTAATCTTTCTTTAAAAATATATTTTCTATAGAATTCTTCTTACTTCTATATGGCAGGGTGCTGTTCAATTCATAAAACGCATATTGTTAATACTTTATTAAACAGAACCCCTATGTTAGCCCTATGCATAAAAACAATGCTTTTCTGCAACTGGGTAGTTAACATTTATAACGACAAAAAATCAAGCAAAAATTGAGAAAAACATGATAAATAACAACGATATTATTCTTTTTCAAGGCGATTCAATCACAGATTGCGGTAGAAACAAAGACAACAACGAACCAAACAACCTAGATTCTCTTGGTCCAGGATATGCAGGCATGGCATCATTTGACCTGCTAACTAGATTTGCCGATTTAAACCTTAAATGCTACAATCGCGGCATTAGCGGGAACAAAATCACAGACGCAACGGCTCGTTGGAACCGTGATGCAATCAATCTCAAACCAAACCTAATAAGCATACTACTTGGTGTAAACGACACATGGCATGGCATGAGCAATAATGATGGCGTCAGTGTGGAACGATATGCTATATACTACAAAATGCTATTAGACTTTACTGTAGAACAACTTCCTGATGTGAAATTGGTGCTCTGCGAACCTTTCGTGCTACTCTCAGAGAAAGAAAACTGGGCTGTCAAGGAAAATTGGGTTCCAGAAATACAGCAACGAAGCAACGTTGTTCAAAATCTTGCAAAAGAATTTGACGCAAAATTTATTCCATTCCAAACAGTATTAGACGAAGCCATTGAAAAAGCTCCAGCTGATTATTGGCTAGGAGATGGTGTTCACCCAACGACAGCAGGACACAAACTCATGGCTGATGCATGGATGGATTACGCGTTGTAAAATTAGTTGGACGGTTAGAGAGTTAGAGAGTTAGATTGTGTCCCGCCTTGCGGGACTTAGGACTCACGACTCACGACTCTGGACTAAAAACTAAAATAGTTATTAGCTATTAGTTTTTAGTTATTAGCTTCCAGAACGCCGAGTTTGAGGGACAAACCCGGCATCTTAATCTTAACCTGCTGGCTCAGCCAGTCGCTTTGCTCACGTTTCTCGAGGATCGTTGTTCGTTGATCGCAGCAAGCAGCTGGACTGCACGACAACTGGACACGAAAGGTAAAAGACCTTGACCCTTCGCCGAAATACGTGGAACGTGCTAAGTGCTACGTGTTCAAATTTTTCACTTTTCTATTATCCTGCACGCCAACCATTGGATGCGAAAACTCCTCCCTCTTTTAGGGGAGGTGGCGAGCAACGCGAGACGGAGGGGTACCTCTCAACCTTAACCTTAATCTGCTGGCTTCCGCCAGCTTCTTAATCTCAACCTTAACCTTTATCTTAATCTGCTGGCAAAGCCAGCATTATTTCAGTACTTTTAGTATCATCGGCACAAGATATATAATCAAAATGGCAGAAAGAATTGGACGCAAAAAGTTTGTCTTTGATTTATTGCCTTCCTTCAAAGCTGTGTATAGATGATTGCTGCCTGAAAGCAGGAAGAACAGCAGCATTGTTACCGTAACAGTCACATAAGCATGAGTTCCCCACTTAAAGACCAAGGCAAGAACAGCAGTCAATGCAATTGCCAAACTATACAATGCACACTGGCGTTGATACCCCTTATTTGGAGTATAACCAAGTTTCTCTGATCCAACCGCACCAAGATACAATCCCTCAAAAGAAATTGTCCCGCACATGAGAATCACAAGTCCTGGACCAATTATTGTAAACTCTTCGGCAGCTGTACCACCAAAATATTTTGATACAAAAATAAGAACACCAATACCAACAGGACGAACATACTCCATCGCCTTCGCCGTTACCACTTTAACTGCCAACTTATTCATATTTACATCCTTTCGTTGTGAATAATCAATAGATTTGGATGAAATATATCATTTTCACAAAAAACACTCAAGAATTAGATTCCCAAAACACTTAAAAAAATGAAATATCAAAATTTTCAAGAAAACCAAGAATCAGTCTGCTGATATATTCCTCACTATTAATACTAGCTTGGCTTTAAATGTATGCATAATAAAAAAACCTTGCGTTTCAAATATAATTGGCGTAAAGTATTATCAAATTGGGCAGTTAATTTTAAACTTAAAACGGAGAAGAAAAATGAACACAGAAATCATCGGCAAATTTCTTTTGAACAACATGCTAATAAACATTGTTCTATTAAGCCTAAGCTCAGTAATGATGATGTTTATGAAAAACTTTGTGGTCAAGCAACACTCAAAACTCTTTGGCCTAAAAGAAGAAGTCATCATGCCTATAATATACTCATATTTGGGGATGTATAAGCTTCTGACGATTGTATTTGCAATCGTACCATATATTGCATTTTCAATGGCAGTAAATTGATAAATTAGGTTCTGTCACTGATTTACAGGAAAGTATTTACTTGCCAACCTATGACTTGGATACTAGAGAAGACAATGAATATCCAATATCCAACATGGAATGTCCAATGTCCAAAGAAGGACACTCCGTGGGTAGGTAAAGAGCTTTGCTCTTTGTTATTACCTAGGGTTACGCTTCGCTCACCCTAGGCTTCTCATGAAATGTACCGTTGGCACATTAATAAAACATTAATCATGTCCGCCAAAGCTCCTCCCGCTTTTAGGGTAGGTGGCTCGCGAAGCGAGACGGAGGGGTACTTACTTCCTATTTGGATATTGCCGTTACGCTTCGCTTCACTGCTGTCGACAGGCTCCACCCTCTGCCTTCGGCGGTTCCTGTTGGACATTGGATATTTAAAAGAGTGATAAGATAAATTCAAAAAAAAACGTGGTAAAGGTTTTGCCTTTACCACGCTAAAATGAGGAGCCTTAGTGAGCATTACATTGGGCAACGATCATAGTGTTTAATTATTTAAAGCTCATTTTATTAAATACTATATAAACATTAAAAGTCGTATGCCAGACCTGCTGCAAACGTTGTTCCTGGCTCTGGATAGTAACCATCAGCTGACCAACCTTGATATCCAACAGTGCTATACTCTTCATCAAAAATGTTATCGACAGCAACATATATTGAAAGTCCATCCAACTCTTTTGCAAGGCAATCATAGTTTAGAAGGGCGTTAACAACAACACACTCATCTAGCTTACTTCCTGTATTTGCATAATCGCCACCAAGATAGGATGAACTTATATAATTTGCTTCTGCCTTGAATGACAAGCCGGCAGGCAGGAACAACCATGCGCCAACAAGAACATCATGCTGAGGAACAAGAGGAATATCATTACCCTTGTTGTCACCATTAATAAATGTTGCATCGTTGTATGTGTAGTTACCAAAAAGTTCAATTTCTTTTGTCAGGAAATATGCAAAGCTGGCTTCTACCCCCATGTGGCGTGTCTTGTCCATATTTTCATTTCTATATGTTACCGCATTGTATGCAATTTCATCCTTCATTTCCATGTAATACAAAGTCACTTTGACATTTAGATTTCCTGAAACATCAACATCTGTTCCAAGATCAACATCCCAACCTGTTTCCGGGTCAATGTCCTGATAAAATGTATCTGTGCCAAATCCATAGTAACTTACCTGCTCATCGAGAAATGGAAGTCTATATAATGTGCAAAATTTTGCAAAAACTTTTGATGTTTCATCGAATGTTTTAACTAGTCCAACATCAAAAGCAGTTTCTGTGTCGCTCTTGGAATCATCAAAAGATGTTGGAGTGTTTAAGTCATTAATATCAGCTTTTACTTCGCAATTTTCAGCTCGGCCTGCAAGATAAAGAATATAATCTTCATCAAATGTGATTTGGTCATGAATGTACCCCGCAATTGTATCTTTGCTAAGCTTTGCATGAATGCTTTTCATTGTCTTATCCGCATCACCATACTTATCAACAGTCATGTCGTTGAAATATATGTCTGCACCAACTGTCAACTTGTTGTTGTTTCCCAACAAATTAAAGCTTGCAACATACTTTGGAAGAATGCCATAGCGATTTTCATCTGTATCCGTCCAGGAAAAGAATGACACATAGTCTGAAGATGTATCTTTTAGTTGATATCCAAAATCAAGAAACAAATTCTGTTCCGGAGCAATTTCCATTGAAGCACCTGCATCGGCAAAAACATATTTGCTTTTTGACCGATCGTCAGGCGTTACACTTTGTCTTCTATCTTCATCAATCTGTGCTTGAGTTAGCGAGCCTGACAAACCTTGGTCAACATCACTATATTTTGCTCTAGCATAAACACTTAAAGCATCAGACAGATCGTATGCAATTGCCGCACCCGCACCATATGATGTGAAGTCTGAATTATCACGATATCCATCAAGACCGTAAGCATTAACAAATGCATTATACATCAAGTCACCAATTGAACCGTTCACAGCACCTGCAAAGTTATAAAGACCATAACTACCTGCATCGGCCTTCACACTGAGATTATACTTTTCTTCAGGAACCTTTGTGATGATGTTGATAACACCTGCAACAGCATTGTCACCATAAAGAGCCGTTGAACCACCATGCACAACTTCAATCTTCTCAATGTCCACCATTGATATGCTGACCCAGTTGATTTTTGACATATCAGGACTGTTAAGCCTTTGACCATCAATCAGCACCAGAACTCTGCCGCCTGAATTTTCACCAAAACCACGCATTGAAACTTCTGCATTTGCAGCGTTTCCTCCCATTGTTTTAACATATACACCCGAAATGTCTTTTAGAGCATCAACAACATTGAGATACTTGTTTTCTTTGATGTCTGCCGAAGTTATTACATCAACGTTACCAGCAACTTTATAGTCCTGTTCCGCTGTTCGATTTGCTGTGACAACCATTGTATCCAATTCAATAGCAGCACTATTATTCGTTTGAGCAACTGCACATGATGCAACTAGCGCAAGCGATGTAATGAATTTAATTTTCATTGCTTTACCTATTATGTTTATAATTTAACAAATGATAATTTTAAATTCAATGCGAGGTTGTGGTATGCTGGAGCAATTTGGAAAGCTTATGTAGGGTTCCCTGTTCAATATCTTGCATAAAACAGTAAACTCTAAGTGCTCGGAGTAAAAAAAATCACCGAACGATAAACTTCAAATCGTCCCGGCAATAAAAAAAAAGAGGTTTAATCTTTTCCCTTTTCGCGAGAGATTCAAAATTAAAAGGAAAAATCCGTGTTCTGGCTTATAAACAAAAATTGTTTAATCACAGTGGCGCGACCGCTCCTGATTCTAACAGGAATTCCCGGGTATGTTTCCAAGATTTATAATTTGAGGAGAAGAATATCACTGGGCAAAAAAAAACGCAAGATTTTTTTTAAATTATTTTTTTTGACAGGATTAACATAGGGTGGCATAGCCGCAACCAAGAAAAAGTTTGATCGCACATGGACACAAAGGGGAGCAATTGTGCGGACTAAGGCTGGTTTGCAGAATCACTACTAGCCCGTATATTTTACGAAAACACTTAGAAATCGGTATAACGACTAAGGTTCCACCTAATATATTATCATTGGAATACCATTTTAAATTGCCTTCCCAATAAACAATAATGGCTGGCCATTAGGGACTATTCACATCCAGCACAAAAATACCAGTGGGTCATGACATGCAGTAATAAGATGGTTTTCCAGAGGGAGCAGAGCCAATATATTGAAAGACGTCATCCATATCTATTTTCGTTGGATCTGTCATAGTGTGAAATGCAAGTTGTTCAAGAGTATCACGAACCACACGCATATTATTCTTTATCATGGTTTCCTGTGCAATTTTACGAGCTTTTGAATTGATGAAATAGCAATAGCCATGACAATGCCAATTATAAAACCATGAAACACCTTGTGATAGTATTATTGCTTCGGCTTCGGTCATTTTGTTGACACAAACGCCACGTTTACCACTTCTCTGTTTAACAGTGTTTTTAGTGTCCTGAGCAATTGTTGTCTCTGCAAAATGCATAAATATTGCGATCAAAAAAATAAATGTCATAAGTTTTGTCATATTTTTTAGTGTTGTGTGTTATGATTGTTTATAATATTAAGGCCGATATCTGGGACTATCCCAAAGCTAATAGACCGTTGTTTTTATCTGAGCTGACAGTGTCACGCCGTAATAACATGAAGGCGGAAGCAACTCTGCTACAGCTGTTATGCAGCAAAACAAGCGTTTCCAGCAACGCTAGGTGCTTTAACAGTGGCGTTAACCGACTGAAACAAAGTCTTTGGACAGCCCTATGTTGATTGGTGAATAAAAAAAAGTGCATGGTTTCCAAATATGGAAACCATGCATATAATAAAAACTTGATTAATATTCTCTTTTACTGAATTATGAACAGTGTTCCTGCATCAGGAATAATAGTAGAGCTAAGTGTTACAGCTCCAAAGTAGAGACGACTTTCGCCAATACCATCGATGGTAATTTTGGCGGTAAGGTCAGCATCAGGTACTAGAGTAAAAACATATTCACGGTATACAGTTCCGCTATCTAGTGGCATTGTATCCGAAGCACTTGTACCATTTGGATAGGTAGCGGAAACAACCAAGGACTGTCCGGCATAAAAAGGATTAAAACCAACCCATAGGCGTAATTCACTTTCTTCTCCTTCGAGAAGAGAAACATCAAATTTACGAGATGGGTTCCATGCCTGCTGACCGGCGATATAGTTTGTTGTAACACTTGCGATTGGTGCACCATCACTCCAGCTGTAGGCAGTTGGAGTGGTTACAGAAAATCCGCCACCAGCAAGATTATCACTAATAGCTGTTCCTCCAGCTTTTCGAGAAGTTGTAGCACCGCCAGTTCTCCACCAGCACCAATCTGTAGTCCCTAATTCTGTAAGATTAACAGCAGTAGGAAAGTTTGTATTAACTTGAACCACAACTGTGCCGCCATCAAATTTGCCAGTCCTGACAATTTCATATTGAGACAATGCTTTGTCAAATATTTTAACTTCGTCAATGATTCCTTTAAACATGCCTCCAGCGGTGGTCTCGCTACCAATAAGCAATGGTCCTGTTCCGGAATCAGCAATCACGTGTCCCCAGGATTGAACAAATTCTCCATTAACATATATTTTTTGAGCTTCATTGCCGAGGCTAGGATCCTGCACAATAGTAACGTGCTGCCATACATTGGTTGAGGCTAGTGCTGAAGGATTGTTGTGAGTTAAAAATCTCCATCTATCTTCGGCATATCTAATTCCATAATATTGTCCACCGGTTTTGGTTATAACTCCATCATTATCGGTGCTTAATCCATCCGGCAACACCCATGCCATGATTGTGAATTCGCTGGAAGGACCAAACTGCATCTGAACATTGTGTGGCACGGTGACATAATCAGCGATGCCATCAAAGTCCAAAGCCTTACCGCGCCAGCCTGGAACCCATGTAGGTTGACCTACCAGTGTGCCATCATACACTATTGCAGATCCGGAGGTATCAGCAGCGGTCGAGCCAGTTCCTTCATCAAAGGTCCAATATGCAATTGGTTCTGACGGATCATAAAAGATTATTTGTAGGTCATTTTCGTTGTAGTAAGCAACCTGATCAGCATCATTATAAGCGAAAGCACTATTCTGGAAAGTAAAAGTCAGATTACTTATGCTGTATGCACTTGTGTGATTAACGGCACTGCCTTCAAATGCAACGGTTAGTTCTTCACCAGAGGCATTCCTTGTCATTGATACTGTTAACCCATCCGGAACATTGCCTGTAACCACTTTGCCGGATCCAACAAGATCTTCATCTTCTGTACCATTGAAAAGATCGCCAATCAGAGAAATTGTTCCGCCATCTACAGTGCCATCATTATCCTTGCTTTCCGTAAAAATATTGGTGCTGTATACCAATTCAGGAATAGTGAAAAAGCTGACGGCAAAATCATTGCTGGAGCCATCGACAGCAGATGCACTACCACTGGTAAAAGCCGCATCCATGAACTCTAAAGTGAAATCAGTACTCTGAGCTGCCGTATGAGGATCAGCATTTCCAACAAGAGCTGCAATCAACTCGGTTGGCGAATTGGTTGTTATGGAAAGAGTAAGTCCATTTGGAACTCCAGCTACAGTGTAATGTGTGTTTTCAACAAAAGGAGAAGTAGTAAACGTGTCATTAACAAGATCTATCGTAATGCTATTTGCGATGCTGCCATCATTTGCAAAACTTTCAGAGAAAAGCGTACCACTATATTCCAAGGATTTAATTCCTGCCGGAACACCATCAACTGCAAGCTCCCAAAATGAGTTTCCCCATCCCGTTGCACGGGCTGTAGAATACAACATCAAATATCTTCCGGAAGGTGTTATATTAACACTTGAACCAGTACTTGTTCCCTCTGCTGGTATAAATGTTCCATTAACAAAATCAAATTCTTCGCTTGGTGTAGTCTGACTTGCTGCCCCGGAACGTCCTGTTATAGATGCAACTTCTGTCCAGTTAGCTGGAGTGACAGGACTGCCAACTCCCTGAGCTGATGTACGCATTCGGAGAGTATAATCTTGTGAATAAGCACCTTCCCAATTTATCGTCACGCTTCCCAAGTCATAATTTGCACCTAAATCAATATAAACCCATTGCGGATCCGAAGATACCGACTCCCAGCGAGTACCGGTATTCCCGTCAAAACCAAAAGATGCAGTACCGCTACTGGCAGCCGAATTTGCAGGGTTGAGTACAATTGGTGTCGCATAAGTCGTTTTCAAATTTATGCATAATGTAATCAATAATCCAAACAGCAATGTAATAACTGTTTTGCTACTTCCCGATTGTTTTGTGTTTTTTCTCAGTTTTACTCCTAATTTTATTTGTAGTTAATTTCATCTAAATAAAAAGTTATTGGTTTGCCTTGCCCCGCAAGAGTCCAGGCAAACCCGGTTTTAATACATGATAAATCTCTTCCATCTAAAGCAATTCTATACTTGGTCCACTCTTTTTTCAAAATAACATCTTTTATTTCTCCACCGGCTGAATCTGAAAACTTTTTATCTTTCAAAAGTCCAAATGAAAAGCTGAGTTTTTCTCCGCCATTTTCGCCTCTAGCCCAGAATTCAAGGTCTGTTGCACCATCAAGATTAAATCCACCATCCTGATCTCCCCAGTCATTTGGAGGAGACTGCCATACAACGCCACCCCAGTTGTCAAGTGCATTATATGAAATTTTCAAACATGTGTTACCCTTTTGAGGATTATCCTTGCACGCTTCATCAATTTTTATTGCAGCGGTGTTTCCCATATATCCAGAAGGAAAATATGGCGAATCTTTACCTGCATCAGAATACACATAGAAAGGCATTTTCTGCTGCTGTTTTTTCATTGCCTTAACCTCACCATCAACTTTGATAGGCATATTTGCCATTGCAGAACCATTTTCAGAATCGTATATAAAAACGTAAAGTCTATATGAACCGCCACTATCCGGAATCTTAACTTTCACGGTTGACTTTCCATTTTCTATTATTGCATTAGGGAACATTGGCTGGTCAGCTTGAGGATCTCCCCCCGTTGCATAATTCCCGGATTCCTGCATAAGCACCCACTTGTACGTTAGCGGCTGCCCTTCAGGATCCTTAACCATAATTTTTGCTTCAACTGTGTCGCCAACCTTTATTCCCGAAACTTTTGGCACCTCAAAAGATTCTATAACCGGACAAAAATTTTCAGGATCTTTGCCCGACCATGCCTTAGTCATATAATCAACAGCTGGTGTTTTGGAACCATCTTTCACAAACATACCGTACCAGGTAGCAGTGGCTTCCTGCTTAAATCCCCAGACAAATGCATATGAACCAAGACATAAAGGTTTGTTCTCAATAGAGCCTTCATATGTTTTATAATAAAACTTTCCTTTTTCAGTACTGTTCATCTCATATGGAGCACCCCATTCTGTCTTACCTGTTTCCCACTGTCCAGGAGGTCCAAATTCTGTAATCACATATGGTTTGGTGCCGCCTAGTTTTTGATAACGTTCACCGGCAGATGGTCCACCACCATAAGAATTAATTCCTAAAACATCAACGTCCGGGCACAAAGCATTAAACAGAGGAATCTTATTTCCGCCCAGTTCTGCAACAACTGTCATTGTTGGATGATTTGGATCTATCTCCTTGCAAGCTTTTGCCATTTCATTAATGGCAGTCCATATTTTGACATTATCACCGCCACCTTCCATCTCGTTGCCGATTGCCCACATCAAAAGAGCAGGATGATCTTTGTATTTCTGAACATCACCTTTAAATCTCTCAAGCTGATCTTTTACGGCCTGCTCATTATTATAATCAAAGCCGTGCCTTTCGTGACCAACCCAAAAACCGATTGTTACAGTTAAACCAAGACTTTGAGCTTCATCAAGTAACTCTTCAAGATTGCTGGAACCCCATGTTCTAATGGAATTTCCACCACACTCTTTCAGGTATTTAAGATGATTTTTCCCGCCTGCACCTTTTATAAAATACGGCTTTCCGTTATATGTCAAACTGAATTTTCCTCCAGTCTGCTCAAGTTTAGTCACAGAACCCGCTTCAGATAAAGACATATAACCACATGCCAATAATGATAGTATTACCATATATATTTTAAACCTTACAATCTTCATAAACTACTATTTCCCTCGTTATTTAATACTTTCACGTGAAAGGCAATTAATAATAATAAATAAATCCTCTGTTTATTTAAAAAACTCACTTCTTGTTAAAAAACTCACTTCTTGAAGTAAAACTGATTGAATGTTATCAATTTTCTAATATTTTTCAAGAAAAAAAATCAATTTTTGGTGGTTTTTACTTTCACGTGAAAGTTTTTTGTGGAAACAGCATGTTTTTTCTTTTATTTTTATGAGAAAATTGATATTTTCGAGGAAATAGAAAAACATGGATGCGTTGTTGTTTTCACTACCCAACGCAGAGAGATGGCTGGGAACAGATATATCCCTTATATAAAAGCTTTAATAAAGGTGGCAAAAGCAGATATGGCAACATTAAAAGACATAGCAAATAGACTTGGTATAAGTCACGTAGCAGTTTCATACGCATTCAACGGAAACCCGGGAGTCTCCGACGAGACAAGACGCAAGGTGTTTGAAGTAGCAGAAGAGATTGGTTATCGCCCCCATGCAGGAGCTGTTGCCACGCGAAATGGAGCTTTTAGAGCAATTGGATTAGTGTTGAGTTCGGATTATGACTTCAGTTATTTTTCCCAAGGTTTATTTAGCGGATTTATGAATAAGTTCTCAGAACTTAACTATTCTTTAAATATAACACATATCGCACCCAATCAATCATTCACGTCTGACAACCTTCCCCCTACTTTAAGAAACAAACAGGTTGATGGATACATAATCTACTATACAAAACAAATTCCGGAATATTTAACCAATTTGGCTGAAAGCAGCAACGTGCAGGCAATCTGGGTTAACACTAAATCACAGCAAAACTGTATATGTCCAGACGATTTTCAAGGAAGTAAAATGCTAACAGAATATCTCCTTAAACTTGGTCACAAAAAAATATTATATGCAGACTTGAACATGTCAGAAGAGCAAATACTATTAAAGAACAATCACTATAGTGTTTTAGATAGAGAAGCCGGATATATTCGAGCAATGGAGGAGAATGGTTTATCTCCGACAACTTTTAGATTTGCAACGACTCCCGAAAAGAATGAAATGCATTCTCTGTCAAAAGAGATTATAAGAAGTCACGATGCTACAGCCATAATTTCCTACTCATGTAATGGAGCACTGGCACTTCGTATTGCAGCAGAATCCTTAGGTAAATCCTGCCCTGAAGATATTTCAATAGCATCATTTAAGGAGGAAATATCAGCATTTGACTTATTTGATCTTACAACAGCAATTGTTCCAGACGAGCAGATGGGTGAAATTGCTGTCACAAGGATTATCAAGGCCGTTGAAACAAAAGCAAAAGAGGGTGAATTAACTCTCATCCCCTACACCACCATTGAGAAAGGTTATACTACAGCTGAACTAGTTGATAAGTGTTGTTCTTAAATTAAAAGTTATGATATCAACTTCAATCATATTGTTTTTTATTTGCCAGGCCGAGGGTGGCGGTAAATAAAAGGCTGAGTTGTTGTTTTTCCAAGACGGAGCGGCTCGGCTACAGCCTTCGTTCCTTCCAGCCGTCGCTCTTCGAGCTATGGTGGACAGGCCTTTGCGACAAGACAAGACTAATTCTGCAAGTCAACTGCTAGCCTGCAACATTCACGTGGGAAGGACGCAGGTCATTTTGAGACCACATAAAAATGAATCAACCGAAAAATTGAGGGATATTTTGGCGAGACTAAATATATAGTTGATATAAGTTTTATAATAATGTTATTATAGTGACTAAATATACGAAAGCTGTCACAATGAAAATGTTTGAACTCAAAGATATAAAATTTAAGACTATACTGGATATTCCTAAGCTAAGTTTTGAGAGAGGGAAGATAACAACACTTTTGGGAAAAAGTGGTGGACGAAACGTTGTGATGCTCTCACAAAACCCCATTATATTTCAAGGAAACATCAGGAACAATCTAAATATTGCACTAAAATTTCAGGATAAACAAGAAAAGACAGATTCAGAACTAAAAAAGATTTTAGAAAAACTTGAACTACCCAAAACACTAGAGACAGATGCATCAGAACTTTCCGGAGGAGAGAAACAAAGACTTGCTCTTGGCAGAATTCTTCTTCTTAATGCAGACATTTATCTTTTCGACGAGCCATCATCATCTCTTGATGATGTAACAGAAGAATTTATTATAGATATGCTGGTCAACCATGTTAAAACAAACAACAAGAGTGCAATATTGGTTACCCATTCCAAAACAATGGCAAACAAATATTCAGATGTGATAATTGGAATCGCAGGAGGAAACATCACATGAATTCAATAATTAATCTAAATATATATCAAGTTCTATTTGGCTACATATTTATTATGCTTATCTTCTCATTAGTCAGGTTTCAAGGAATAAAAAGAGAAAAACAGGTTCTTGTTGCTTCCATACGGAAGCTGTTCAATGTTAATAGCCATGTATGAAATGCATGGTTAATTAACCATTACTAATGCAACGACTGCAACGCAGTCGAACAAAACAGATGACCCACAAAATATTACGAAGAACCAATAATGGAGAAAAAACAGATAAAATATGTTAAAACATTTGACACTATGCTAATGTGATGTATAATTAAGGAAGATGAGCTACGCAAAATTTGATTAAATAAATTTAGTGTGCAGGAAAAATTTAATAACTGACACTGCGTAGCTGTCGCTGGCGGATGCTACGTGATGCGGTACTACGTGTTACGTGGGAAGAGTTGACTATGTCAACGATAAGAATTGAAAGTGGTTGGAAAATAATTGTTTTCGACAGTTCAACTATTGTACCTCTATCATTCTTTCACTATTTACTGTTTACAGTTTTACGTACAAATTAGCTCGTAAAACGTAGTACGCATAACAGTTGTTATGCATTGGGGGTTAACATGAAATCACCTACTATTACAAAAAGTAATATAAACGAGACGAAGCTATCACAGCTAATACGTCACCGATCAATAGATACAACATTTAAAGTTCGGTTACCAAATGGCAATATTCTGCAATTTGGAGAAGGAATCCCAATATTTACCATTACTATTAACAACCGACATGCCTTGTCAGCAATTGCAAGTTTTGATCAAGTCAGGTTTGCCGAAGAATATATAAATGGCGGGATAGACATTGAAGGGGAAATGTGGGATATTCTAAGTTGCCGCAATGCATTGCAGGATCTACATCCGATTTATCAATTTTTTACAAGATTACTGCCCTTGATAATTGGACAGTTACGCACAAACAAAAATGCTATACATGACCACTATGAGTATGAAAACGAGTTTTTTCTAAAATTCATGGATACAAGTCGCTGTTATTCTCAAGCCATTTTTGAAAGTGATGATGAGTCACTTGAGACAGCCCAACAAAGAAAACTTGATACTATAGTTAAAGATTGCAACCTTAAACCTGGAGATCGAGTGCTAGATGTTGGTGGTGGCTGGGGAACTTTTGTTGAACACGCAGGAAAACAAGGAATTAGCGTCACTGCACTTACGCTTGCAAGGCAGTCAGAACTGTATTTAGGTGATTTAATACAACGACTTCAATTACCATGTAAAGTAAAACATGAAGATTTTTATGAATTTACATCGGCGGAACCTTATGATGCAATTGTTATTTTGGGCGTTATGGAACACCTTCCTAATTATGGCGCTGTTCTAAAGCAATTCAAAAGATTGTTGCGACCTGGCGGCAGAATATATTTAGATGCCAGTTCCTGTCGGGAAAAATATTCCAAACCAACATTTATATCGCGTTATGTGTTTCCCGGAAACCACCGATATTTTTGTCTACATGACTTTCTAACTCAAGTCTCCAAAACAAGTTTTGAGTTAAAAAGTGTTTATAACGATCGTCACAGTTACTACTTGACCTGCAGAGAGTGGGCAAAAAATCTTGAAGCTGCACGTGATGAGATTATTGATCGTTGGGGAGAACAACTTTATCGAAAGTTTCGTCTCTATCTTTGGGGATCATCGCATGCATTTTTTGATTATACCATGGATGCCTACAGGGTTGTTATAGAACTGCCGAATAATTTAAATAAACAAAAAAACATTAACATACTGTTGAAGTGAAAAAATCTGCTAAGCAGGAAAAACATTTATTAAACTTTATGTTGGTCGAAAGAAAACTGACATGGCGACATGGCGTTAACCTTCAAGCAGTCAAACTTGACCCAGCACAGATTGATCAAATACTTGCCAAACCATTTACGCGTAATGACCTCGCATACAAGATTAGAGAGGTGCTGAAAAATGATTGAGAGCTGGCAAGCCAGCAGTAAGGCGTAATAAGTGTGAAGAGATAAGTTTATAAATAGTTGAGTACAAAATGGATAAAACACTAAAAATCTTGTTTCAATAGCGATATTTTGGTGATTAATAACAATTTATCGGCATAAAAAGTCGAAATATGGATAAATCTGGGATAAAAGGTTGTATTTTTTCTAAAAAAAATATATTATATAAAAATACTGCACTATTTAGTATTAAAGATTGAGTGGTATAGTATAATAGTTGAACAGAGTCTTCCTCTTTGAAATTGGAAGAATTAAGTAACTGTTCAAACTTCAAAGCTGAAAAATCATCTTTGAAACTATTAACAAAGATTAAAACCAAGCTTGTAATGGTGATAACAAGATTGGTCACTAAAACTTCACCAAAGAATGAAGATAAAGAATATGAGTACAGGTACAGTAAAGTGGTTTAACGCAGATAAAGGTTTTGGATTTATTACACCAGACGATGGCAGCAACGATCTATTTGTTCACCATTCAGAAATACAAGCTGACGGTTATAAGTCTCTTGATGATGGTCAAAAAGTTGAGTATACAGAAGGCGAAGGACGCAAAGGTCCTTGTGCAACTAACGTTAAACCTATTTAATTAATTAGGCTAACAAAAAAAACTCAAAAGCATGGTTTAACTCTTTGAATTCAAAGTGTTGCCATGTTTTTTTTTGCATTTTTTATATACCAAAGACATACACTAACCGAAAAAACAGTTAAAATGTAAATACATAGCAATGCTTCAGTCAGTTAGTCAATTTCTCTAAATATTATGAACAAAAAAAGTTGTCTTTTATAATAAACTTTTATATCATAGCATTTATATTATTGAAAGCAGAGATGAATTTTTGAAGTTTCAAGTGCCCTAGTGAGTTAAAAAGAGTTACCACGTATTACTTTGCATTGTGCACTTTTAACAGTATAAACAACTAAAGCTAATAACTATTATACCATTATTGGCAATGAAAGGATACTTGATGAGCATTGAATTTGACTGTACTAACTGCGGACAGACGCTTTCCGTGGATACCTCGGAAGCTGGGGAACAAGCTAAGTGTCCTTCATGTGACGTAACTGTGACAATTCCTTCATCACAGCAAACTCTATCAACTTCACAAGAAGCTAATGACACGATATATTGCACCAAGTGCGGACAACAAAATCGAGAGAACGATTACAAGTGCACCAGCTGTGGATTTCCTTTACATGATTTAGACCAACCCAAATATGTCGTTGCGGATGACAATACATTGGGAGGATTGATTCCATATAAAAATGCGAAAGCACTATGGGCTTACTATTGCGGCGTTTTTTCGTTGATTCCTTGTGTTGGAATTCCCTTAGGAATTGTCGCTTTGATCCTTGGAATAAAAGGGTTGAAATATGCAAATGTACATGAAGAGTCTAAAGGTAAAGCTCATGCTTGGGTTGGAATTATTTTGGGTGGATTTTGCGCGATAAGTTACACATTACTTATCGCTATTACAGTCACTATGAGTATATTAAAAAATTAAAAAAGGAAAAACTATGTATTGCCGAAAATGCGGAGCACAAAACGATGACAACGCTAACAAATGCTTACAATGTGGAGAAGCTCTCCAAACAACAGCGAAGAATGTAGAACTTCCACAGAAAATTCCCAACTATCTAGCACAATCAATCCTCGTGACAATTTTTTGTTGTCTGCCATTTGGTATAGCTGCAATAGTATTTGCGGCACAAGTTAACAGCAAAATTCAAGCTGGGGACATACAAGGAGCAATGGCATCATCTCGTATGGCAAAGATATGGAGTTGGTGGGCATTTGGCGTTGGAATTGTATTTCAAATAGCATACGGTGCCTTCACGCTTTTTATTGAAACAGCACGTACCTTATAACATATGAACAGACGCAATGTTGGGTACATATTCTTAGGTGGTTTGCTGATTGTAGCACTTGGTTTACTGTACTTTTTTAATCCTGTTAAAACGGCAATTTTTCTACCCTGTCCATTTTATTATGTGACAGGACACCACTGTCCAGGATGTGGATCACTGCGTGCAATCCACAACCTATTGCATGGAAACATAATGGCGGCAGTGTCTTTAAACCCACTAATGGTGTTTTCAACACCTATTATCGTAGTCATGTTCTTTAACCCAGCGTGGATATACAAACGATGGGTTCCGTGGGTTGCATTTGGAATTTTAGTTTGCTACGGAATAATCAGAAATATTCCAGCATGGCCTTTCTGCTTGCTGGCTCCAAGCTGATTGAATGATTAGTTGAGATAATGACTGAATGAGATTTTCCTAGCTGAAACGGCTCGGCTACCGGGGTATAAGAGTTTGAAGAAGCACTGTGTGTTGAAAATCTCTAGGGGTTCAGGAGCGTTCTGCAATAAAAAGGGCTCCGAACATGAATGCCAAAGATATAATCAAACGAGGGATATTTGGTTGCTCGCTAAGGAAAAGTATTGAAAATAAAATTCCAAGAGGTATTTTCAAGTCATTAAGAACTGCTAGATATCCAGCTTTTGTTTTTCTTGCTCCCTTGTTCCATAGATAGAATCCAAGACCTGAAGGAACAACGCCCAGCCATAATAAAACCAACAGCTGTTTCATTGATATGCTAACAGCCGAGAAGTCAGCAGTGATGGCGGCAAAAGGTAATGTAACTAGTGTTGCCCCAAGGAACAGAGCTGCAAATACCGGTAGATCCCCTACCGTCTTTTTTTTCATAAATGCTCTATATTCAATCTGACCAAAGGCAAAGGATATGTTCGCAATTTGCAGGATAAAGAATCCCCCAATTATGTTCTTAAGAACTCTATCACTTGTTGTAAAGCTTGAATATACAGCAACAACAGCACCTAAAACCGCAAGCATTGCTGCAAGCATATTAAACTTGTCAATCTTACGTTTTTTCAAATCATGAATCACAACAACATATATTGGTGTAAAGACAGTAAACATTGCCACTTCATATGCTTTAAGAAACTTGAATGCAAATATATATGCCATATACATAATGCCATATTCAACGGCTCCAATTGCCATTAACTTTAGATTGGTTCTGACTGATACGGTCTTAGGACGAAAAAACGGCAGAAAGACAAGAAACGATATGAAAAGTCTTATGAATGCAACGAGATTGCTATCAAGATCTGTAAGATATTTTTTTATTAGAGAGAACGATAGCGACCAAAGAATTGAAGCTGCAATTAGGTATATCATAATTGACTTTCGGGTTATAAAGCAGGTTTAACAGCTGCCATATTCATAATTCTTGAACATAGAGTTTCAAAAGAAATTCCAGCACATGCAGCAGCTTTCGGCAGCAAACTTGTTTCTGTGAAACCAGGAATGGTATTTATTTCTAAAATATAAAGTTCACCATCTTCGGTCAGACGAAAATCGACACGTGACATATCTGAACAGTTCAAAGCCTCAAAGGTTTCAACAGCAAAATGTTGAGCGACTTTTGCTATATCATCAGGGATTGGAGCCGGCACAAGATATTCTGTTGCACCTTTTGTATACTTTGCTTCATAGCCATACCATCCTCCAGGAGCCTTAATTTCAACAATTGGTAGTGGTTGACCATCAAGTATACCAACTGTTAATTCTCTACCTTCAATAAACTCTTCAACCATTGCGGTATCGCCAAGATCAAGAATATACTGAATCGCCGAACGCAGCTCTTTATCAGTGTTTACCTTTTCAATTCCAATACTGGAGCCTTGCGCTAGAGGTTTCACTACTACAGGATATCCAAACATCGATGTTTCAGGCAAATCAACAAGCAGTGTATAAGCGGGGGTAGGCAATCCACAAGCAAGAATAATCTGCTTTGTCAAATGCTTATCAAATGAGTTAAAGCTGGAAATTGTTCCAGATCCAGTATAGGGAATGCCTGTCTTATCTAAAAGAGCCTGTATTCCCCCATCTTCTCCAAAGTTTCCATGCAAGGCAATAAAAACAGCCTCAATATCTTTTGGTAAATGAGGAATTTTTTCTTCACATATATCTATTTCTGTAACAATGAAGCCAGCTGATGACAATGCATTGCTAACTGCTTTTCCAGATTTAAGAGAAACTTCACGTTCAGAGGATACTCCACCCATGAACACCGCAACATTCTTATATTTTTTACACATAGTTTAAAAGAAATTCCAGGTTAAACCAATGAGCACTTCCTGCTCACTATAATCTCCAACATAATCAACATTCAACTCACCATAGAACTCCAGGTGGTTAAATATTTTCTTTCGATATGCAGCAGTTACACCAATAATAGACTCCCAACCTGTGTCAGGATTTTCGCCGGGATACCAACCTTCGGTTTCTGCACGATAAGCCTTCTCGTTATATATTTCCATCTCTTCATCACGTACTTTTTCATCACTAACACCAAGACGTACTTCAAATCTTGCATATGCATTTCGATAAGTCTTCTTGAATTCTCCAAAAAGATAATACCTCTGCAACCAGAAAGGTGTCCAGTAGTATTCATTTTCATTATCGGCTGTAATAAAATGACCATTAACACCAACTCTGAAATTTTGTCTTTCAGATAGAGTCCATGCAAGTCTTCCAGACAGGTTCAAGATGTTATTGTCATCGCTAACCATCTGATAAAAACCACTTACATACATATCTAGGGTATCCTTAATTCTCCAATAAGAGAGAATCTGCAATCCGTCATATGTAAATAGTTCACGAGGAGCAATCATAACATCATGTGAATACCCAACATTAACATCTAAAGCCAGTGTTGGTTTCCAGAACAGATCTAAATAACCGTATATTGCTGATTCGCCATCAATCGTATTGCCTACCGAATCAGAGGTGTAGGAACGCTGTCCAATTCCCATTGTCAGGTTAGCACCAGACATGAACTTATAAACACCTTTTACACCTGCACTTGTTTCATCAGCCTCATAATTGGTTTTGGTAATAATGTTTGTATAAATTGTAACTTCTTCATAGGTTGTAACTTCTTCATCAATCTCTTCTCTAGTTCTGACACCATCAATTCGACTTATTTTGTATGTTATAACTCTAGAAGTCGTGGCTTCTATTTCTGTATACTCACTTGCTTCATAGGTTGTATATTGTTGCTTGAAATTACCAGTACCACCGTCAACCTGCAGAATGAAACGAGGATTAAGCTGCAATCCAGCATATCCAGTCAGACGAGTATGCTCTGTCTCTTCATTATCATTCAAGAAATAGTAATCACCGCCAATATATGGATCGGACAGCCTAAATAATCTTCTGTCAGAAACTTCATCATTGCCATCAGCTTCTGCTTCACCATCTTCATTTTGGGCGAGACGAAGCCGCACATATTCTCTTAGCTCATCAAGCATCTCTTTTGGATATCCATCTCTATCTAACTCATCAAGCATTTCAAGAGCAAGGTATAATTTACCTTGTTGAGCAGCAAGCTCAGCTTTGGTTGCTCTAGCAAGAAAAACCGGATGTTTTGAAAATGTAGAATTAACAACATCTTTGCCATTGTCAAAACGATCTGGTTCATTTCTCTGATAAAGCAAAGGATTCTGTCCTCTGATTGCATACCCATAATTACTTTGTATAAAGCCTATATCATATGTCAAATCACATTCTGCGAGAATAGTTTTTGCTGCATCACGAACATTACTAATGGTTTCCTGTCCAATATCCCCCATAGGATATGCCATATATTTAATAGCATTAGTTTCGACTGATTCATCAATATTTAATCGTTCAATCATAATTTTTCGACTAATTTCAAATTCATTCTGAATACGATCTTGATACTCCCAAGGGGTCTCTATTCTGTCCTTATCCTCCAACCACAATCTGTTAGGCAAAGCATAAACTTTGTAACCTTCTTTATCAATTGGGGCGGGCATACTTGACAAATAAAGGTGACTACCGAGAGACCAGTATCCCTGTTCCCTATACTCACGAAGTTCTCGCCAGGAAGCAACAATTGGATCACCTATGTTCACATTCCACACTGGAACATGCATGTTAAAAACAATCCCCATCTCTTCTGCAACAGGTGTCCCCCATCTAAATGAAGTACGCAAACTATCATCAAAGGTCACAGCAGCAACTAAGTCTGGAGAAAAATCATTAATAGTCTGCACATCTTCATACTCACCACTGAAAGCAGACTTTGCCGACTTAACAATTTTACGTAAGAAACCTTCTTTTTTCAAAAGAGGAGGATCCTCACATGAAGCCAAATACTCTGGCAGCTCATCCACAGATATAAATCGGAATCCAGCCTCTCTTAATGATAAGAGTTGATCTCTTAAACGCCTTTGCGATGGCATACTTGTATACTCACTAGGACTAACCCCGTGATAGAGGAAAACTCTAACGGATCCCTTTGCACCAATTCTTTCAAGTTCATTTAGCGAATCAAATGCCTCATAATATTTCCCCTGTGCTGCAAGCAAGATTGCTTGTCTATAGTAGAGATAAGGGTCGCGTGGGTCAAATGCTTCAATTTTTCTGTAATATTCTTCAGCCCTCTTAAAGTCGTGTTTTGCAACATAAGCTTCATATAATCCAGAGTTTGCACGTCTATTGTTTGGGTTATCATATTTAAGGATATCTTCAAATATTTCAATAGCACGTGTAGGCTGGTTGTTCATAACAAGCAATTCTGCAAGCAATAATCTGTCAGACACATTACGAGGATCAATATCTATTATTTTTTGAACATAATCAATTGGAACAGATAGTGGATATTCAGAAGGATCTTTTTCATACAGTCTCAACCACACATTCACATAACGATAATATAGACCTCTTAGAGCCCTATCATTGTCGACCTTATCAAAAAGCTCTTTCAACTTAACCAAAGCAACCTCCGGTTCCTGACCAAATTCTGCGGCATCACCGAGTATATTAATTGCCGCATAGTTATCCGGTTCATGTTCAAGAACAAACTCAGCACCTTCAACTGCCATTTCAGGAGCACCAGCCCTTAGCATAGCTTTTGCCTCATAAAGAGCATATGTAACATTCTCGGGGTCAACCTCTCTCAGATATTGCCAATAGGCCAATGATTTTGAATATTTTCTATCGCTACTTAACGCACGCGCATACTGCTCAACAAGCTGAACATTATCTGGATAATCACGAACAAGTTTACTTAATATATCCACAGCTTCGTCAGTACGCCCAGTCCATAAAAGTACTTTAGCTAAAGCAAATTGAATATAAAAGTTTTCAGGTCTAATCTCGTTACTCTTCTCATAATGCTTTGTTGCCTTGTCCAACTCACCTTTTGTTGTATAAGCTTGACCCAAAAGGTTATGAATTCTATAGAGAGAATCATCAATACTTATAATTTGACTCCATGTATCAATGGCCTTATCTATATTTCCATCCTTCCAATAAAGTCTTCCTAGAAGTTCCCAGGAGGGAGAATAAGCCGGGTCAGCAAGGATAGACTGCTGAAGTTTTTCAACTGCATTAGAATAGTTTTTCTGTTCAGAAAGAGCCCTACCTTCATCAAACAACGTTCTTGCACTTGCCTGACTTGCATCCACATCAGTTCCATACAAACCAATATCAGTATCTCTATCCTCAAGTTCTGTGTCCCAATAAGCCAAATTTTCCTCAATTGGTGCATTGATATCGATAAGATATGGTGTACGTTGGTCAATTAAGCCTTCAGTATCCCCATCATCTCTAACCCTTTCGTATCCAAATGTAGGCTTATTCGCATTACTTACAGGAACTTCTTCTGGCTCCTGCACCTCCATTTGATCCTGCGGCATAACAGTTGCCATTTCCTCGTTTACAGGTAATTGTGCAAAACTGGAAGAATAAATACAAAAACAAATAATAATTAATATTCTCTTTAACATATCAAAATCCTCATGAGTTAATTTTTGGTAGTCTAATATATTTTGATTAATCAGTCTAGTATTAATATCTATAGATTAGCATAAAACCTCAATTTTTCGGTTGGGTACCCCTCAGTCATGCACGCATGACAGCTCCTCCCGCCTTGCGGGACTAGCGAGCTAGCCAGGGAGCAGTTGTAAAGCTTGCAATTTAAAAGGTTTGCAAAATAACTCACCAACTCCTCCCTTTGCTAAGGGGAGGTGTTCGAGGAACGAGAACGGAGGGGTGGGCTCCCATTCCTGCAAGACAATATTAATCTGCAAGTTTGGGAGTCCCGCAGGGCGGGATCCTCGTTCTCATAATGTGTCTCAACCGAAAAATCAAGGATAATTCGGGAAGAGGGTGGGGAGAAAAAAGTTCGTTTGAGTCAATAAAATCAAGGAGTGAGTTCTTTAAATCTTCATTTTGTGGTGACAAAAGCAATAAAAAAATACAATTAGCTTATGGTAAAAGATTTAGTTATAAATTACGCTTTGCGCATTTCACCTTGGGAAGCCATTTCGGTTTTTATGCAATAAAAAACTAAAACTGCGCTTCAAGTTGTGCCGAGATTTTGCTTTAAAAGCAGTAAGATAGTACAAGTGTACATCTTATTCTGCTTGCGAAGCGAAAGATTGGTGCAAATTGAAGTGTGTTGTTTTGGTAGAAATGGCTTTCCAAACTTAACTGAAAAAAATGTCTCAACCGAAAAATCAAGGATAATTCGGGAAGAGGGTAAAATATTATTGCAAACACTGAATGATTATATTAAAATCAAAAAATATATAGAGTAGAGTAACTTTTTAAGGGGATAAGCAATGACAGAAAATACACTTGGCGGTTGGTTGGTACACGTAATGAGGGAGGCAGATGGTGCTTTATCGTTGGAAGAATCACTACATGTTATTATGGATAGCATGAAAAATTTTTTTCCTGCACAAAGCGTTGCAATCCTTTTGATTGATGATGATACAAAAGAACTAAGAATCAAAATATCACGACAGATCAGCTATACATTTGTTAAGAAATTTCACAAAGATGGACCTTCACCAAAAGCCGAACAGGTAGTGCTTGAGCAAGAACCAATGATGTTTAACAACATCGATCCTAAATCTGATCTTTATAAAGAGATTAAACTGGAACATGATTTTGGTTCTGCAGTAATGGCACCTATTGTCATGAATCAGCGTGGCATTGGTTATGTTTTCTGCGATCGAGCAGAAGGTGAGACATTCGGCGAACACGATTTGCTTCATCTACAGGTTCTTGGCTACATCATAGGTAACATGATTGATAAGTTCGACTTAATCAAGGCCAGCAAGAAACTATCTGTTGTAGACGACTCAACAGGTGCACTGCAATATAAGGCATTTATTCCAAGCTTTGCCACAGAGCTTCAGCGAGCAGCCAGCCACGACTATCAGGTATCTTTGTCTTTAATCTCAATTGCCGCATTCAGAAAGTATGTTGAAATGTATGGAATTGATGCAGCACATGCATTGCTGGCAGAAGTTGCAGAACTAATCAAACAGGAAATCCGCGACATGGATATACTTGCCAGATTTGGTGCCGATGAATTTATTTTATGTTTTTCAGGTACAACAGAAACAGAGGCTCAAGAACGCCTGAATAAAATTTTCGAACTTATCAGAAGCAAAGCAATTGGTAAAGGAGAAGGAGAAATTATTGTTGCAATTGGTGCAATACAGTTGGAGACAGAAAAACAATTGAAGCTTAGAGTTCAGGATATTCTTGCACATCTGGGCAAAGCACTTGTTCATGCAAAATCTTCTATAGGCAATATTGAAATTGAAAAATTACCAGAAAACTCAGCAAGTCGTTTTTAATAAAACAAAAAGGAAGTTCGACATTACATGCGTACAACAAAAGATTTAGATTTATTAGTATCACTGCCGGCATCATCTGTCAAAAGTTTTGATATTTTGGCTCCCAATTTGGCAAAAGAGTGCTTTGCGGCTTCAGACCCGGTGAACAATCAGCTTGGTTCTGGTGGAGGCACAGCCTATCTTCTTCTTGAAGCATGGAAAAATCAAGCTCCAGAAACTGACTTTTATGAATGGCTCAACTCTTCCAGTAAGCTAATGATTCATGGTAGTGGACAGAGTCGGCGACTACCGGCATACGCAGCGGCCGGAAAGTCTCTTGCCCCCCTACCAATCATGGATGGATTTGCCGGACAAACTCCAGGACAAACACTACTCGACTTCCAGAAGAATCTATATGGTCGATTTTACATGAATGCATCGAGCAACTTTGTTTTGATGATTGCATGTGGTGACGTGCTGGTGATATCAGAAAAGCACCTGCCAATCATTCCAGATGCTGACATTGCAATTTTTGGCATGCCGACAAAACCTGAAGAAGCAACTAATCACGGTGCAATTTTCTGTCCATTATCAAAAAAGCAAAATGTTGATTTCTTTCTTCAGAAGCCATCAGTTGAAAAAACAAGAAAACTTCAGCAGACTCACTTGTGCTACCTGGACTCAGGCGTATGGTTGTTTTCAGAAAAAGCAGTTCGTGCTCTTTTTAACAAATGTGGTTTTAAGTCAAAAGAGGATTTCTTTAGAATACCAGAGATGTTTGACATATATTCAGACATGGGCACTTGCCTTGGATCAAATCCTGAAAAGAGAGACCCAGAGCTTAATAATCTTAAGGCGGCTATTGTACCAATGCATAACACCCGCTTTCTACACTTTGGCACAAACCAATCCTTGATTTCATCAACTCTATGGTTGAGCCAATATGCTCTATCAAGAACAGACCATCTTGACAATAACAAAGAAAACTTTAGAGTAATTCAATACTCACAAATAGACAAACAACTATCATCACAGAACAAACAGCTTTGGATTGACAACTCGTTCATCAATGAGTATTGGCAGCTTTCAAGCAACCATATAATAACATCCATTCCTGAAAACAGTTGGAACATCAGCTTAAAAGCTGGAATATGTTTGGATTGCTCATATATTTCAAAAGAGAAATTTGCACTTCGGTTCTATGGTTTTAACGACCTTTTTAAGGGTGCAGTTGGAAACGACGATACAATTTTTTGTGAAACACCTCTGAAAACATGGCTTATAAACCATGGATTATCTCTAGCTGAGCTGGGTATCGATGAAAACACTGACATTCAGGAAGCCAACCTTTTTCCTGCAATGAACTTGACGGAACTTAAAGAACAGACATCTGCTGATTTCGTCAACTGGCTTATTAACCCAGGGTCGACACATAATGAAAGTTTCAAAACTCAGTATCTGAAGAAAGAGCGCTATTCCGCCAGACACCTGCTCTACAATACTGTATTTGATTCAGCAATTGAACAAAAAAATGTCAATTATAACTCATTTCTCAATGACATCATAAAAAACAACTTTGCAAAAAACTCATCTAAATTAGATTTATGCAAATTGGCAGAGATAATTAAGTCTACCGACGGTTCACTTAAAGCGATTGACACAGCTGACAGCAGTGCTGATTTTCCATCAATCCATAAAAACATGCTCCTCTCTCAGTTAACCCAAGGAGAACAAAGCAGTGGGTATGAAACAAAAGCATTTGAATCTCTCAGAGAGATGATAATTGCCAACACCAAGCAAAGCTTGTGTCAACCACAAAGAAACATCAAGGAAGACCAACTGGTTTGGGGTAGAAGTCCAATTCGACTTGACCTGGCAGGTGGCTGGAGCGATACACCTCCCTACTGTATTGAGTATGGTGGAAAAGTTGTGAATGTTGCCGTTGAACTAAATGGACAAAGTCCAATACAAGTTTTTTGCAAACTTTCAAAAGAGCCAACAATAACAATTAGAAGTATCGACTTGGGTATTGAAGATGTCGTTGCAACGTATGATGAACTAACAACGTATACCAACCAGTTAGGCGGTGGTTTCGGCATTGTCAAAGCTGCGCTTGCTCTTGCAGGATTCGAACCGCGTTTTCATGTTAATGGTGGTTACGCTTCCCTTGAAGAACAACTCAAGGCTGAACTTGGAGGTGGGCTGGAAATTTCTACTGTTTGTGCAATCCCAAAAGGTTCAGGTCTTGGCACAAGCAGTGTGCTTTCTGCAACAATACTTGGAACCCTTTCAAAGACTTGCGGATTACACTGGGATGAAACAGACATAATTGCCAAGACAAGTACACTGGAACAAATGCTCACCTCAGGTGGTGGTTGGCAAGATCAGATTGGTGGATTATACAAATCCATTAAGCTAATAGAGACAAACCCGGGCATGGAACAAAAACCAATTATCAAATGGTTGCCGGAAGGTATTTTCTCTGAGCAATATGTAAACCACACTATATTGTTATACTATACAGGTTATACTCGAATTGCCAAAAATATCCTTGGCGAGATTGTCAAAAATATCTTTTTGAATTCATCAGAACATATTAACATAATCAAAGAAATTCAAAACAATGCTGTTTTCACTGCCGATGCAATACAAAGAAATGATTGGAACTCAATTGTTGAAGGTATCCGCAGAAGTTGGATTTTAAACCAACGTCTTGATGTAGGCACAAACAGACCTGAGATTCAGGAAATAATTGATACAATTGAAGAAGATGCTGCAGCTTATAAACTACTTGGCGCAGGTGGAGGAGGCTACATGATGATTTTTGCAAATGATTTTGCATCCGGCGTGAAAATCAAACAAAAGCTGAATGATAATCCACCAAATGAACTTGCTCGCTTTGTAGACATATCACTATCAAAAACGGGATTTCAGGTGACAACTAGTTAAAGCTGGCGGAGCCAGCTGTGCTAAGTGATACGTAATACGTGTTAAGTGGGATGACTGAGCTTCCACCTTTATTTCTGGAGCCTGACAGGTCGCTCGCAGGTTAAGATAAAGATTGAGGTTAAGAACTCACTGGCGTTCGTGATTAGTCGAGAGTCGTTGATCCTTTATGGGTGAAAGATTCACCCCTCCCACCTCGCACGCGAGGTGACCTCCCCTTAGCAAAGGGAGGAGCAATTGCTAAAAAAGTGAATTTTATGGTAGCGCAACCTTCCAGGTTGCAGGCGTTGAGAATTCCTTCTGCTCATAGAGCAGACACTACAATAGCAGATGCACAATATTATATGAATAATTTGTAGAGTCGGCTCTCTGAGCCGAAGAATAAGAAAGATAAATAATGGCAAAATTAATTTTAAAGAATGCAAAACTTGTGGATCCTCAATCAGGGGAAATTACACAAGACGACCTATATATAAGCGATGATAAAATCATCGAGAAACCAGAATTTGACATAGGGTTTGAATCTATTGACCTCTCAGACAAAACAATTCTCCCTGGGTTTATAGACCTACATGTGCACTTTAGAGAACCAGGCAAAGAGGAAGCAGAAACCATTGAAACAGGAACAGCATCAGCAACCGCTGGTGGTTTCACATCGGTACTACTTATGGGTAATACAACTCCTGCAATGGACTCACCCAAACAAATTGAATTTATCAAAGAGAAATCCAAGAATATGCCATTGGATATTATGACAGTTGGATGCCTCACAATGAACAGAGATGGCAAACAGATTGCTCCTCTCCGCGAGCTTGCAGAGGCAGGTGTGCCGGCATTTTCAGACGATGGATCTACAACAGTTGACACAGGTCTAATGACCGAAGCAGCATATATTGCAGCAGAACTCAACAAACCAATAGTTGAACACGCACTACATCCTGAATTGGCAGGCAATGGAGTAATCCACAAAGGTGTTGTCTCGGCAAAACTTGGTGTACCTGGAATTTCATCAAAAGCAGAAGCAGTTATTATTGAAAGAGATATTCTTTTGTCCGAAAAAACCAATGCACATATTCATATTCAACATATATCAACTGCCGAGGGAGTTTCACTTATACGCGATGCAAAAAAATCTGGAATCAAGGTTTCCGCAGAGCTAACCCCGCATCATCTTGCACTATGTGACGAAGATATCCCTGGCAACAATGCCAACTACAAAATGAATCCCCCTATTCGATCAGCAAAAGATAGAGAATGCCTTGTTCAGGGTGTACTCGATGGAACCATCGAAACACTAGCAACGGATCATGCACCTCATACAGCAGTTGAAAAAGCAAAAGGATTGATTGGCGGGCCATTTGGAATTACAGGACTTGAAACAGCAATTGGCATAACATACAAACTTTTAGTTGCAAACAAACTAATGTCAGTATCTCAATGGGCAAAACTCTGGACTGTCAATCCTGCTAAAATACTAAAGCTCAAATATTCTCAAAATTTGTATAATGGCTCTTTAGCCAATCTCACAATAGTTGATGAAAATATGGATTGGATGATTTCTGATGCCAGCCAGTTCAAATCTAAATCAAAGAACTCACCATTCATCAAATATCCAATGACTTGCAAGCCATATGCGACAATATACAAAGGATCTTATAGAAAATGGTAAAGATATCCAACATCTTAAAAAACAGAATAACAAAAGTTGTAATATTCGTACTACTTGTTATAGCATTGGGTGTAACCGTGCAAACATTCTGGAGTACGGCAAAGTTAAATAATGACGTTAAATCTCGCATTGTCACTGCCATGCTCAATAGATCTGTTAATGAAATTGATGTGCTTCTATCTCAAAACCCAAACATTCAGAAACTTGCCACCATACTTCTGACTCCTGAAGATTTTGAAATTGAAAACCTGAAGAAAAAAATGCCTGCATTCATTAAATTCATGAATGAAACCCCGGGCATTGATGCATTTTCGGCAAAGCTCGACGAATCAATGTATATATTTATAAACACCGAAACAAACAACTATATAAAACTTGTAGAAGATGATAATAATTCATACTGGACCGTCAAAGACAACAAACTGCACGAGGTTGACTTTTCAGACAGCCGGCAAGATAGCCTATTTAACTTCTTTGAGCAAAACATACTAACCCAGACTGTTGATACAGCTGCATGGACATATCACCAGATCTCTGACAGCTCAAATGAGGTTCCATATCTAATTTCATCAACACAGTGGAAGAATGCTTTCACAAACGGACAATATGGGCTGATTTCTGTTTACATCAACGCGAATGATTTAATGACCTACTTTGAAGAAAAGACAGCTGAGAGCGATGAAGAAATGTTCTTTATTCATAATAACAAACTGATGCCGGATATATTTAATGATTCTGTTAAACAAGAGATTTTTGCACATATAGTTACCGATGAGCCTGCATTCAACATTCAAGAAAGTGATGAAACAATTTGGGGGGCATTAAAGCAATACAATGCCAATGGTCTAGATTTCATGATTGGCCTAGTGATTCCTGAATCTTCATTCAGCTTTCTGATGCGCGATACAAGGTCGTTTATACTTTCATACACAATGCTTAGCTTAGCTCTCATTCTTATTATAATCTTAGTTGTCTCAATTTATATGATATCAAATGTCGAAAGTAAGAATCCTGATATGATGTCAGAAGAAGATATTTTAGAGATCATTAAGAGAGGTGAAAGCGATAATGTGGAGTTCAAATCAACCATTCGTTGGAACCTGAAAACAAATAAGAGTGGCAAAGAAATAGAATTTGCATGGCTTAAAACAGTTGCAGCATTCCTAAACACATCAGGAGGCTTTATATTCATCGGCATCAATGATGATGGAGAAGTGCTTGGTATTGAAAATGATAAATTTCAAAATGAAGATAAGTTCCTTCTACATTTCAACAATCTTATTAAAACTCATATTGGTCTCGAACATGCAAACCTGATACATATTGCAATCAGAACAATAAATGAACAAAGCATTTTTATAATTAAATGTGAAGAATCAAACGAGCCCGTATTTATTAAACATAATGGACTGGAAGACTTTTATGTGCGCCTGGGACCTGCAAGTCGCGAACTCTCTGTCAGCGAAACTATTAAATATCTGCAGGATAAAAGCTGAGGTTAAGATTAAGGTTGAGGTTAAGATGGGGAATCAGTTAGACCGTCAGATTGTTAGACGGTAGACAGAGCATTCCCGTGGGGATTGACAAAAATTTTATAAAAAAATGAATACGCCCTGAAAGGGCAGCTTATACTAGCCCTAGGCAACGCCTAGGGTAATAGTAATTAATTTTTGTTGCGCCCTGAAAGGGCAGCTTAACAAATATAGGGTTAAGTACCCCTCCCACCTCGCAGGCGAGGTGACCTCCCTAAAAGCGGGAGGAGTTTTGGCGGACTAAGTTTAGTTTGCAGTTACAACACCTGTAGCGTCGGGCGTTGACCGACGAGAATAGATTGGGATAAGACTAAATGCTCTTTATCCCAACTTGTCCTGCATAGTCCTTTGGTGAAGCGGGATTGATTTAAAACTAAATAGGGCTGGAATAGAGTAAAAACTCTGACCAGAACCACTTATTAACAAAGGAATTAGATATGAAATTTAACTTTCAAAATGCAAAAAAATATTCTGTTTTAAAAGAGCAAGAGAACTACATAGTTGAAGAGACATTTCTTGCCGACTATAAAGCTCCCCCATCCGAAAGGCATCTTCAATGTCTATGGTTCGACTCAAAATTCAGACCGCAAAACATCAAAACACTTTCCGGCGAACCTGTTGAAATAATCAATCCAGGCAACTGGAATCTTGAAGCCGGACCAGACTTTCTTGGAGCAACACTGCTTGTTGGCAGAGAAAAACGCAGAATTTCCGGCGATGTTGAAATTCACACAATTGCTAACGATTGGAATGCACACAAACACTCTGAGAATCCTCTCTATAAAAATGTCATTGCACATGTGTTTTACAACCAGCCAAGAGATCTGGCAAAGTTGCCGACAAAAGATATGGTAAACATATCGCTCAAAAAAAGCATAAGCGACATGAATGAATTTTTCTTTGACAAGATAGATACAACATCGTATCCAAGACCAGTATTCCCTAACAATCCATCACCATGCTCAAAAATACTTTCACAATGGTCTCAGGAAAAAGTTACCGATTTTTTAGAGGCAGCAGGCGAAGAAAGACTACGTCTAAAAACCATAAGAATTGCAAGTGGCATTTTAGAAACAAACAGCGATCAAATTCTTTATGAAGAAATCATGGGAGCAATGGGATACAAACACAACTCCGCTGCATTCAAAATTTTAGCAAACAGACTCCCACTTCACCTGCTTAAAGAGCTATCAGCCAATTCGCCAGCTGTTGCTTACGCAATACTGCTGGGTGTCTCAGGACTTCTACCATCTGAAACATCAGGCACAACAGAAGAGACAGCTCTATTTATTAGAACAATCTGGGACAATTGGTGGAAACACGAGAATGAACTACATGACCTAAAAATGTCAAAAGACAGTTGGAACTTTGCATTTGTTCGTCCACAGAATCACCCCGAACGACGCTTGGCAGCAATTGCATACCTTTTCTGTTCAGAAAACATATCAGCAAAGATTCTCAAAAACTACGAAGATGATCCAAAGAAATGGTTTAAGCAAACCATAAAAGATTTAACACAAACACCAGAAATAACATTCTGGGAAAACTACTTTAGCTTCTATGGAGAAAAGAAAAAATACAGCGCAAAAATGGTTGGTTCACAAAGAGCCTCATCAATCATCATCAATGTAATAACCCCCTGGCTTGCAGCACAGAAAAAAGATATAAGAGAATCCATTGCACTGATTCCAAAAGAACAAACCAATAGCATAATCACAAATACAGCATACATGCTCTTTGGACACGACCATAATCCAGCTCTTTACAACACCGCACTGAAACAGCAGGGAATACTGCAAATATATTACGACTTCTGTGCCAAAAACATCCCATCCTGCACCAACTGCCCACTCTCCCAAAAACTAACAATAAAAAATTAGAAAACAAAGTAATTTCTTAACAAAATCCTTTAGACACACAAATTGGTACGGTCTCGAGTTTAACGCAAAGGACACATGGAAGCTTGTACCTGCCCTCGGCAGAGTATCCCCCGTAATGATAAATGGAGACAAAAAACTTTACGTAACAATGCCAACACCACCTACCCCTTATTCTTCACAGACCAATATCCATTACGAGAACTTCCGGTGCGAGACAGTAGATTCTTCGATTTTAAAGCAGCAACCTGTTTTTCAACAGCTCTTTTAGTCAGATGAAGCATTTCTGCAATTTCCTTGATAGTACCAGTAGGGTTACTTCTAAAATACTCAAGAACTTCGACGTCAGTTTTACCGAACTTTTTTACTGAACTCTTTACCGAACTTTTAACTGCATCCAAAATAGACTGCAGCATAAACTCAATAAACAAAGTACTGGTTCCATCTCTCCCCGACCTTTCAAGTGCCAAATAATAATCATCCTGATTATCACGAATAATACTTTCGGTAGGAATCAGCGAAAAAGCAGATTTCCATTGATAAAGTATTGCTGTCTGCCAAAGTCGTCCTATACGACCATTACCATCAAAGAACGGATGGATAAATTCAAATTCATAATGAAAAACAGAACTTTTAATAAGAGGATGTTCATCAGTTTTTTCAAGCCACTCAAATAAATCATTCATCAATGCTGGCACTCTTTCTGAGGGTGGCGCCACATGCTCACCCACTGAAACCTGACGAGTTCTAAATCTACCTGCATCTCTCAAAATATTCTTCATTAAAATCTTATGAGACGTTTGTAAGTCTTTAACATCATAAACGTTATAAGACGACAATCTTTCATATGCAGCAATGGCTCCCTCCACCTCTGAGACTTCAGCAACTGTTCCTAAAACACGTTTACCATTTAAAATTGCAGTAATCTTTTCTTCACCTAACAAATTGCCTTCTATTTCAAGAGTTCCTGCAAGTGTTTTAATACGATTTTTCTTACGTAGTTTTGGGGTGATTAACGATCGTTCATCCAACTCTATACTAGCAATAGCATAGCTAATTTCAGAAACTAGACCAATCATCTTTGTGGTAATTGTATATGGCGGCTTATAACACACTATCTAAATCCTTTATTCAAACACATATATTAGGGCATCCTGTTTAATTCATAACTAACGTATTGGTAAATATTAATACTTTATTTTGCATACTAAAGTGCAATCCCGCCTTGCGGGACTAGCAAAACTAGGTAGCACATTTAGACCAAAAAGCTTACATCTGAACTATAATATAAAATTCATACAATTTATGAATCCGTAATGCGATATCACGCATCTTTTTGCACTGCAATGAGTTACCTTTAGCGAGCTAAAGGCGAAATCATCTTATGTACCCGCGAAGCGAGGCTTTAGTTTACCTAAAGCAACGAAACGCAGTGAAGAGACCATAATATAGGAACCGGCTTGCCGAGACTGGAGCCTGTGACAGTAGCGAAGCGTCCTATCTCACATTAAACAGTAAGCCCTATATTAATTTATTATTTTTTGCATCATACTATAATAAGAATACAAAGTCAACTATTACCGAACTTTTTTACCGAACTCTTATGATTACATTGCAATACAATCATTTGCCGATTCTAAGAAATACCAGCATTTATAATTGTTACAACTGTCCGCCAACGCCTTTAAACTTTTCAACAAAAGTGGCAATTTTAAAGAATTCTCTCACGAAGCCACAAAGAAGCACACACGACCAACGGGAGTGAGGCTGGAGCTTGCGACAGCAACAAAGCGTAGCAAAGTGACAATATTCACAAAAGAATGAACTTCGCTCAACCTTTATTTTTACCTTCATCCTTTTCAATTTTAACTTTCATCTACGGCTTTTCTTGGTGCACTTGTTTAATTTTGTCGACAACACCTAGAGGTTGGCAGGCTTGACAACACCCTAAGCTGTTTATTACAAGTATTTTGCGATTTGTTTAATAATGACTGTCATAATAAAAGATTTTTCTTGCAAAATTATATAAAATTGATATATTTAAAATTAACTTAAAAAACGGGACTCTTTTTTTAAACCATAAACTGTCCAAAAACATCGGATCCATGCTCAAACTATACGATACGCTTGCTAGTAAAAATATGATCCCGGTTTGCGGGATGGAAATCCGCCCTTTTCCGTTTCATAACAACTGATTAACTTCATCAACAGAAAGACCAGTCATCTTTGCAACATTTTCAAGAGACATACCCGATTCTAAAAGATTCTTTGCTACGGTAACAATACCTTCTGCACGTCCTTTTTCAAGTCCACCTTCCCAGCCTTCTTCCAAAGCAGTGTCAATGGTGTTTTTGAGGTCACGATAGACTTTTAAACTATCTTCGTAAGAATCTCGTTCAACTGGATCTAGTTGAGCAATTTCGGCAATATCAAAGAACTTTAGGAAAACATCTTCTCTGAAGCCTTCTGGGACACCTGTAAGGTTTGAAAGATTCTTTAGAGCATAAATCCACTTATCCTGATGAGTTTTGAGTTCTGACAATGACTTTTTAAACCTCGGCATTTCAATATAGACAAAAGTCAGTTTATCATAAAACACTTCATGACTATCAAGCTCACTCAGTTTTACATTATAAAGATATTTTTCCGGTGTATCACTGTCATCTTCAAATACAAAATCAAGAATACCGATTGTATAGACTGCATCAAGCTTGAAATTCCAATCACCTTTCTTTGCCTGCTCCTGAATTGGGAACGTGGAATAGAAAACGCTTCGATCCTTAAAAAACTTCTGTTTTGCCTTCTGGAGTTCAACAATAAATCTGCTGCCTGTCTCACTTACGCAATAAAGGTCAAAAATTGCACGTCTGTCAATTTCTGAAGCACCAATATTCTCAGACTTCCGAAATTGCAATTCTTTAATTGGTTCTTCCATTCCCTCAAGCAGAGAATTCAGAAAATCAATCAGACAGTCCTTTGACGGCTCTGAACCAAAAAGCTTCTTGAACCCAAAGTCTGTAAAAAAATTAATGTATTTTTCTTTCAAATATTCCATAATATAACTCCTTAATTATGAAACAACTATAGTAAAAACAACAAAAACTGTCAACAACTGTTAGCCTCAAAGTTTGCAAAAAAAATTACCATCGAATACTTTGAGCTGCCAAAAGAAAAAAGTTTAATCGCACAGAATCCTCCTCCTTCGCCATTCTGAACTTCAGCCTACGTGCCTACGGCGCGACAAAGAGGTGACAGAAATATCGTCGCAAAAAAACTAAGGCGGTCGCAGGAATCCCCTGCCACCGCCTCTTTTTTAAACCATAAACTGCCAAACTCATCATATCCATGCACAAACGATACGATACGCTTGCTAGTAAAAATATGATCCCGCCTCGCGGGATGGAAATCCACTCTTTCCCGTACAGTTTTAATTCGACAGTGCTATACCGTTTTAATGTTGTCGGTAACAATTATGTTTCCGAATGCATCATAATCATACTGATTAATCACATTCCCTGCATCATCGACCACCTGTAAAACACTACATTGGTGATCTGTTAAATAATAATATACCTCTTTATTACCCGAATTGTCAATATGAATAAAGCCAATACGCTGATCAATGTCCGGCATCAACCAGTAAATACGCTTATAGTCGTTCAAAGATCCCGGTTTGTCAACATATTCGGCGACAACGTCGTCGCCATGATATACAAAGCGGTAGTCCGCCGCATAAGGGTTGTTTATGTTATCAGCAGCTCCCCCACCGACGGACATTGCGATTCTTCGGTCTGCATGGTCATAGGTGTATGTTGCAGAGCGTCGCACGTCGGAGAGGTTGTTGTATTCTGCCAACTGCCCCTGTGATGTATAGGAGTAGGTGTAAGTTCTTCCCTGAACAACTCTTGTCGTTATGCGTCCTCCTGAATCGGCTTGACTTGCAGAATCAATTGCTAACATCTAACGGTATTTCAAATATCATACTAATAATTACTATTAATACTGCAATACTGAACAATACGAAACTAGCGTTTCCTATAATATTATATTTTTTCTGATTTAATATGTTTTTTCTTAAATGTTTTAACAAGGAAATTATATATAAAAAAATAGCTGCGTATAACATAAGCATTGATATATTTCCTAAAACTGATGGTCTACTGGTATAATAACCTATTTGTAACTGATAACAAAGCATTTGTATAAGACCGAATAGACCAAAAAATAATACACCAACAGCGACAATGAAATAATGAAGATTTTTTTCCAACTCTTTAAAGTATTATTAACCATTTTGTTAATCTCCTTATTTTTCAAGCTGCTCAAAGACAAAAATAGCACTGTTGTAATCAGGCTCCAAGACATTCTCCCTGGTCCTCAAAATGTTAATCATTCGAGGAGCATCCAAATAAAACAATTCAATTTGTTGCTCAGCTCAGCATACATCTTATTACTTTTAGACAATGCATACCCCCCTGGCTCAAGAGCACCAGCCAATGCTGGAGCATCCCCAATCCTTTCCAGTTCCTTTTCTAATATTTTGTCGATTATACAAAACAAAATATACAAAAACAATGTTTTTTATTAGATAACCTTGTTTTTCAGTTAAGACTCTTTTTGATAACGGGGACGTTATCGTTCCCGGAAGCTTACGTTACCACACACCTGCAACGAAGTTCTTCGCGTTACCATCCTCCTCTTCCAAAGCGATTTAAACTTGTGTTGCCATAGGTTTTGCATATATTGCTCTTTGTTTAAAAGCAATATCAATGCAAGGCCTAATGGCAACACATTCTTCGAGAATATCCAGCTATTCTTGTTCCCTTTTCGTGTTTTTTCGTGCCTTTCGTGGTAAAAAATCTTTTCTTCTTTGTGTCCTTTGTGCGTTGCCATTCGCTATGCTCATTGCTCCAGCTTTTCTGAAGCCTGTCTCGACTTCGTCTCGGCTTGTGCGAGAAAATGATTCCCTTTTTCCCTTGCGACTTTGCACCCTTGCAACTTTGCGTTAAATTTTTGGTTGCGGCTATGCTGCCCTAAGTTTATCTGGGGTTGATAAAAGATACTATTTGCCGTCTACAATTTGCTTTTTGTGTATTAAAAAGGTTCGTTGTTTTCGATTTGGGTGATTGCGTAGTCGAGGAGTTTACGGGAAATAGATATATTGCTTGGCAATGAAGGCAATTCATCAATGGAGAACCAGTCAGCTTCAAAAATTTCAATGTTGTCAGGCGTAACTTCGCCAGAATCATATTCAGCGGTGAAACCAATCATGTGTGAATTATGGAATGGCCATGCTTGACTTCCAAAGTATTTGATATTCTTAACCCTAATACCAACTTCTTCAAAGATTTCGCGATGCACACACTCTTCCAGACTTTCACCAGCCTCTGTGAAGCCAGCAATAATACTAAAAAGACCACTCTTGAATTTTTTATTGTGAGCCAAAAGAATTTTGTCCCCATTGCGAATCAAAGTTATCGCTGCAGGAGCAATTACCGGAAAATATAACTCTCCACAATTTTCACAAACCTTGCAAATCTCTTTATTTGAAAGCGCTGTCGTTGTTCCACATGCTCCACAAAATTTAGATCTATGATGCCAATGAAGAATCATTTTTGACCTTGAAATCAATTGATAGTGGCTATTAAAGAATATTAATGCTTCACGAAGATTAAATGGTTCAAAGCTATTATTAGGTAATGCTTCAACCACTGCTGATTTGCAGAGAAAATCACCAAGAAATCCAAATGGTATTTCGTCTTTTAGAACAATATCATCAAAGTCAGCTACTGTCGGCAAATGATAGTCACCATTTTCATCCTTTGACATCAATATTTGATATTCTGAGTCAAACAGAAATAGTATTGTATATTGATTCTCAGGTGTAACTACAGCATGTGCATGAGGAAAAAAATCAAGGTCTTGTAAATCACTTCTGCTTAACATTCCGGTAAACCCTCTATTCTGAAGAATTCAAAAGCATTCTTTGTTGTAATTTTTGCACATTCATCAGCTGTTATACCTTTAACTTCGGCAACCTTTTTAGCAACCTCAATTACGTATCCAGGGTTGTTAGGTTTTCCTCTGTGAGGAACAGGAGCCAAATATGGTGAATCAGTTTCAACAAGAAGTCTATCAAGTGGTATAACTTTTACAGAATCTCTAATGTTCTTAGCAGCTGGAAATGTCACAATTCCTGTGACGCCGAGATAAGCTCCTAAATCAAGAAAATTTTCTGCCCAGAAAGGTGTTCCGGCAAAGCAATGCAATTCAAATTGTCCTCCATCTTTTGAAAAATCTTTAAGCATCTCAAAAGCATCCAGATAGGCCTGATCTTTATCATTCTGGTCACGACAGTGGACAATTGCAGGTAAATTCAGTTTCAATGCCTGCTCTAAGAAAAGTTCCATTATTTTCTTTTGAGTTTCACGCTCCGAGTTTTCATAGAAGTAATCTAAACCGATCTCCCCTATTGCAACCAGTTTATCATCGTTCTTAAATTCATCAAAGCAGGCAATGCCATCTTTGATTTCATCTGCACCATGAGGATGAACACCAGCTGCAAACCAGCTGTTATCTATCTTTGACGCAAAATCTCTTGCAACTTTACTCTCTTCAAAATCGGCTCCAACAGCCAAAACATATTCAAGTTCAGGAATCTTTATTTCGTTCCAATACTCTTCCGGTTCTCCATTCTTATCATAAAAATGAAAATGTGTATCAAATAATTTCATAATTTCTTTCATTGGTTAGACAGTTAGTCAGTTAGACTGTTAGTCAGTTAGACAGTTAGTCGGTTAGAGTTAGTCAGTTAGACGGTTAGTCGGTTGGTCAGTTAGACTGTTCCATGCGTCGCTTCGCTATGCAGGACACAGTAGACTGTTAGTCAGTTCACCGCCCCTAAACCGCTCTAATTTTTGTGGCTCAGTGACTCAATGACCAAGTGACTCTGTAAAAGGTCAAAACCAACTTGTGTACTTGCTAAACTTCTTCTTACTTCCCGAGGTCTGCTGACCTCGGCTACAACACGTAAAACAGCAATCTAATGTCAAACTGCAACAGCAAACGCTCTGTAGCCGACCTCAGCAGAGGTCGGAATTATATGCTGGCAACGCCAGCTCTTAACCTTTACCTTAATCTTAACCTGCGAGCGCAGCGAGTTTTTTACCTTAATCTTAACCTAGCTGGCTACCGCCAGCTTATAGTGCTTCTTCCCAGTGAATCTTAAGCTTCTGCTTTTTCCCATTCGTAATGCTCTGTATTTGTCCAATCATATTTTTTCTTAAGATAACAGTCATTTTGTGTCTTGTCTGGTTACTTCTAATCAGGACAAACACTTTAATCGTTTTTTCATCACTATTTCCAAATCCAAAAAGCGAGCTGTTTTCTGATGTTTTTTCATTAACAATAGTTTTTAGGTATCCACCAATTGCATTACCTATTTCCTCTGCAGCAACCTCAATGTCGGAAGGGTCAAAGATTTTTTCAACAACGAGTCCTTCAGTAGGAAGCAAGAAAACAACTTTTGAATTTCCATCATCCAAATCAGAGAAGACAAGCAGACAATCTGCTGTACCAAGAATTTCTTTCATATTATCGGTAACACCTTTTTCTTCTTTCACAGGTGCAGGAATTTCTTTCTTCTCTTCTTGTTTTTCAACCTCTTCCTCTTCAGGCTCCACTTCTTCTATAATCTCTTCAGCCTCTTCACTTGTACTCTGATCAGAACTGACTTGCGGTGCAACAACCGGCTGCTGTTCCTGTTGTTTCTGTTCTTCTCTAATAGCATCAAAATACTGAGAAATAATTTTCTTCAGCTCATCTTGAACATACTGATAGATTTCCGGATATTTTTTTGCCACATCTGCATGGTTGGTTAAATAGTCTGCCTTAATTTTCTGCATCCAGCTATTAAACAGTTCATCTTTAGTTTTGCCTTCTCGAATACTTTCTTTAAGCAAATCCTTTTGTTCATTTTCAAGCTTATATAAAATCGAGAGTTGTATTTTGAGAGAATCAAGCTGTTCATTCAATCTGGTTTTAGTAATTGATATAATCTTTTTTTCAGTCTCTTCAAGAAGGACAGGAGTAATTTCATTGGCTTTATTTTCCGGTATATCATAAAAGACATAAACATCTTTTAATTGTTCAATTCCAAGACTTTGAGATTTGTAATACTCAATTATATCTTCTTCTGCAAAATTTGTTTCATCAAGAGCACGTGGAAAATAGTTAAGCATCTGTTCATCAACAATCAGGAATCTTGCACTTGGCAAAGCAACCTTCAGCTGTTGATCAACTTTAGCCTGTAGTGTTTCATATGGTTTCTGTTTTTTCGCAAGCTCTGCAACAAAGAATTCACCAGCATTTTGCGTTCCAACATATGTGACATATTGTTTATCCAAAACTAAAGGCAATTCTGTTAAATAAGTGTTTGTCAAGATGACCTTACTTTCACTGCTCTTCTTGTGCTTAGAAATATCTGCTTTAATCTTGGCAATGATATCTTCATTAGTAATCTTTGAATCAGATGACTTAACAAAATCTATAAGCTTTTGTTGTTCCAGCTCAGCTGACTTTTTCTGTATATAACCAAGATTTAAAGAGAACAATTTATACTTGGGAATTGTTGCATCTGCATCTTTGTAGTTATCTTCAACAACCTTAGCAACCTTGTTTGAAACATAATTAGAGATTAATGTCTGTTCATACAAGTTAGCAATTCCTTTGGCTTCATTTAAAGCATCTTCAATGCTGTTCTTTCTGAAACCAAGCTGATAGTCAATCTCACTGTTAACAACAGAATTCTGCTGCTTAACATACCCCACAAGTTCGTCAAACACAGCCTTGGAACTTTCGCCCTCTTTTAGAACAATCTCATTCAGCTGCTGTTTGAGCTTGTTGTCCATTGCTAATGGCTGAATTTTCACATGGGTATTAAAGAAATCATTAAGAATCTCATATGTTGGAAAAATTGCTATCTTAGAGATGTCTTTTTTCTGAGCTGTAATTGCCTCTTCTCGAGAAATAGAGAACAGCGTCTCATAGTTTTCATCCATAAAAGATTTACTCTCCGACTGTTTAGCCTCAGTCAGAGCTTCTCCACCCATTTTTTTGATATCATCAACAGTAACAGTAATTGGACTTGTTTCAGTTGCCTGTTTAGCAAGACGTTCTAAGGCTTGATCATATTCAGCAAACTTCTTCTGCTCAACTTTACTATAAAGTTGTTTTGATGCCTCTTCACGATTTTTATATCCAGTGACATTATTGAGCATTTCAGTCTTTAGGTAATTTGCCAAAACAGCTTTTTCTTCAACACTCATTTCTGAAAGGTTCTCAGTTTCACTTATCGCCCTTGATGTGGATGTTCGAACGCTCAGACGCCACTTGGCTTTATCTTTCTGAGAAACATCAGCCTGCACGCAAAGTGCAGCCATACAAATTATTGCTATTATTTTTTTCATTATTTTTTTCATTTTCGTAAATGTTACAAAGTCTTCTTTACTTAAATTTTTCCGAGCCCACGGGACTCGGCTACAGGACTTATTCTGCAAGCTAACCCTAGCCCTCATGTTATAAATCAACCACCCTACGCTCTTCCCGCTTCGTTCTGCTAACTACGCAGGATGCGGTCGAGACTACGGCTCGGCAGGTCGGAATAAAGAGCATTTAGTCTTATCCCAATCTATTCTCGTCGGTCAACGCCCGACGCTACAGGTGTTATAGCTGCAAACTAGCCTAGTCCGCCAAAACTCCTCCCCGGCTAGCTCGCTAGTCCCGGTCTGCGGGATCACCTCGCCTGCGAGGTGGGAGGGGTACTTAACCCTATATTTATTAAGTTGCCCTTACAGGGCGCAACAAAAAAACAATGATTATTAGCCTAGGCGTTGCCTAGGGCTAGTATAATCTCTGCCCGTAGGCCATTCGCTACGCTCATTGCTTTATACTATTGTTTATCTTTAATGTCTAAAGCCTCTCTCACAAGTTTGAGTCAGGGCGTAATCATTTTGTCGAGTAGACATAATATGGTTCTCTTCCCTTAGATTTGGTTTGTTTTCTCTGTTTTCTCCACCTTTTCAGTATGTGGAGTGCCACAATATTTAAATCATAAGAAGCCAACTTCAA
>JAQICX010000107.1 GCA_027858345.1 Kiritimatiellia bacterium | reverse complement strand
GTAAGCGTCCGTTGAAGCACCTTGTATACAGTTGAGATAATGTGGTTTATAATATGCTGCATGAAAAATACAGAAACAGATAAAACAGGACGGCAGTTGAATCAGTTTTCAACTGAGGAATGGATTGAGCTTGTTGCAAAGTATCGCAAGAGTGGTTTAACTCTTAAGCGGTTTTCAGAAGCTAATAATCTTAATCCAAACACATTCAAATATTGGATATATGATGTAAACAACTTAAATAAGAAAGCATGGAGAAGAAACAGAATCCAGAAGCAGAATTTTGTTGAAATCACTTCTCCTTTAAAGATAAATAGTATGGGCATTGAAGTTATTATGCCTAACGGTGTTCGAGTCAGCCTAAGCTCAGTTAGTAAAGAAGATATTTTCTTTATTATTAAGGAGGTGGCAACATGTTTGGATTAACTGGCAATCTGAAGATTTTTCTTGCGGTTGAACCTGCTGATATGCGAAAGAGTTTTAACGGATTGCATGCATTGGCTGTTGATAAGTTGAAAGAAAATCCAATAGACAAGGCTTTGTTCATTTTCTGTAATAAAAACAGGAACAGGATAAAGTTGCTTCATTTTGACGGAACTGGTTTATGGGTCATGGCAAAGCGTTTAGAGAAGGGAACATTTTCATGGCCAAAAGGAATTGAAGTTGAAAACGGGAAGCTAGTACTTTCTCCGGAGGCTCTTTCTTTATTGCTTGACGGTGTCGATCTGAAAGGTGGTCGAATGCGGCCTTGGTATCAGCGAAATACATAAGTATTTCAAAGAAGAAAAAAGCAATAAAAAAGAGTAATAAAACATGAATAAAGCCTTGTAAAAACAGGGCTTTTTTGCTATAGTTCATGACATGAAAGTTAATAAGAAAATAGCGTATTTAGAAAAGGTAATCAAGCAAAAAGATCAAGACATCAAGCTGCTGACAGACAAGATTGATTTTCTTCTCCAGCAGATGTTTGGCAAGAAAAGTGAGATTATAAATTCTGCACAGTTGCTTTTTGCTTTAGAAGGTCTTGACCATATTGATCTAGATGACGACGATGATACGCCACCTCCAACGACTCCTAAGCCTAGAAAGAAGCGTAAATCAGCTAAAGAAAGACTTCCAGATGATTTACCAGAGGTTAGAGAATATGTTGATGATCCAGATGAAGTTAAAGCAGATCCTTCTGCATATAATTGTATAGGCGAAGAAGAGACTGTTAAACTTGAAGTAACACCTGCTAGATTTTTCAAAAAGATAAAAGTCCGCCGCAAGTTTGTTAAAAAAGACGGAAAGAGTGCTCCTGTAGCCTCTCAGCTACCTCCACAGCTTATAGAAAAAAGTATAGCAAGTCCAAGTTTGCTTGCATATATTGCAGACTTAAAATACGTTAATCATATTCCTTTATTCCGTCAGGAACAGATGTTTTCTAGACAAGGAATAGAAATATCAAGAAAAAGGATGTCTGAATGGATGTTTCAGGTAGGGAATAGCCTAAATCCTATTTGCGAGTTTCTTAAGCAGGAGATAAAAGAATATGGATATCTTCAAATAGATGAAACAACAACAAAATATATTGTTCCTGGAAAAGGCAAGGCTATGCAGGGATACTTGTGGGCGTATCATTCTATAGGAATAGGTGTTGTATACGAATGGCATCCTGGTCGCAGCGCTGAATGCCTTACAGAAATGCTTAACAACTTTGACGGAGTTATGCAAACAGATGGATATGAAGCCTATAGTACTTACAACAAAAGACGTGTTTGTAAAAAGCAAGATGAATTAATTCATAGTGCCTGCTGGGCTCATGTACGTCGCAAGTTTTTTGAAGCACAAAATGACTCTAATCTTGCCAAACGTGTACTTTTAAAGATAAACGAAATGTACCGTATAGAAAGAAAACTAAGAGAAGAAGAAAAAAGTAATGACGAACGTCTGCAAGTCAGACAAGAATCGACTGTTAAAATAATTAAAGAAATCAAAAAGTTATTAGATGGTTCTGTTGAAAGTCACCTGCCACAAGGTCTAACGGGAAAAGCAATTCGCTATACCCTTAAATTATGGGACAAGTTAATTGTGTTCTTGGATGATGGTAGAGTTGAAATTGACAATAATTTGGTGGAAAACAAAATGCGTCCTCTAGCTATAGGAAGGAAGAACTGGTTGTTCTTCGGATCAAAAGATAGTGGTCAGCAAAGTGCGGTAATTTATAGTCTTGTGGAAACATGTAAAATGTTAGGTATAAATCCCCAAGAATATTTATTGGATGTTCTGCAGCGTTTACCGTCAATGACAAATCAGAATGTAGAACAACTGACACCATCCAGATGGTTGGCTGAACGAGAACAACAAAAAATAGCGAGCTGATTTTTCATCTTTAACTTGCAAAATTAAGAAGGGTCTTCAAAGGACGCTTACGCCGAATCGCCAACCATACTTAATGTTTTTATCCGATTGTTTGTAATGCAATGCTATTGAGACATTGATTATTCCTATGGCGACTAAAAATAAATTGATACTGTTTATCTCAATCATATTTTTCCGTGCAGAACGCTAGAGTCACACTTTCCTAGACGCGACAGCGGCTGGGAATAGTGTGCACTCATTTGTTATCTAAAATCTCTTTTTTTCATCTTTTGCCGAAATGATACGGACCTTGAAGCTGTCGTATTGTTCTTCTGGGAATTCACGCTTGAAAGACAACTTGAAGGTGCTGGCATCTTTGGATGCAACCATGAAGGAGTATTTCTCCTTCTGGGTTGCATCGATTAGAGTTCCATCTTCATCAAAAAAAGTGGCTTCAATCTTAACGTCTTCCCATGAAACGGGGCTGTCGTTCTGAATCTTACCAAGTATTGCAACGGTAGGTGACTGGTGTTCGCAACCGCTAACACCAAAAACCATCTTTGTTTCGACTGCTGAGACAGCATTGGAATGCAGAGAAAATGGTTCGCCTTCAGAAAACGTGGTCTGAAACATTGTTCCCATGGCTGCGAAAACGATTACCATTGGAATTACAGCAAACAAAGGGTGGAACACGACCATCGACCACTTGTTCTGAAAGTGTTGGCAGTACGGACACTTTTTGGCTTTTGGACTTATGTTCATATAGCACATTTTGCATACGTTTGTACTTTCTGTTTCCATTTCTTTCTCCTTAGATAACGTTGGAGTCACACTTTCCTAGACGCGACAGCGGCTTGGAATAGTGTGCACTCATTTGTTGGCTTGTTCTTTTCGTTGCTTCTGACTCCATTCATCAGAATTCTCGACATCGGAACGCATCTTGTCCGCATCAATCCACTTCTTGTTTGACATGAGCTGAAGTCCCTGACTAATATGCTGCTCAGCTTTGTCCTGCTGACTTAGTTTACGATAGAGTTCTGCAATACGTCCATGGGCAATATATAGATCATGGAGTATCCTTCCTTCCTGATCGGGATACACGTCCAGAATCCCTGTGTCCAACGCCTCATTCATTTTCTGAACATAGCTTAGCATTGCCCCGAGTGCCACCTCTGGTGACTCTCTAAAATAGATATCTTCGGCCACCATAAGATCTCTTACATTTTGCGACATAAATATCAAAAGAGGTATATCTCTGAATTTCTCACGAGCACTAATTCCTATCCGAAACCAGCATGCCGCGAAACCAACACCAAAGGAAAATAGCGCAATGAGCAAAAGTGTAATTATATTTTTTAATTTCGTATTCATATCTTTAAGCCAACATATTATTATACGAACGTTCGTAAAATAAGGTCTTTCAATATTTTTGTTAATAATTTTGAGAGTAGTTTTTTATTGCTAGCTATGCTAGTCCCGGTTTGCGGGATTAAAAATTGCTTAAAAACAGTAAATCCAAGTCATTTATCAGCTTATAATAATGAAAATAATCAAGTAATTCAACATTAATCATTTATAATTCATCATTCCAAAGCATGTGCTTTGCCTACAGCTTCGCCCTGTTAATTATGCAGTAAGTAGCACATAACAAGGGACTTAGTGTTTGTAATAACTTTTTGGTACAAACATGTTTTTATATGAATTTGCTACTATTATATCTAATATTGTTGAGAATTGCAATATTTTAAATCGGAAAACTAAGAAAATTTTAACCAAAAACTTGACGTGATTCGTAATATGTGGTTATATTCATATTATGCGAACGTTCGCATAATACGGAGTGTCAATATTGATAATGTGAGAATTTAGGGTAAAATGATTCGCAATATGTCTTATACAAGTGGTTATGCGAACGTTCGTATAAAACTATATTAAAGAAAATAAAAAATTAACTTGGTGATTATGAATGATATATAGTTGGTGATAATTTTGTTGATGCTTCAAAAAGTAGGTGTTATGTTGGTTGGGTGATATTTTGCGACAGTGGAAAACGCCAGAAATCAATTACAAATTAAGACTTAAAAATTAATAATTGAGGAATCGCATTCGCTCATATATGAATAGTAAAAGGGAAACCACCCGCCTCCGCAGCGAGCTGACTATGGCGTGATAGGCGCAGACGAATCTAACGAATAGGAAGATTGACCGCAAAGTGAAAAACCGCTTGATCCGGTCATCAGAGTTCTTCACTGCAAGCTGGAAACGTGCGTTACTCTGGACACTTGCAACGAAGATCGTCGCGTTACCCCAAGACACTTGCAACGAGGACCGTTGCGTTGCCTTTTTGCCGGATCTACGAGCAAGCTCTAAGTTCCGGCAGTACTGCCGAGGTTGAGATCCTCCATGCTAAAGCACTTCCATGCTTCGTTCTGAGAACTATGCAGGACACAGTCGTGGTTTGTTTTTTATGATCTTTTGTTTTTGAGAGCTTTTACAACACTCTTGTTTTAAACACATTGCAAAACAATCTTACGCTTGTCAACTTTTCATGATAATGAGGATCCCGCATGCCGGGACTCCCAATATGCCTCAAATCAGCAACAGTTATTGACAATTTTTGTGCCTTTTGTGCCTTTTTGTGGCTACATTTTCTTATTTTTTTTCTTTGTGCTCTTCGTGCCTTCGTGCGAAAACTCTCTTGGTTGCGGCTAGGCCGCCCTAGGCCCCTTTGTGGCTAAAATTCTTTGTCTTTCATTCGTGCTAATTAGCGAAATTCGCTGACTAAAACTCTTCCTTGCTCCTTTGCATCATTGCACCTTTGCATTAAAATCTCTTTGTTATAAAAACTTTTTCAGGTGGCGCTCCAGTTCCTCGAAATGGTACATTTTCTCAAACTCAATCGATCCTGACAAAGCCTTCGACAGAATTCTTTGTCCAGACTCTTCAACCACTGCAATTGGATTAAGTCCGCCAATAACAACGGCACCGGCTCTTCCTTCATTAACAGGAATGTCAAAAAGCGGCTGGGCAGGAAGCCCAATTCTCATAAAACCACCAAGACCAATTTTAATAAGCTCTTTATCTATCTGCTCGACAGTATTTCTACTATCGGCAGGAATTTCGCGAAAACTTGCACCAATTTTCCCATTGCCGTTTGATATGGCACCCAAATAGTCAGTCATGCCACTTCTAATAAATACTTCCAATGGATCTATTGTTGTCCCATCGTAATTTATTAGTTCAACAAATCGTTTTGGTTCACCTTTTCTTATTTCCATCAGCCCGCCAAATTTAGAGTGAGTTGGTATGCCATATTTAAGAATGATTCCATTAAGAGTAATAGAGCAAACCGTTGTAAAGCCGATCATTCCCTTGGGTATTATGATGTTTCCAATACGTTCACCTGAAGGTAGCAGACAAGCCAGTTTTCCCATTGCAAAGCCTTTGTCAAATACCTGACAGATGTTGTCAAGATGCTTATGAAGCAATCGTGGTCTTATAAGCGAAGTATTAACAACGATTCTACCAGTTCTGTTTTTAACACTAAAATTCATCTTATATGTCATTTGGTCAATCTTTGCAGAAAGAAAACCAATTTTGTCAACAATGTTGGTAACCGAAAGCTCTTCCAGTCCCTTAGGGGTTATTATTCTCCCTTTTTTCCCATATGTATTTATGAACCCTTGATCATCAAGTTCTTTTAAGTAAATTCTTATGCTTCGCTCCGAGATGCCATATCCGGAGTTTTTTAACAATTCTTCAATTTTACTACTTGAGAGCGGTTCATTGCTGTTTTTAAGTACATTTAAAACTGCAATCTTATTATTAAGTTTTTTATCCATAATTCCCTCAAATTTTCGGTTGTATTATTATTTTAGTTTTAGCTTTGAGCATTTAAGTTCTTTGTATAATATATGCCTCTTTGCTTCGCCTTGAGTCGCTACGAGTTTAGCTTGTCTTGTCGAGCCGTAGTCTCGCAGAGCGAAGGCTGAAGGCTTTTTATACTAGCAATCTTATGCCAATGTGGAACACGGATGACACGGATTTGACAGATTCCCACAGATATATCTTACATATCCGTGGAAACCCCGCTTAATCTGCGTCATCAGCGTTCCCTATTGAACTCCTGCACACTGCAAGCATGCGTTACCATTCTACTGCTACGCCGACGAATAAAAAAGATTTGTTTATCCACAATAAATTTTGAAGAACATATTTTTTAGCATTTACAGCAAGCCGCAATATTCAAACATTCATCATTCAGATTTAATAATTCTGATTCAAAAAACAAAAAAATTAGATGAAAAAATGATAACAGTGCCATAAAAATTTTCGGCAATTAAGTTATTTTAAAACACAAACAATTTCAGCCAAACATCTTAAAATATTTCTGGATTCCGCAATATTATCATATATTTTATTAATTGATGCATAATGTCATATACAAATAAAAAACGCAAGAGCATAATAAAAACATCGGCAGTTTTTCCGATTGGTTCAAAAAAAAACAAATATATTTTGACAAAAACCTAAGTTTTGATACCTTACGCACAAACTTAATCGGAATCTTTATGCCAAAGATTCATAAAAAACAAAATTATGGGAGTTATAAAATGACAATATCGGTTGAATCAATTATGGGGAAAATCATTTCCAATGATCCAGAACAAAAAGTTTTTCATCAAGCAGCAAAAGAGGTTGTCGAGACTTTAATGCCAGTCCTTGAAAAACATCCTGAATACGTAAAAGCAAAAATACTTGAAAGACTTGTGGAACCTGAGAGAGTATTAACATTTAGAGTACCTTGGGTTAATGACAAAGGTGAAGTTCAAATCAACAGAGGCTACAGAGTTGAATTTAACAGTGCAATTGGTCCATACAAAGGTGGTTTAAGATTTCATCCATCAGTTACTTTAGACATTCTAAAGTTTTTAGGTTTTGAACAAATTTTCAAAAACAGTTTGACAACACTACCAATGGGTGGCGGCAAAGGTGGTTCAGACTTTGATCCAAAAGGCAAGAGCGATAACGAAGTAATGAAGTTTTGCCAGTCATTCATGACAGAACTATACAGACATATTGGTCAGTTCACAGATGTTCCTGCTGGTGATATAGGTGTTGGTGGACGTGAAATTGGTTACATGTTCGGTCAGTACAAAAAAATCGTAAATAGATTCGAAGGCATTCTAACAGGCAAAGGTCTATCATTTGGCGGAAGTTTAATTAGACCAGAAGCTACAGGTTATGGCTGCGTATACTTTGCAGAAGAAATGCTTAAAACTAAATCAGAAAGCTTTGCTGGCAAAACTGTTAGTATTTCAGGTTCTGGTAATGTTGCACAGTATGCAGCCGAAAAAGTTATTGAACTAGGCGGAAAAGTAGTTACACTTTCAGACTCAGGCGGTTACATTGTTGATGAAGCTGGCATTGATGCAGACAAACTAGCATTTGTAATGGATCTTAAGAATGTTAAAAGAGGCAGAATTAAAGAATATGCTGCAAAATACCCAACTGCTAAATACTTTGAAGGCAAGGGCGTATGGAGCGTAAAAGCTGAAGTTGCATTGCCATGTGCAACTCAAAACGAACTTGATGGACAAGATGCTGAAACACTGATTGCTAATGGCTGTATCTGTGTTGCAGAAGGTGCAAATATGCCTTCCACACCTGAAGCTGTTGAAGTATTCCAAGCAAACAAAACTTTGTTTGGACCTGGCAAAGCAGCAAATGCTGGTGGCGTAGCAACTTCCGGACTTGAAATGAGCCAAAACAGCCTAAGACTAAGCTGGACAAGTGAAGAGGTTGACGAAAGACTTCATAACATCATGATTGAAATTCACAGAAACTGCTACGAAACAGCAAAAGAATACGGAATGGAAGGCAACTACGTTGCTGGTGCTAACATTGCTGGCTTCGTAAAAGTTGCTGACGCAATGCTTGCTCAAGGTATCATATAATTTAAATATTATATACAAGAATAAAGGTCGCAGATTAATTTCTGCGACCTTTTTTTTTACTTTTTTACCTCAAAAAAAGAAAAGTTTTAGTCAGCGAATTTAGCTAAAAAAGATAAGAGCGGCTAAAGCACCTATCCAACCATCTAACTATCCCACTGACCAACCATGAAATCAAAGGAAAAAGCCCTTAATTTTTCGGTTGGAGACAAATGCTTACGTTTTAGTAAACGCCTTGGCGAGGCTTTAGAGCATCTAAAGCAACGAAACGCAGTGACGTGGCCTATAAAACAAGAGAGTGAGCTTTCTTTTTTTTGTCTGTCTTCCATGCGTCGCTCTGCGAGCTATGCAGGAGGCGCTTGGGCTACGGCAGACAAGGGGGAGGAGTGGTGGAGTTGTTTTGTAAACCTTTTGAATTGCAAGTTTTACAACTGCTCCCCGGCTAGCTCGCTAGTCCCGCAAGGCGGGAGGAGCTGTCATGCGTGCATGACTGAGGGGTACTCAACCGAAAAATGAGGGAAAAACCTTGGTTTTTCGGTTGAAAGGCCAAACATGGATTTCAGCTAATAAAATCAGCTATTGATTTTTTCAAATCATTTTTTTTGGTGATAAAATGGAAAAATATTTTTAGGCGGTCGATGACCGCCGTATATGCCGTTATGCAATGACTAAACCGAAAAATTGAGGGAAAAAGTGACAATCGGTTATTTTCATTGAAAAACATTCTCTAACTTGATAATATAACAGACATAATATTATATAAAGAATTTAATAACTTCGGGAAAAATAGATTTATGAAAGTTGCGTTTACATATCCACCATTGGAGTCTGAAAAAGGAACTCCACTTTTATCTCAAAACCGTCAATTTCAGTGGTTTACAAAACCTACATATATTTTCCCTGTAGTTCCGGCAACAGCAGCAACAATGGTAAGAGATGCGGGGCACGAAGTTTTGTGGCTTGACGGCATTGCATCACAGCTGACTGAGCGAGACTTTTTGCAGAAACTGCAGGATTTTGCACCAGATGTTATATGGCTTGAAACCAAAACACCAGTTGTTAAAGCACACTGGCACTGGATTAATGCACTAAAGAAACAATTTCCAGAAACAAAAGTTGTCTTGTGCGGTGATCATGTTACGGCATTCCCAAGAGAATCATTCGAAAATTCAAAAGTTGACTGCATATTGACGGGCGGTGACTATGATTTCCTCTTAATTAACTATTTGAATTATCTGACACATCCTGAAAGTGTTGAACTGGAACCAGGAATCTGGCTGCTTGAAGCGGATGGAGACATCATAAACACTGGTGCTTTCGTTCTGAACCATCAACTATCCGAAGCTCCATGGATTGATCGAGATTTGGTCAACTGGGAACTATACGCATACAAAAATGGTAATTTCCGATCTATCCCTGGAACATACATAATGTCTGCAAGAGACTGCTGGCACCACAAATGCACATTCTGTTCATGGACTACGCTTTATCCTGCATATCGATTCCGCGATGCAATTGAAGTTGTTGATGAAATTGGTCACTTGATTGAAAAATATAATATCAAAGAGATCATGGATGACAGTGGAACACTGCCAATAGGTAAATGGTTGAAAACATTTTGCGAAGAGATGATTAACCGTGGTTATAACAAGAAAATCACAATCAACTGCAATATGCGTTTTGGTTGCCTAACTGCAGATGACTACAAGCTAATGGCAAAAGCTGGTTTCAGATTTGTGTTATTTGGACTTGAATCTGCAAACCAGTCAACACTGGACAGACTTGTCAAAGGTATAAATCAGGATGAAATTCTGCAAGGGGCAAAGGATGCAAGAGCTGCTGGGCTTGACGTGCATGTCACGGTTATGTTTGGCTATCCTTGGGAAACAGCAGAAGACATGAAGGCAACAATTAAGATGGCTAGAGAACTCCTAATAAAAGGCTATGCTTTCACGCTGCAAGTTACAATGGTAACTCCCTACCCCGGAACACCTCTATATGACGAAGTCAAAAAAACCGGCTGGTTAGTTACTGAGGACTGGGATAATTTTGATATGCGAATGAATGTCATGCCTGGCGAAGCATCTGAAAAAGATATTAAAAAAGCAATTCGCTCTGTATACAGTGCTATCTTTCATCCTATGGCAATAATAAATCGTATCACCAAAACAAAACATCCAATTGATGATGCAAAATTTTATTGTCGAGGTCTCACGCAAGTCATTGGACATTTGACGGATTTTAAGAAATAAGGTGATAGCCGGCAAAGCCAGCTGTGATAAGTGCTATGTGTTAAGTGATAAGTTTCTCCGACCTCTGCGGAGGTCGGCTACAGGTATTGTTCCTATAGCTAACGGTTAACCTATTGCCTCACAACTGTCTTGTCGCGCCGTAAGCACTGCGAAGGCGGAAGCCGAGGTTATCTAGCTTTGCTAAAGAGCTACGCAAGACTTAGCAGACCTCGGACAGACAAGGCGTGGGATGAGCCACCATCATATTATGATTATGCCGAGTTTGACCTTCATACTCGGCGTTCCTAGGAGGAGCTCTGGCGAACTAAGATTGGCTTGTAGAATCAATCCTGTAGCCGAGTCCCGTGGGCTCGGAAAAATGGTGACAGGCAAGGGTGTGGAATTCGCAGCAGTCATATTATGATTATGCCGAGTCGTTCCTGCAAGCTCGGCGTTCCCAGAGAGGTTCCGCACCGAAGCAACGCAGCTACAAAAAACACAAAAATTAATAGAAATACAAACCATAAGAATTAAGGAAAATAAAAATGGAAAACAAGATCAACTCTTTCAATCTAGAAGAACGAACAAAAGCATTTGAAAACGAAATAAAGAATGCTGACCTATCCACAAAAAGCGATAATGTAAATATGCATTTTCACTCATTTTACTCATATAACGGCAAGGGCTGGTCTCCAATGAATATTGTTATGGAATCTGCAAAGGCTGGTTTATATGCAGCAGCTCTATGTGATTTTGATGTGCTTGACGGAATGAATGAATTCATATCAGCATCTGAAAAAGTTGGATTGAGATATGCAATAAATCTTGAGACAAGAGTTTACATCAATGAGCTTTCAGATGTTGACATCAGCTCACCAGGAGAACCAGGCGTATCTTATATCATGGGTGGTGGTTTTTTTGAACTACCAAAAGATGGCACACCTCAGGCTAAAACTCTACAATCTTTTAAAGATGGCGCTAAAACAAGAAACATTGACCTAATTTCAAGAATCAATGCAAAACTTGAGGATATTGCTCTAGATTATAACGCAGACGTATTTCCGCTCACACCAGCCGGTGTAGCAACTGAACGTCATATTATCACAGCATATGTAAATAAAATCTTTACAGTTTACGGTCAAGATACAGAAGCCATTGTATATCTGTCAGATCTGCTAGGCGTAGATAGTGATACTGCAAAAGAGCTTATTGCAAATCGTCCAACTCTTGAAGAAAAAGTTAGAAGCAAACTTGCAAAAGCAGGAGGCATCGGCTACGTCCAACCATCAAAAGATACTTTCCCTGCTGTTGAAGATTTTATTAGTTGGGTTTCATCATGTGATGCAATACCAATGGCAACATGGCTAGATGGAACAAGTGATGGTGAAGCTGATGCTGAAAAGCTCATGGATCTTATGTGTTCAAAAGGCTGCAAAGCAATAAATATTATTCCTGATAGAAATTGGAATTATAAAGACGAAAAGACTGCGAAAATCAAGCAGGCAAAATTGAAGGCAATTATTGAAGCTTCAATCAAAAGAGATATACCAATTAATATCGGCACAGAGATGAACAAGCTTGGTCTTCCATTTGTTGATGACCTTGAAGGTCCTGTTCTATCTCAATACAAGGATGAGTTCAAAAAGGGTGCAGAGATTATGGTTGGGCATACAGTGCTTGCAAAATATGCAGGTTTTTCTTACACATCAGCTGAAGCAGATGAAATGTTTGAGACAAATGCTGAAAAAAATGAATTTTTCCGAAAGATTGGTGCCCTACCAGGTTTGACAAACAAAGACGTTGAGCAGTTTGAATCCATTGGAAAAAAGGATACACTTAAACTACTGCTTGACAAAGTAATCAAAGACATAATTGTTTAATGGCTTCGCCATTAGTGATAAGTGGGAAGTTTGCTCACTACGTTCGCGAGATAAGAAAACTCATTGTAAAATGTGCTAACGGCACATCTCACGAGAAGCCTAGGGTCAGCGTTCAGCGCCCGCCGCTATAGAAGACAAGCAAGCTTCCGACTTCGCAGTTCCTGTCTACGGTGCGACAGGTCGCTTATGTTTTTGTTTAGTCGAGAGTCGTTAGTCCTGAGTCCTGAGTCCTAACGAGCTAGTCCCGTAAGGCGGGACGAAACAAATTGGACTTGCCGTTCCAGGGGTGGAGCTTTGGCGAACTAAGCGCAACGAATTATTAGTGTTGATAAAACTTTTGGAAAAATACAAAAAACAAGGAGAGAAAAATGAATGATGATAACTGCTGTTGTCCTAAGTTCAATCCGGAACCTTGGGAAGACAAAGAAATAAAATGGGAGAACAAGCTGTTCACACAGGATTATATTCACAGCTTTCTTCACATACCACTGAATTTTGGTCAAGTCATGATCAGAATGATGAAAAAGATTGAAGCTTCAGATGTCAAATCTGAGGATATGATTGTTATTACCGACGAATGCTCACTGTGGGGAACAAACGTTTTCATAAATGTAACCGGTGATGTAGAAAACGGAAAGATGACTACTATATCGGGAACATTTCTTACAAAAGTATTCGAAGGTCCATACAAAGATATGGGCAGATGGATACAAGAGATGAAACAGTACGTTGAAGCTCAAGGCAAGACAATAACAAAACAATATTATTATTATACAACATGCCCCAAATGTGCAAAGAAGTATGGCAAAAACTATGTTGTGCTAATATCAAAAATTGATTAAATTATTCTATTACAAAAGGGTGAATACGACATTCGCCCGATACCAAAGGAACTGATATGAACAATATGAAATTCAATCTATTTGTTTTTGCATCACTAATCGTATTGACATCATGCAAAACCGTCACAATAAAACAGAAAGAGGAGACAGAAATGAAACCACCTATGTACACGGACATGAAAGAGACTCAATTTATTAAGTGGAACCTGGAATATACAGAGCCGTATCTAATCGAAACATTCAAATCTTTTCCGGAAAACACACTCTTAACCCCGCCAAAAAAAGGAATGGAACCACCTGCATTAATCTTTGCAAACAGAATAGTAAAAGAAGCCATTCATATTCAGGGTTTCAACCAAGGCAAAATAGATGTTCCTGAAGACTACAAATGTCTATTATGGTGGCAAGGTGCATCTTCAGAGGAAAAACTAAAAAGCATTTCAAACAGAGATGATTTAATCAAATTTTCTGAACAAGTGAGAGCCTCGACATGTGCATACCTTGACTCGCTCTCCGACGAAAAACTCAAAGATATTCCAGAAAAGAGTATATTAAAAGATAATGATCCAAACAGAGGAAATCCCATCAGAGAGGCATTTGTCATGACCATGTATCAGCAGAACGTTGTATGGGGCAAACTGATTGCAATCAAAGAGACACTTGATATACCCTTGACTGAAACTGAGAAATGGCAGAAATAGTGGTTAATGGCTTCGCCATTAGCGATAAGTGATAGGTGCTAAGTTGGAAGAGTTTTAAAGTTCGCAAGTGCGCAAGTCGAAGGAAAGCCCATGGCATTATTTATTTATTGGGGAGAATGTCCAATTTTGAATGTTGCCGAGCTGAGGCTCGGCGTTCCCGGGGAGGAGCTTTGGCGGACTAGGGCTGATTTGCAGACACAACACCTGTAGCCGACCTCAGCAGAGGTCGGGAAACATTGTCCGAGGTCTGTTGACCTCGGCTACAGTGTGAACGTTGCAGGTTAACGGTTTGTTTGCAGGAACAGCTCTGTAGTCGAGTACGAAGGCAATGGGGCTTGGGGAAATATTGAATTGGGGAATGACGCCTGTAGTTCCTTGTAAGACAGAAACTTACGTAGCACGTGGTACGTATCACTTATTACGTGTTTATGTGAACTGTGTACTTTAATAAGAAAGGAACAATGATGATGACAGAAAAAGTGGTTTTAGTGGCCTTTAATGGTGAAGCGATGTGTTTTGTGCATGTATTGCTAAATGCCTTAGATATGCAGGAAAAAGGTTATGATGTGAAAGTTGTAATTGAAGGTGCAGCATGCAAACTGATATCTGTGCTGAATGATAAGAATCAACCCTTTTCACAACTATATACCAAAGTAAAAAATGCAGGTCTTATTGATTGCGTCTGCAAAGCATGTGCATCAAAAATGTTCACTCTTGAAAGCACCAAGGAACAAGGACTGAATATCTCAGGCGAAATGAATGGGCACCCTAGCCTTGCCAGCTATATTGACGAAGGGTATGAAATAATTACTTTCTAATGACGACGAGAAACGATTTTTTGATGAAAACTTTTTCTAGCTAACGTTTGAATCGAGTGCATCCTTTTGTTAGCAGTTATTCTTCAATTGGAGCTGGAGCAAGGAGAAATAGCTTACCCTCCTTTTCTCCCACAAAGTATGTGCCATCTTTATACTTTGCCCCTTCTTTGAACGTTATCTTCACATTCTTGAGTACTTCAAGATTCGATTTATACGTTATGCCATCCTTCTTCCATTCAATATCTGGAGATCTGGGATCCGGTGGCGTCAACTCTATATCTTTGGCACCAAACTTTAGGTCACGAGCATAAAGTTCCATGGTTGCTTTTCGTCGAGCTTCTGGGACTCGATCCCAGCATGTAAGTTTATCCAATTCTGATATGTCATGATTCTGAAAGGCAGTTTCTACTGCCTGTTGAAAACGAGATTCCCCGCTGGGCGAGGTAGTACAAGAAACAAATGCAACGGCAAGAATGCCAACTAATGCTATAGTAATCTTTTTCATGTTTTCTCTCCTTCTGCTAACGTAAAGTTCTGCGAATCTTTTTTTTGTTACACACAAAAAAAAGATTTCGCAGCAACGACTTGTTAGCGACATCATCTTTTGATTAAGTTGCTGATAAGTCGATGTACGTTTTGTTTTCTCTAATTCGTGTTTAATGAACGTATTCCGTTCTTAAATTATATGACCTCTAGCCTGTATTATTCATAAACGTTGTAACGAAATAGCATAGAGTGCTTGAAGTCAATGAGATAGTGCTGAATAACAGATGTAGGTTTATAAACATAAATCACCCTGCTCTGCAGTCCCGCCCTGCGGGATAACTCCTTGAATTTGAGTGCAATACGTTATTGCAGTAGATTTTTATGAATAATTCAGGCTAGTAAAAGGTCGTCCAATTCAATAGGTGCTTGCACAACAATTGTTTCTTGATAATCGGAAGGTATATGAAGCTTCTAGTTGTTGTACCCTCGATAAACATCTTTACGATGTCTAACTCTAACAATTTCTATGACAACTTGAGTTTCAAATATTTCATAGATTACGCGATAGTTGCCGATACGGATGCGGTAGCTGTACTCGCTTCCTTTCAGTTTTCGACATCCCTTTGGCTTTGGATTGTTTTCTAGTTCTTGAACTGCTTGAATAATACGAGGCACGACAGATGCATCAAGTTTACGTAGTTCACGCTGTGCTGATTTCTTCCATTGGATTTCAAAGCAGTCCATCACTCTTCAATTCTGCAGTGAATACCTTGTGTGACATTATTGGCTCTTCCCGACGTTCTGCTATGATTGCCAGATCACTCAAATCCTCCAGTAGTTCAGAATACTCTGCTATTGGAAGTATTACTGCTGTTTTCTTACCTAGTTCATCTGTTACGAACTGAGGTTTAAGTTTTAATGCTGTGCTCATGTGTATCTATCCTATTCTATAGTCTGACTTGGATTATAAAAAATAATCATTGTCGTAAATTATGAACAATTCTATATCTAATCATCGGTGCTGTCAAGCATCGTTTTTTTGCGTGTCGAGCATAGCTTAAAAAACGACGCTTGAATGAAAGCTTTTTCTAAAAGTTTTTCTCGCTAACGTTTGCTCACGTTCCACCTTGAGCGAGGAACGAGCGGTTAGGTGGTAACGTGCAGCAGCCTTGGTTGGGCGCTTGTGCTTACGCCAAATTTTTCGTTTCACATGACGATAAATCGGCTTTAGCAGCAATCAGTAATCGATACTTCAATAATAGTTTCTCTGGATTATTTGCAATTGTAGCCTTCAGCATGTCTCCTTCGATTTCAGCAACATGAAGACGCACATAATAGTCGAGCATCTCTTTGAGATGAGCAAGGACGATTTTACCTGTCAGAAGAGGATGATTGTTCGTAACGTTGGCGTCCGAAAAAGATAATCCATGCTCCAATTCTACTTCCAATCCATCTCGAAAAAGCTCAGCGGATATGGCAAGCGTTTCACCGCCGACCAACTTCTGAACAACAATAGTTTCCTCCAATGAGATTTTAGCTTCCTTCAATTCGGTCCAATCGCTGATGCCAATAGCGGAACAAATCCGCTTAACTTCATGCTTTGTGATGTACTCGGGTATGTCTATTTTCATAATTGTTTCTTTTTTTTGTCCAACACCTTCAGATTGTACTTCTTCATCCGGTTGTTGGCACATTATTATTAGTTGAATGTTTTCGTTGCTGCATTCATAGACGATGATCGGAAAGTAACTTTTTTGATTGGCATCTTGTCTTTGAGCAGCTCGTAGAAAAGCTCGCAAAGGTTCTCACAAGTAGAAACCTTCTTGGTCACAACTATTCTGTATTCCGGGTATGACCAAGCAAGCGGGTGGTC
>JAQICX010000120.1 GCA_027858345.1 Kiritimatiellia bacterium | reverse complement strand
TGGAAGAAAAACTGGCAGAAATCATTTATGGATCTTGCAGAAAAATACCCAATCTTTATTGGAGAAGTTGGCTGTCAGGACAAGCCAATGCCTTGGGAGACTGAAAAATCATTTGAATCACCATATACGTGGTATGGAGATATGCTTGGTGTTATCCAAAAATACAAACTTAATTGGACTGCCTGGTGTTTTCATCCCAGTGCAAGTCCTTGTGTCATTCAGGACTGGAATTATACACCAACCCCATATTGGGGTGTTTTTGTAAAAGAAGCTCTCAATGGCAAACAATTTGAGTTGAAAAAGATGCGGTAGTAAACGATTGGATGAAGTGAAGCAACAATAGAATAACTGGGGTATGCACTTGTCTCTCGTGTACCCCATATCTTGTGTTTTAAGCTTTTTCCGCATTCTTGGAGCCTTGCGAAACCATGATTCCACCCTTGATTTGATGGGTAGGTACATGATCAAGCATCATAGCCTGCTGGACGAGTCGATAGAACAGTTTGCCTCGTGAGGCCGAAGTTCGCCGGTTGAAGCGGAAAGTGTATTCATCGAGGTAGTAATCCAGGTGTTGCGGTCTGACTGCTCCCTGGTAGGTTCCCATTAACCATCTTTTCATCAGGCTGGCTATTCGGTGAGCCAGAGGAAGCATATCATCTCCGATTTCACCAATATTTCCCTGAACGACATGTTCGTAGCCTTCTTTTCGCAGGCTGTTGTAGCTTCTCCAACCGTCTGTCCTGACTATGCTGCCTTTTTCCACGTTATCCTTGACGAAGTTAATGAGAGAATCACTAGACGCATCTTCAACTCTCCCTAGTCGGATTCTACCAAAACCAAGTTCATCTTTGTCCTCAACAGCAATCATGACCAAGATCTTTCCCTCGGTACCTCGACCACGCTTTCCAGGCTTTGACCCGCCAACGTAAGTCTCGTTTACCTCCACTGTGCCGGATAATTTCTCTCGCCCAGGACACACCATTGCCCGACGGAGTTTGTGTAACCACTCCCAAGCTGTGTGGTAACTTCCAAGACCGAGTACACGCTTTATTCCAAGTGCATTTGCTCCATACTTCTGGCTGGTAACACACCACATGGCCTGAAACCATAGTCGAAGAGGTTTGCGTGTTCGGTGAAAAATTGTTCCAGAAGTTACCGACGTCTGGAGATCACACTCTCGACAACGATATTCGTGCCTTTGCGTAGGCCAGGCTGTGGTATTGCCACAACCTGGACATTTGAAGCCGTAAGGCCAACGAATCGCAAACAAATACTCTCGACAGGCTTCTTCGGTAGAAAAGCGGTCGGCAAAATCAATTTGGTTATTGGGTAATCTTCCATACTCATATACTACATCTTGTGTTAACGAGAGTCAAGTGCATACCCCAGTAGAATAATAAAACAACAATACAGGAGATGACAATGAACTCAAGAAGACTAAAATTGAATTACGGATTTGTGCGGCGGTTTGGAATGGAGGCGGCGCTGATCGCTGTGGTGGCGGCAGCCATGCCGGCGTGGTCGGCCCCGGACTACTCCTGCGATGGAGACACGGCGCCGATGCTCGGCACGTACGACATCGTCAGCATCGACGCCACGGCAGGGATCCGCAGTGCAGCGGCGAAAGACGATGAGACCAACCATGGTGCCGGCCAGACATTCAACACCGGCAGCGCCCTTGACGCCTATGTGATCGAAGGGGTTGTCTTCTATGCACGTGATTACTGGGCTGTGCCCTCGACGGTCACGATCAACATTCGCGAGTCTCCCTGGAACGGGTCCGTCATTGCCGGCCAAGTCTTTAACACGCCGGCAACGCCTCAGAATGGCTATCTGTCCTTCCAGTTCGATACGAGTGCAGGAGCGGGGGTTCACGTGGGCGAGTCCGGCCATGGAAGCTGCATACAAGGATACCACGTCCGGCCTGGTCACGCTTTCTAAGGATACAAACTTCGCGATATCGACGGGATCTCCTGACGGTGGATGGCGGCTCAATACCTACAGCACGAACACCATCTCGGGGCAGTTCTTTTACGTAGAATGGGGGGGGACCTCCGGATACGACAGGCAATGTGTCGTGCACTTGGCCGCTCCTGTTGTCATTCATCTCGGGACGGTCATCACGCTCCGGTAGGACTGCCGCACGCAACGCAGGGAGGGTGGTCTGCCCGGCAATAGAGCATCTGCAGTGTTTTGTGGCGCGACTGTCGGATCTCTTTTTGGAAAGTAGTAAATGAAATCAGATCAACCATGAACATAGTTCTCACACAATATTGTACTTCTTTATATAAAATTACATGGACTCTGTGACCTAGCATTTGGGCTTGCGGTGATGCCCCTCACTGCAAGCCATGTCGCAGGACGATGATTTTTGTCAGGTAAGGGCAGACTTCCTAGTTCCAGAAGGTGCAGTGAAGATAGAAATTATGCCGGCCCTTTTTCAAGTTAAGAGTGGAGTTATTGATTATGATGAATTTATTTTAGAGCCTATAGATGCGGCACCAATTGTTGAAAAGAAGAAAAAGGAAGAGGAAGATTTAGAATATATTCTAAGCCTTGTAAAACAGTCAATTAAGAAAAATAAAAAGTAAAGAAAGCCAATAATAGCTGTGCTATCACTCGTTGATAATACTAAAAGAAAGTGGCATTAGCTCTTCGTGGTCCAATACAATTTTAGGCATGTAAACTTTTCATGATAACGAGGATCCCGCATGCCGGGACTCCCAATATGCCTCAAAGCAGCAACGGTTCTTGACAGTTTTTGTGTCTTTTTGTGGCTACATTTTCTTATTTTTTCTTCTTTGTGTTCTTCGTGCCTTTGTGCGAGAATCTCTTTTGGTTGCCTGCCTGTTCGTGTACTCACGCAGACAGGCGGCTAAGCCACCCTAAGTTTGTTCGCCGTGCCCTGGCGTTGTTCGAAGTGCGAAGACTGATGGCTAAGAGAAAAAAGAACCTGCAACATTTTTGTTTTCATAAAGAGCTTGTTTTTATGAGATAAATATAATATCATTAATCAAATATTTTAAATTGTGGTTTTCACTAGGAGACAAAAATGCAGACACCAGAGATTCCAGAAACGGAAATTGGCAGATTAAATACATTGAAATCACTTACTGTTCTAGATACCGAGGAAGAAGAGCGATTTAATCGTATCACGAGAATTGCAAAGAAAACCTTTGATACACCTATAGCACTGGTCAGTTTAATTGATGAAAACAGACAATGGTTCAAATCTTCTCTTGGTCTAGATGTTCGTCACACCTCACGAGATGTATCGTTTTGCGGGCATGCAATTTTGAAAAATGAAATACTTGTAGTTCCAAATGCTCTAGAAGACAGTCGTTTTGCTGATAATCCTGTTGTGACGGGAGACCCTAATATTCGCTTTTATGCCGGTTGTCCTTTGACTGTGCTTAATGCCCGAATTGGTACTTTATGCATAATTGACACAAAACCCAGAGAAATAAGTGAAGATGAACTGATGATATTGAAAGATCTCTCAGCGTTAGTGGAAAGTGAGTTGCTTGCACATCATCTATCAACAATGGATGAACTTACAAAAGTTCTAAATAGAAGAGGTTTAATAAGTCTGATACAAAACGGTATAGATTTATGTGCCGAACACAAAATTAGTTCAACGCTAGTATTTTTTGATTTAAATGGATTCAAAAAGATTAATGACAACTATGGACATAAAGAGGGTGATCTTGTCTTGAAATTATTTGCTGGTCTTATTGAGAAGGCATCTAGAAGCGGTGATGTCATTGGGCGTTTGGGTGGTGATGAGTTTGTTGCATGGCTAAGTAATTCAACCATGGAAACAGCTCAGAGTTATACTGAAAGAATTAATAAACTAATTAGTGACCATAATATTTCTTCCGGCAATCAGTATAAAATAGCGTTTTCCTCTGGTGTAGTTCTGATTAATCCCGATTGTAGAACTTCAATCGATGACCTTCTACACGAAGCTGATACATTGATGTATCACAATAAAAATAAAAAATAGGATTGCAGAACCTCAATATAAACTTAGACTACTGTTTTTTCAGTCTGAGGTAAAAGTTTATTTGATATGTAAGTTGCTTATTACAAATAGTTTATATTTTGTGGACAAGGTTTTTCCTTTTTTTTTAATTTTTCTGGTTTACATTTTGTTTGTTTAATGTATAATAGGTGATAATTTTAATTAGAGAGGTTAAAATAATGGAGCATATTTAATGCAAATTTTGCATGTTGAAGAGGGCTCCGCTTAACTAGAAATAAAGATTTTAAAATCATTATTAAATTAATAACGTTTAGATAATTAACTTTGGAGGGAATAAGCGTTTGGAAAAACGTGCCTACCTTTCTCTGTATTAGGTAGCTAAACTGTTTATGCCTGCTTTGGGCAAAAATACGAAAGGAAATGATATGAGAAGTAAACCACTAACAATACTTAGGCCGTTTTTAGCTTTGATAGCTATTTGTGCTTGCGGTATTCAATCACCACTTTTGGGTGATGTTGTCAAGTATGATATGGCTGTAAAAGGCTCTATATATGATTCATCAAGTTGGATCGGCGGTGTTTTGCCAGGTTCAAACGATGTTGTCTTAGTTCAGAATACGGTAACAGGAGAATCCGTAACGCTTGATATTACTAACGATTTATATTGGGCTGGTATCTATATAGATGCTCCAGTTTCTAAGGATTTGCAAGTAACACTCGACGGTGTGGGATCTCTATATTTAGGTAATCAAGGTATTGAAACATCTTCTGGAAACATCAAGACAATTAATATTAAAGTGCCTGTTTATTTGACTGCCGACCAGATCTGGGCTTTCAATTCCGGGACATTTGGGTTGTATAGTACTACTTATTTCCAAGGTCACACCATGTACATGGCGGGTAGAGCAACACAGGAAATCAGAACTAATATGGTTGGACCAGGAACTCTTTTAATACAAGGGTCTAGTATATCTTTTCTAGATCATATATATGTCGAAGACATTGATGTTATTATGAATATGCCCAGTATGTTTAGCAGTTTCACTTTTAACGATTGGTCTTCTGACCCGTTAGTAAAGAGTCTATCAATTATCTCTGATGGTAACTTTAAAATCTACAGCAATTCTGAGTGGCAGTGCACAACAAACACTTTAGGTTCTGATATTATGCTGAACAATGGATTTTTCATTGTTACTATGGACAGGGCACGAAGTCCAAAAATGTTTTTGTCAGCTCCCGGAATCCAGCGTGAACATGGTATGTTTCTGTTTCGAGGTAGAGAGCTTGGAGAAACATCTATTTCTAATGTTGACACACAGGCGGTAAATATTGTTTTTGATAATGCTCCTGATTTGCTTGGTAATCCAGCAGGCAGCGGTTCAACAATGCCTATTATGGAAGCCACGGTTGTCGATCCTTATTATAACGGATATGGTGAAGGATTTGCAACCTATGATTCTGAATATGGTGTTCGTCTGCTTGATCCCGTCACAGAATACGCTACTTCAATTATTGATGGGCAGAGCACTCTTGACAATATATCTTTAGATACACAAGGGACAGGTCCAATAACGGCTGTTCTTGAAGAGCCACTGACTATTATAAACTCCCTTTCCATGACAGAGTATGGTGCAGCTGGTATGTGTGGTGTAACAGTTACATCGGCACCTAATGCAACTCTTAGAATCAACTCCGGTATGATTTTTGCTTATCAGTATATGACCAATACTCCGACAACGGACGATGCTCTTGTACTGGCTGTGCCGAACCTCGATTTCAATGGTAAAGATGGCGTGATTTTCGTAAGAGAGACGAAGTACGGTAGTAATGGTTATAACAATGCTCCGTTTAGGTTCAGAAGTATTCCTACTAATATTTCAGATGGTGGACTATATTTTTATTCAACATTAGCGGCTTATATATACTTTGATGGCGACTTTACCAATACTTATACAGGTCCTATTACTTTGGGTGGTAGACCTTACGTAAGACTGGATAGATCCATAGATAATAATGCTATTGTTGGTACGCTTATAATAGATGGTGCAAGTTGCCAGGATACTAACAACCAACTTGATGATGACACAGCAGATGTTGTAATTAAGTCTGGATCTTTGCTTATTAAGTCAGGTGCTTCAAACTCAGGAAATAGTGGGTGGGAAACATTTCGTGATTTGACTATGTATGGAGGCACATTCACACTCGGCGGTGGCGGTGGTGGTGGTGCATCTATGCGTAACTGCACTTTGCTTGGTGGTGATATGAAACCGAACAGAGGAACTCTTACTGAGATCTCCGGTGATGTTATCATTGCTGGTGGCGAACTAATATTGTCCGTTAATACTGACAGCAACCGTAGTGGTGTAAAGGTTGATGTTGCAGGAAATTTGACGATTTCTAACACACTAAATGCCGCTTGGGGTGGATTATATGAGCCAATATCTATGGGGTACTCATATTATCGCAACCCCGCATATGTTGCAGTAACAAACAAAGTCTCTGTTTATGGTAATGCTGAGAATGAAAAGGGCGTTGCAGTCACACGAAGTTACAGCACAGATTCAAGAACGATGCTTGGTGAATTACGTCTGAAAGATTCAGTGGAGTTCTATATTACTGATGGAGCTGCTGAATATGATTTTGATGTTGATGCCTCGTTTGCAGATTACGATACAATTGCAGGTGAACTTGTTAAGACTGGTGAAGGTACTCTGCGTATGACGGCCAGCACAAATGTGCTGTCTTATGGCATTCAGATTGATGCAGGTCGTATAGTTCTTGATGGTGGCGTTTCTAATGATGTGGCTGTTGCTACAGGTGCTGTTATTGCCGGCAACGGAAGTATTGATGGGAATCTTGCTTTTGCTTCTGATGCAATCTTTGAATCAAGCATGATTAACATTTCCACTTCAGCTGTGTTGAATGTTTCTGGTACGGTAACTGGAGCGGGCGATGTTATTGTAGACGTTCTAGAAGACCAGCC
>JAQICX010000230.1 GCA_027858345.1 Kiritimatiellia bacterium | reverse complement strand
ATGACTCAACAAATTCAGTTATGAATCAAATTTCCGTGCCAAAAACAAATGTTGATGGTATAGAACAAAATCTTCAGCCTGTAGAAGACCTCACTACAAAGACTGAAGGAACATCCCCTGCCCCGGCAGAGGAAACAAAGTAGAAAGCACAAAAGACTTTTTGTGTGCCGAAGTGGTGGAATTGGTAGACACGCTGTGTTGAGGGCGCAGTGAGCTATGCTCGTGCGAGTTCGATTCTCGCCTTCGGCACCATTTGTACATCCATTAACATCCGTTAATGACTGAGAACCCCGATAGCTACTAGCTTTCGGGGTTTTCTTTTGCCCGGTGACATCCAGCATGGCAGGTTGACATCCATGCCGGAAGTGGGCAAAAAGGCGGGTATTCGGTGAACAGCTATGGCAACACCCCGCCTGAAAATATTTAATTACCCTCCTACCCCCTTTTGTTTCTCCTGCTCACAACAAACCTTCGTCCCAAACTCTCACACCAGGACGAACGCTCCGAATCCACTCCATTCTCCCGCACAAATTCATTAAATTTTACCCAAAACTCATTGACATTATTACCTTTTGGTACCAGTATGCCCCCTAACAAAATATTTTAGCTTTCTCCCGATATTGAACTAGATAGACTCTATCATGGCAAATATTGGGAGAAACACAAATATCAGACAAACTGACCGTCTACTAAATACATGTTAGGCTTCAAAACTATGAGAAATGTTAATGCATCAATATCAGTGGGGGCGGCTTTTATTTTGGGCGCAGGTGCTGGCTGGATTGCAAAAGGTGAATTCGTAGATTACCTTTTCTCACACTATGTGCCAGCAATAATCACATTGTTAGCGGCATATTACGGTGCAAAGTTTGCTTTTGAGTTTCAAAGCAGAAAAGAAAATAAAGAGCAGAAAAACAGAAAAATCATAAGTGGGAATTTAGCTGTTTTTAAGTTATCGACTATGATCAGTTCACTCATGTCATACCAAATACAGGTTATAGACCCAGTTCGTGGGAAGTACACCGCTTTTCTTGAAATGCTCCCAACCCTTTCTCAAGAAATAGAAAATATTTCCATAGACATTGATTCGTTAGCTTTTTTGCTTGGCACAGACGATCAAAATCTTCTAGGCGAACTTTCAATAGAGAAATCACGATACGATGCAGCAATAGCCGCAATCAATGATCGATCAGTGGTCCATCGCAATGAAGCACAACCTACTTTAGATGCCGCAGGCATGAAGAATGGCGGAAGTTGTACACGTGAAGAAATGCAGAGTGTTTTAGGTGAAAGACTTTTTCACACACTGCATCAATCTACCGATCAAGTAATCTACCATGTCGACTCAACCATTCTCAGCCTAAAAGAGATGTCAGACAACCTTGCAAAAGCGTTAAAAAAGTTATTTCCTGATGAACGAATCATTTCTATAGAAATGCCCGAGGAAAGAGAGAATCCAGCAGAAGGCGAAGCCTAACTAAGTTCTTAAACGGACAGAAAGCCATGGGGGGGTCACCCATTAAAAGGCCTTCGTCAAGAGAATATAGTACCCCATTCAAGAAAAATGAGTCTTTTCTTGCGAGGTTAAAATTCCAGTTTAGCTTGAACTTTACCAGTGACTCCAAGGTGTTGACCGCGTCCGTTATTTCATGCTCAGGTGTCAGTTTAAAGCTACCGCACCAGTCACCCTTCAGGATCAAGAGCTTGGGAAAGACTATCTATAAGTCGATTGCGGAGAGCAGAGACCAAATTTATCTCGTAGCGGAGCAATCCATCCTTATATTTATTATTTACCAGCCCCCTGTTCGCTATCGCGAACCCAGAAAATCAACGGTTCCATGTCGTATCCAATTATTATAAAATCAAATCTAATGGTTGTAAGCCAACCCTATGCTGGTTTACGACATAGGCAGTAACAAATTTAAAATCACGGACAAAACGGTTACCAATCAAATCTGGTGGTTATTCCAACCCCATTACTGGTTCTCCGCCTTGGCCAATTTCTAGGTAAAGAGCTTGTCGTTATTAAATTCTACACCATCCCTCATGATGTAATAGGAAGCCCTTGCCAACTTATGAGCCAAAGCTGCATGAGCAACCATGCGATTACTCTGAGCCATCTTCCTGTTAAAAAATGCCTTGGCTGAATCGTTATAGCGTCTAGTAAACTCAGCGGCCTCTGAAAAGGCCCAGGCCAGATACTTATTGCCGTTCTTGGTATTACCCTTTCCTTTCTTTTTGTTGTTGCTCGTCCATTTGCTCGGTACTTTCCGGCAATATGAGGAGAATTGGCCAACCTTGGAGAATCTTGATATCTCACCGGTCTCCAACATGATCGTCAATGCCAGGGTTAGACCTATACCTGGAATTGTCTGCAGGCCAAGAAACGATTCTCTGAGCTTCACTTTGTTTTTGACGGCAGACTCAATCTCACGTATTTTGCTGGTCAGAAAATCGATACAATCCTTGCTAACAGCACCGCTCATCTCTAAATCTTCCTGCCCTATAAGCAGTGGGGAAATATGGTCTTCTTTAACCGCTTTTATCTTATTGGCACCCAAAATACAGCCACAATTACGGCTGATAATGCCTTGCAGACTATTAATAAGAGCTGTCCTAAGTTGGACAAGGTGGCCACGCTTGCGAAGCAGATCCCTAATAGGCCTGTCATCTTTAGGGTAAATATAGCCTTCTGGCAGGATCTTCAGCCGTAACATGTGAGCCAACCAAAAGGCATCGTGATTATCATCGCTATATTTGAGCCCCTTGTACTTCTGAATAGCAACCGGATTAGCTAAATGCAGACGATATCCTTCGTCCATCAATAAATCGACAAGCCAATACCAATTGAACGTTGACTCAACAACTATACCGGAAATTCTGTCTCGGTAAGGTTCAAGTTCAGCCAGAATAATATCTGGTTGATTGGGTAATTTTCGCTTGTAAATCCGATTGTCATTTTCATCAATGATGGCCAGGTAATTGTTGTTTGAATGTAAATCTATTCCAGTGTAAAGTTTCATGTGGCACCTCCGTCAAGTTGAATTGGTCTTCTCTTGACTATAACCATCATTGGTTATATCGGAGCTGGGATCAGCTGTCGGGGGGTGACTTTTAGATGATTATCAAGTCTTTGCTTGGCTCATTTTCTTCGTTTTCGTAATATATGCCACCCCCCTTTTTTGTTGCATTTTCGTTAAAGGAACAGGGAATAATTTACGACACAAAAACAAAAATTACTTTCCTCACAATTCGCTCAAGCACGACGCGCGAGCACGCCAGTTCAACCGGATTAGGCCACCTAACTACAACTCGAATTTACTCAACCTCGGCTAGGCGCGCGTCTTAGCTTTGCGTTAGGTGCAGGAAGAAAATAAAACATGATCAATCACGCAGATATATTTTCAGCTTTCCTGCCAAGTTTCTTCAAATATGTAGTGCCAGTCTTAATTCTTGGCGCCATAATAAAATCAGCCACACTTAAAGGCTTTGTCGGCGAATTAATCGTTAAAATTTCAGCCTTTTTTTCCCTCGATAAAAGCCAATACACCATCCTCAACAATGTCACCCTTCCCACGGAAAATGGCTCAACACAAATTGACCACATCGTAGTATCTCAATACGGAGTATTTGTTATTGAAACCAAAAATATGAAAGGCTGGATCTCCGGTGGCAAAAATCAAAAACAATGGACCCAACAGATATTCAAACACAAAAACAAATTTCAAAACCCCTTGCACCAAAACTACAAACACACCAAGACACTTGCCGACCTCTTAACCATTGATCACGACAATCTGTTTTCTGTAGTGGTATTTGTAGGTGGTTCAGCATTTAAAACTGCTATGCCTCCCAACGTTACTAAGGGCGGCGGCTACATAAAATTCATAAAAAGCAAAAAAGAAATAATCTTTAACCCAAATGAAGTTGCGTCGATTATCACAGCAATAAAAAATGGCAAAATGGCCAACGGCATCAAGACCCACATCAGTCATATAAACCATGTCAGAAACATTAAAAGTGTAAAATAGCACCGCACAATACGCGCTAGCACGCTAGTTTTATCGACTTCGGCCAACTCAATACAACCCGAACTTACTTTAACCCCGGCTAGGCGCGCATCTTAGCTTTGCGTTAGTGCACTCAAAAAACGAATTGACACCGAGTATTACCATAGTTATACTTTCGATATGAAAACTGCAATCTCAATACCAGACAAATTATTTCGTGCAGCTGACCAGTACGCAAAAAGCCATGGGTTTTCGCGAAGCAAGCTGTACACAGAGGCTGTTGCAAAGTTTCTAGAACAACACCCTTCTGAACTCATCACTAAACAGCTTGATGAAATCTACTCTTCAGAGCCTGCAAAATTGAACGGCACCATTGCAACTATGCAGTTCGGCTCAATAGAGAAAGAAGAATGGTAATAAAACGCGGGGATA
>JAQICX010000204.1 GCA_027858345.1 Kiritimatiellia bacterium | reverse complement strand
TGGATTAGAATTTACCCTATACCATTTCGCAAGTTAGATTATACACAAAAATATTCAAAATACCAGTGGGTTGAAATGGATTTGGTTAAGAATGATAGTGATTTTAGACCAGAGAGCTTTAGACCATTTGATATTGATGCAGAGGATTTTATTACATTCGGAGATAAGATTGGAACCGAAAACAAATGGGCTGAACGCAAAAGAATTGTATTGCACAATGTATATGAAGATTTAACAAAACTCATTGCAGATGCTAAAGATAATAAGAAGCATACTTCTTTAGCAATTTTCAAACCTACGGTCATTAAGAACTTTATTGTTGAACCAACAGAGCGTGAATGGAATAAAAGCCAACTGGCAGCCCTTAAACAAGGTAAGCTTTTTGAACAAGAAAAAAGTTTTGAAGTAGTTAGAAAGTTGCCATATAAATTCAGTTACGTTTTTGAAGACTGTAATGGCAGAGAAAGCACATTAATGAACGAAGATTGGGAAGTAGGCGCTCTTTATTGGAATTGTCTAAAGCGACATAATGGGAATGAAGAAGCTGCTCGCAATGATGTAAAGAAGAAATATCTGGATGATTTTGCCAAGACAAAAGATTTGTATTTTTTTCTTGGAACAACTAAGTTAAATCATCTAAGAGCACCCAATCCTTTTGTAATTATTGGAACATTTCATCCAATGCCTGATAACCAGTTAAGTTTAGAACTATAGAAAATTATGAACGAGTCGGAGACCTGGAAATTGGAATTGATTTATCAGCAGAAACTTGATAACCTAGATGAATTGAAAAAGAGCATTTTACAAAAGGCATTTAACGGGGAGTTGTGATTATGGAAGAGCACAACATGGACGAGCAAATTAAGAAAGAACAGAACTGTCGACAATCTGTCGACAGTTGAAATAAAAAGCTCCAGATGGGGAAAAACGCCTTACCGATTGTGCTAATACAGAGAGTGTTTTTCGAATAATACAATCCATTCCATCGCCCATAGTTGAACCTTTTAAAAGATGGTTGGCACAAGTTGGAAAAGAGCATTTAAACAATATTTTTGGAGATGGTGAATTACAGAAAGATGCAACTATTTCCAAAATGGAAATAGTTCAACAGGAAAGTCGTCTTTCTGTTACACGAAATAAAGAGTTCTTAGAAAGTATGATGGTGTATTTATGAATGAAGCAGAAACAAGAGCAGAATTGATTGATCCAAAGCTTAAAGCTTGCGGATGGGGTGTTGTTGAGGGAAGTAAAATTCTTCGTGAACGCAATGTCTGCAAGATTACTATGGGTAGGATTCAGGCAGGCGGCATACGTAGTAAGCCGTTGGTTGCCGATTATATTCTTGTCTATAAAGGTGTGAAGCTTGCTGTTGTTGAAGCCAAGAGTGATGAACTGGATGTGAGAGAGGGAGTTGCACAGGCAAAGCAGTATGCTGCAAAATTACAACTTGAAACAACTTACTCCTCCAATGGCAAAGAGATTTATCAGATATGCATGAAGACTGGAGAAGAAGGTCTTGTGGATGACTTTCTATCGCCTGACGAGCTGTGGAACAAGAGTTACCCGTTGTCTGCTGGTTCTGCTGTTGCACAAATTGACACAACTTTTGCAGATAAGTGGAAGGATGCTTTTAGAAAAATTCCTTTTGAAGACAAGTCTGGAACTTGGCAACTGAGATATTACCAGGAAATTGCTATAAATAATACTCTTGAAGCTATTGCACAAGGAAAGAAGCGAGTGCTGCTAACTCTTGCAACCGGCACGGGTAAAACAGCTATTGCTTTTCAGATTGCATGGAAACTTTTTCAGTCGCGCTGGACGGTTCGACAAGCTCACCGACCAAACGATTCATGTCGACAAGCTCACCGACCAAACGAGCCATCAAGAAGACCAAGAATTCTGTTTCTGGCAGATAGAAATTTTCTTGCAGATCAGGCATATAATGCATTTCCCGCATTTCAGGAAGATGCTCTGGTTCGTATCAAGGCAAAGGATATTAAGAAAAAGGGCAAGGTTCCAACTAATGGTGCTGTTTTCTTTACCATTTTTCAAACCTTCATGACTAAAGATCATACCCAAGAAACTGATGATAACGAATATATTGCAAGTGAGGACATGGGGATTCAAGGAGAACCACATATAGATTATGCTCCTACTGGCGAGGACATTGAATATAGTAATGCAGCTGAGGAAACAGACTTTTTTGATGAGGACAATGAGGCGCAGGAGTATAACTTCCGTTTCGGTCAATATCCTGAAGATTTCTTTGATTTTATAATCATTGATGAATGTCATAGAGGTGCTGCAAATGATGAGAGTCGCTGGCGTGCAATTCTTGAACACTTTTCACCAGCTGTCCAGCTTGGATTGACTGCAACGCCAAAACGTGATGTTAATACAAACACTTATCTCTATTTTGGAAATCCGGTGTTTGTCTATTCTCTCAAAGAGGGAATTGATGATGGTTTCCTAACTCCCTTTAAAGTAAAGCGAATTCAGACAACACTAGATGATTATATTTATACCAACGATGACAAAATCCTTCAAGGTCATGCTGAACAGGGAAAAGTTTATAAGAAGGAAGATTTTAATAGAAAAATTGAGATTATTGAACGAGAGGGTAAAAATGTTCAGATTTATCTTGATGATGCAAATTAGAATGATAAGGCAATTGTTTTTGGTGCCACACAAGCTCATGCTGGATTAATTCGAGACCTGATTAACCAGAAGTCTAAAAGCGATGATCCTTTTTATTGTGTCAGGGTGACTGCCAATGATGGAGCTATCGGCGAACAATTTCTGAGAGACTTTCAGGATAATGAAAAGCTGATACCAACGATTCTAACAACTTCAAGAAAGCTCTCTACAGGAGTGGATGCCCGCAACATTCGAAACATTGTTTTATTGCGAACAGTATCATCCATGGTGGAATTCAAGCAGATTATTGGCAGAGGAACTCGTCTGTTTGACGGCAAGGAATCATTTACCATCTATGACTATGTCGATGCATATCATCACTTCTTAGACCCAGAGTGGGATGGAGATCCAATCGAAGAGACACCATGTGAGGTTTGTGGCGAAATTCCATGTATATGTGCGAAAACACCAGAGATCTGTAATATATGCGGTAAATATCCATGTGTGTGTGTGATTATTGACCCACCACCCCCACCTCCTTATGGTCCATGTGATGTCTGCGGTGAAGATCCATGCATATGCAAGAAAATGGTTAAAATCGAACTTGCACCTGGTAAAGAACTGGAAATCCAACATATGATGTCTACCTCGTTCTGGGGACCAGATGGCAAACCAATTTCTGCACAGGAGTTTTTGAGAAATATGTTTGGTGAGCTTCCCAAACTGTTCAAAGATGAGGATGAATTAAGAATTCTTTGGAGCAATCCTGCCACGCGTAAGGTGCTTTTAGACAAACTTGATGATGCCGGATTCGGCAGAGAGCAATTGAATAGTCTGCAAACTTTGATTAATGCAGAGCAGAGTGATTTGTTTGATGTGCTTGAATATGTTTTCAATAGCGATGTGAAACCAATAACGAGAACTGCAAGAGTTATGCGGGCAGAATCTGCAATGTTTGAGTCATTGGGTGAAAATGAATTTGAGTTTATAGAATTTGTTTTGAGCAAGTATGTGGAAGCTGGTGTTGATGAGCTTGGTGAAGAAAAACTGCCTGTTCTCCTGAAAAACAAATATGATTCTCTGGAAGATGCCAAGCGTGTTCTTGGTGAGGTTGCAAATATCAGATCCCTATTCATTAATTTTCAGCAATATCTATATCAGAGTGCGTGAGATTAACCACTCAAGAAACTAAAAAAAGAAATTCAAACGAAAAGTTGACCATAAAAAGATGAAAAGCAAAAAGAAACCAAGTTTGTGGTGGATAGCTCTGGCACCAATAATATTCATATTTGGAGTGGGAGGTGGCACAGCGTTGCTGCTCTGGCGAGTCATTGGACTTCATGAAGGACAGACTTTCCTCGTTCCTTCAGCTCAAGAATTTCAAATTACTGAACCAGGCACCTATATCCTCTGGCATGATTACAAGATCACCTTCGATGGCATTGTTTACAACAAGCCCGAGTCCCTGCCTGATCAGGTGTCTATCCAGCTCAGACATGAGGAGAAAGAAGTTCCGATGCGTACATCATGGGGAGCTAGTTCAACATCTGGAACACATGAGAAGAAGGAAATCGGTCGGTATGGAATTACTACACCGGGCAAATACACGCTTTCAGTCAATGGTTTAAAAGAAAAGCGGGTGTTTTCATTCGGACGTTCTGAAATAAAGGGATTGCTCCTTGCAGCTTTGATCTGCTTGTTGCTCAATCTGTTTGGTTGGCTGGGGGCACCAGCCCTTGTAGCGGTTGTTCTCGTGATGAGGGCACGACGAGGGAAAGAATCGGCCAACCAGATTTCGGAGCGTACGGCGACAAGCGCCGCCGCTCAAAATTGACGTTCGCTGTAAAAAGGTAGATATGGAAAAACACGAACACTCAAAAAATAAAACTTCGTTAAGTCTTTGGGGAGCAGTCTCGATGGGCACCGGTGTCATGATTGGCGCAGGCATATTTGCCCTAACTGGACAAATTGCCGAGCTTGCTGGAACATGGTTTCCTTTGGCCTTTCTTGTTGCGGCTATCGTCGTGGGTTTTAGTGCCTACAGTTACGTGAAGATGGCGCAGAAATACCCTTCTGCGGGGGGTATCGCCATGTTTCTCAAGAAAGCCTACGGGCGTGGTCTCATGACCGGAGCTTGCGCCCTATTGATGTATTTTTCAATGGTGATTAGCGAGAGCCTTGTTGCCCGGACCTTCGGAACTTACGTCCTTCAGATGTTTGATACGGGAGACTCCAGTTGGCTGATACCGGCGCTTGGCGTAGGCCTGCTGCTTTTCGCTTTTATAATAAATATTCTAAGCAACAAATTCATTCAAACATTTTCCCTCGTGATGGCTTTCGTCAAAATTGCAGGTCTGGCTGTGTTGGCTATCGGTGGTCTATGGGCGACTGGTTGGTCATTCGAGAGCGTGTCGGTCCAGCCGGAAGAAACGGGTATAGTGGGTTTCCTTGGCGCGGTGGCACTGGGCATCTTGGGATATAAAGGCTTTACAACGATAACGAACAGTGGTGGCGAGTTGAAGAATGCGAAACAGAACGTAGGCCGAGCCATTATACTCTCTATCTCCATCTGCGTCGTGTTGTATGTCTTTGTCGCTTTTGCAGTTGGTGCAAATTTGTCAATCGAGGAAATCGTAAAAGCAAAGGACTATTCGCTGGCCGAGGCTTCGCGACCGGCCTTTGGGCAATACGGTGCGTGGTTTACGATTGCCTTTGCGATCATTGCGACGGTCTCAGGCGTAATTGCCAGTGTCTTTGCCGTTTCTCGTATGTTGGCGATGCTCACGTCCATGCAGCTTGTGCCTCACCGGCACTTTCATCTTCCCGGCAACTTGCAGCGGCACACGCTCATCTATACCGTCGTCATCGCTATGTTGCTTACGATCTTTTTCGACCTCAGCCGAATTGCCTCAATTGGAGTGGTTTTTTATATTGTTATGGATATCTTCATCCACTGGGGAATCTTCAAACATTTACGCGAGGAGCTCGGAGCTACAACTTGGGTGCTCGTAACTGCGATCGTTCTGGATGTCATCGTACTCGGTGCATTCCTATGGGTGAAAGCACAATCCGATATCTTAATCGTATGGATTTTCCTGATCGGACTGGCGCTGGTTTTTGGAGCAGAGAAGTGGTTCTTGAAGTTGCACGATTACGACGAGGACGATCCACATTACAATAGCGAATAAAGCATTCCAGGCGACGCTTCACAGCGCGTCTGAACGCGACGTTAAAAACCAAAACAAGGTTGCCATTAGATTACGGCTCACAACCAACTAAAAACCAACTTTGTGGCGGATTTGATAAGAACAGCTAAAAAATCAATTGGGTTCTTCATAAATTATTGTGGGTAGATTATATTGATACTGCCAGCATATTCAGGGCTGTAAGCCCGCAATAACACAGCCCAGAGCAACGCTCTGGGTTAACAATATAATATAATGATTTAAGGGCTGTAAGCCTGAGATAGCTATCTTTAAAACATATTTATCTCGGGGGTAGGCCATTCGCTGCGCTCATTGCTTCATCCTATAAAGTTTATTATTAATGGCTAAAGCCTCTCTTGCAAGCTCGAGTCACCCCTTAATGCGTATTGCATTGTTATATACCTAGGGCGTTGCCCTAGGCTTTGCTATTTCGGGGCGTTGCCCCTTATTTTTGAACATAAAGGTCTATTATTAACATTTATCACCCACAAAGTTTTGTGAAGAACCAAAATTAAGCACTATGATGAAATAGTTAACTTTTAAAAAACAATTGTTATAAACAGCTCGTTTAACTAACTATAACAACACACTAACCACTCAAAGGCGAACTTTTTCACCTTTGAAATTATTTAAATTAAAAGACATTATTTCACGAACCTTCGTATAATAATTGTTCGACATGAAAAACAAAGAAAGAGCAAAAAATGAAACGTAAGCAGCCCCTAAATTTTAGATGGTTTAACTCAGTATGCGCTGGCACGATGTTGCTGGTCTGGATGGTAAACGGTGCGCAAGCGGCGGAGCCCATACAGCCGCAGGCGCAGTATGTCATAGTCATCAGCGTGGATGGTCTCGGGGGAACTTACCTGAACAAGATATTTAACGGGACTGCTACCGGAGGACCGTATGACATTCCTAACTTCACACGATTGAAGAACGAGGGCGCAAGCACGCTGAACGCCCATATAGACAATGACAATTGGCAGACCTTACCCAACCATACGTCCATCGTCACCGCCCGACCACGGGACGGCGTCGAAGGTCACGACTGGAACAGCAACGGCGATCCTGCTGTTGGACAAACGATTCACTCCGTCAAAGGATCCTACGTGGCCAACGTCTTCGATGTGGCGCACGATAACGGGCTGAGGACCGGAATGTACGCGAACAAGACCAAGTTCATGTTGTTCGACACTTACGAAGGCTATACTGGTGGTGGCTCATACAACGCCACCCACGGGGCTCTCGACACGATCGGGGTGGACAACGGGCGCGACAAGATTGACAGCACCTATATAAACACCACTCTGGGAGGCATTATCGTCAACACTTTTATCGCCCAGCAGAAAACCAATGCCATGCAGTATGCGTTTATGCACATCAACGAGACAGATGCCTACGGCCATTCGTCAGGTTGGGGCAGTGCCAAGTGGAACAGTCAGGTGGTTGTCGTAGATACGATGCTGGGCAAGATCTTTAAGTTGATTGAGCAGGATATGCCCTCTATGACCAGCAATACGTTCATCATCCTTACCGCAGATCACGGCAATCAGGACAACCCTGTAACTGGGGACGACCGTTATTCGGTTCCGTTTTTCGTCTGGGGACCCGGTGTGCTCGCGGGTGCCGACCTCTACGCTCTGAATGACGACACGCGCCGTGTGGCGGCCAGCTATCCGATGACCACCTATACCGGCATGCAGCCCATCCGGAATGCAGAAGCCAACAACCTTGCACTGCAACTGCTAGGCCTGGAACCGATCCCGGGTTCCAGCTTCAACTACGCCCAAAACCTCAAGGTCACGCTTCCGCCCAAGCCTGTCATCACCGCCATTTCCAATCAGGGTGACGGAAACTTAACCATCAGCGGAACTGCAGACTAGAGAGGAAAAGTTGTTTTTCGGAAAACCGCAAGTCTCACCATGCCTGCTTGGACGCCGATCCAGACCAACGATGTCGTCGCGGATAGTTCCTTTAGCTTCGCCGTTCCGCAGGGGACGGGTTCGCAGACCTTCTTCAAGTTTGTGGGTCAGTAATAGAATCCCCTTGGGGCGACTGGAGCACTGGAACGTTAGCGGCACCAACTTATAAAAAGCAATTTATGAAAGTGACGATATAATGGTAACCGCAAAAACAAGCGAAAAACAGCCGGCAAAAGATACATCCACCACCCCGTCAATGAAATTTCTTAACATCGAAACCAAATGGCTGGTATTGCTGGCTATTGGCTTGGGAACCTTTATGTCGGCTCTGGATGCCAGTATCGTTAATGCCATTTTGCCGGTGCTAGCAGATATTTTTCATACTGGTGTTGCCAGCATTGAGTGGGTCGTGACTGTATACCTTCTGGTTGTCAGTGGTCTGCTGCTGACCGTGGGTCGCTTGGGAGATTTGCACGGCAACAAGAAAACTTATATTACTGGCTTTTTTATCTTTCTTATCGGCTCGTTATCGGCCGGATTTTCACCATCTGAGGCTTATTTGATCGGGTCACGCGGACTTCAGGCCATCGGAGCAGCCATGCTCTTTGCCAATGCGCCTGCCATTCTCACCAAAGTATTTCCAGCCATTCAGCGAGGTCAGGCACTTGGTCTGCAAGGGACGATGACATATCTGGGCCTTTCCACGGGGCCTTTCCTCGGCGGATGGCTTGCCGACCATTTAAGCTGGCATTTTGTTTTTTTCATCAATGTGCCCATCGGTCTATTCGCAATCTGGTTGAGCCTTAAAGTTATCCCTAATGATAGACCGGAAAAAAGTAGAGAGCCTTTTGATTTGGCAGGGGCTTTAACCTTTATGATCGGGCTGACAACCTTGTTGTTTGCCTTAAACAAAGGGGAAAGCTTGGGCTGGACATCTCTGCCTATCCTCTCAATGATGGTTACATCATTTTTAATACTAAGCCTTTTTATCTGGATTGAAGGGCATGTGAAAACGCCGATGCTGGATCTCAGCCTTTTTAAAAGAAAAATTTTTGCCATTTCCACCGTCAGCCCCATCTTAAATTACATGTGTATCTACAGTGTCCTGTTTTTAATGCCGTTTTATCTGATTCATGGCCGGGGTTTAAGTGCATCCCATGCGGGTCTTATCTTAACGGCTCAACCGATTGTCATGGCATTGACAGCACCCTTCAGCGGAAGCCTTTCCGACCGGGTGGGATCACGCCTGCTAACCACTTTGGGCATGTTGATCTTAGCAGCAGGATTATTTTTACTTGGCAATGCAAGTTCGCAAACGCATCTGGGCATCATTGTGGTTGGTCTTGCAATCAGCGGACTTGGTGTCGGGCTGTTTGTCTCCCCGAATAACAGTTCGCTGATGGGAGATGCACCCCGCAACCGCCAGGGAATTGCTTCAGGAATCCTGGCCCTTGGCCGCAATGTGGGTATGGTGCTTGGGATTGGGCTTACGGGTGCTATCTTCACTACATATCTTAACTTGGGAAACCCAAAAGATCCCGTGATTATAATCCATGCATTTGATATGGGATTACGATTTGCTTGCGGATTGGCTTTGCTTGCAGCCGTTATCACCTCTTTGCGCGGTAATGACCACCCCTCAAAAAAAGAGAGCGTATAATCAGTTAGATTATTATTGAGAAAATGATTGAAAAGATTTTTGAACTTTGCTTTAATGGGTGAGTAAAAGCTGGCAAAGCCAGCAGTGGGAAGTAGGAATTGCAACGTGATAAGTCCCTCACAGAGGTGTGGAATTAGCTTTGCTCGCTAGTATGGTAGTTGTTAGTTGGCAAATGAAACTTCAAAAGTTTAATGGCAAAAATATAAAATTCACAAATCGCTTCACGTTACGGTCTCCCGCTACCCGTGAGTGCAGTCGTTTGCAAAAAGATAACAAAAATTATGAAAAGCATATCAATCGCATTAAAAGAAAACGTAGGAAGACTCAACAATCTGAGTCTACCTCATCATATTAAAAGACTACAAATTGCACTGACAGTCATTCTGCTTGGTACAATGGTATACGCTGATGAGGCCCCTCTTCCCCTGACCATTACAACCTGGAACATTGAACATCTTGGCACACTGGGTCGAGGATTCGGTGGCGGATACGGCGGATTCGGGCAAGGCTCAATTCCGGAAGACAACGAACCACTCCCTCTGCGAAGTGATGCAGAGCTGAAGAGTATTGCCAATTTCATTGAAAACACCTTGAAAAGTGATATTGTTGCATTTCAAGAAGTGGGCATAACAGGCATCCGTAACGGACGCTCTTTGTCAAAACCTTTAGATAAAATCATTGAGCACTTGAATCGTAACGGAGCCAAGTGGGTCTATTTCATGCCTCAAGTTCACGAAACACCTCCTCCCGATAGCGAAGACAATATATTCCTCGGCTACCTGTGGAACCAGAATCGCATTCATCTAATTACTATTTTTGAAATGTCTGTCCCTAATCCATATATGGGAGGACCTGAATTATTCAAGCGTACTCCGCTCGTAGGGTACTTCGAAGCCATTGGAAAAGATGGCCTTCCACAGAATGATTTTGTATTGGTAAACGTACATTTTGCATCAGGACAGGGATATGATGAAAATCACCTCATAGCCATGACACTCATTGAGACGATGCTCACCAAAAATCTGGCCAAGTACGCAGTGGCGGAATCTGACCTGATCATTCTGGGAGATCTCAACGACAATCCAACACAGGTAAAAGCCGATGGGTCGCCTAAGTACTCTCCGGCGATGCACCAACACATGCAATTCAAGGGCTACATTGATCTCGTTACGCCAGACATGAAAACCACACGTATGAACAACAATCTCGACAGCCTCATTGATCATATTATGGTGAACAAGTCTGCCCAAATTGAATTGGCATCTACCAATGCAACCATCTATAAACCTGGCGGCAAAAATGGCGACCACACGCTCTACGGCCAATGGCGACGCACCTTCAGTGACCATTTTCCAATCTCATTTAAACTGCAAATTGAAACAGACTCCGATGTCGACTTTTTCTGATTGCGCCCATGATTAAATCTCTTGCGACAGCAGAGAACATAATCCCATAGCCGCACCGCTGAAAAATATATTGCGAACATAATCATTTTTTTTGATTTTTCGGTTGAACGTAGTTATGACAACGAGGATCCCGCATTCCGGGACTCCCTGCATGCAAACAACCGTTGTCTTGG
>JAQICX010000142.1 GCA_027858345.1 Kiritimatiellia bacterium | reverse complement strand
GTGTTCGAGGAACGAGAACGGAGGGGTATTTCTCCCTGCTGGCAATATAATATTAAACTGCACAATGGGAGGGTCAGCGTCCCCGCTGACAGAAAAGCTATCCAACCGAAAAATTAAGGGTTAAGTAATAAGTGTTAGGTGGGAATAGAGTTGGCAGCATCAACGGGCGTTAGCCCTTAAGCAGTGGCGACGTTGCTATTAAACAGAGGCGGAAGCCTCAATATTACAGGAGAATATCATGGGATTTACACTTCAAATTGGCGACAAAGCTCCAAGTTTTGAACTGCCGGCAACAGATGGAAAAAACTATAAGTTGGATGATTTCGGCGATGCCGAATTTCTTGTTGTTTTCTTTACATGCAATCACTGCCCTTTTGTTACAGGATCAGATGAAGTAACTCGTTCTACAGCGGAAAAATATGCAGACAAGGGAACGGTCTTTGTTGCCATAAATTCTAACAGTGAGAACACGTATGCATCTGATGATTTTGCTCATATGGTCGAAAGAATGAACCAGGAACAATTTCCATGGATCTATCTGCGAGACCAATCACAGGAAGTAGCAAAAGCATATGGAGCATTGAGAACACCACATTTTTATGTGTTCGACAGCAATCGCAAACTTGTATACACAGGTCGAGGAGTGGACAATCCACGCAATGCAGACCAAATAACTTTCAACGACCTCGATAATGCTCTTGCCGAACTTACAGAAGGGAAACCGGTGAGTACACCTGTGACCAATCCAATTGGATGTAATGTGAAATGGGATGGACAGGACGCACATTGGATGCCAGAGGATGCCTGTGACCTTGTTTTATAATATATTAGAACAATACAAGATTCTTTGTATGTTGACCGTTAATATGAAAACTTTGATAAGCACGTTAATTCTATTTGTAACACTTACTTTATGCTTGTCGGAGGATCTGTATGTATCTCCACAGGGAAGCGACACCAATGCAGGCACTAAGGACAAACCATTTGCATCCTTTGTAGGAGCCCAGAATGCCGTGCGTCAACGTATATCAAATGGGCTTACCGAGGATATAAACATACTGATTCGCGGAGGAACATATTGGATAGACAAGCCAATTGTTTTTACCACGGAGGATTCCGGAACGGAACTGTTTCGCGTCTCTTTTTCTGCTTATCCTGGAGAAAAGCCTATTTTCAATGGTGGATATGTTATTACTGGCTTCAAAGAAATGCCAAATGGAATATGGCAGACACAAATTCCTGATATAAATAACAAAAAGTGGTATTTTGAGCAGCTCTTTGTAAATGGTCGGCGAGCAACAAGAGCCCGCTCCCCGAACAAAGACTATTACTTTATGCGTAATGTCAGAGAAACAGCCCTGAAAAAAGGCGAAAGTACTTCTGCAGAAAAGATGCATACTATCACTACAGAAGCTGATATCATAGAAGAACTCTCGAAACTTGACGCTGATGAACTTAATGATACAACTATGATAGTTTATCACAAATGGGATGTAACACTCAGGCGACTCTCTGGTATAGACTTATCAAAAAAACAGATCATTTCTAAAGGAAGAAGTTTCAAATCATGGAATCCATGGCTTAGTGGAACCAGATTCCACGTTGAAAATTTCAAAGCAGCCCTCGATGCTCCTGGCGAATGGTTTTTGGATCGCAATAGTATACTCTACTATAAACCATTACCCGGCGACTCCATTGATAACACACAGATTGTTGCTCCAGTTGTTAATCAGTTTGTTTGCTTTAAAGGTAATCTGGAATCACAGGAACGTGTTGAACATATTACGTTGAAAGGTTTGACATTTCGTTATGGAAACTATCTTCTTCCTTCTAGCGGATTTGAACCCAGTCAAGCTGCATCACCAATAGATGCGGTTATTATGGCCGATGCCGCCAACGATATAGTGTTGGAAGATTGCGAAATAGCCCATGTTGGTAATTACGGTATATGGTTCAGAGATGGATGCCGAGACAGTCGTATTGAACACTGCTATCTGAATGACCTTGGTGCCGGTGGCATTCGAATAGGAAACGGTTACATCCCGAATAAGGAAAATGAACGCACCGGCCACATCGTCGTGAATAACAATATAATTCGTTCAGGAGGACATATCTTCCCATGTGCTGTTGGTGTATGGATTGGTCAGAGCGGAGACAACTCGGTGACCCACAACGAAATCAGCGATTTTCGCTACACTGGAATTTCTGCAGGTTGGACATGGGGATATGGAAACAGCCTTGCTAAGCGAAACAGAATTGATTTCAACCATATTCATCATATCGGATGGGGAATGTTGAGTGATATGGGAGGTGTCTATACTCTTGGTATATCAACTGGTACCACTGTGAACAACAATCTTATCCATGACGTGTTTTCATACAGTTATGGTGGCTGGGGTTTATATACCGATGAAGGAAGCAGCGACATTCTTATGGAGAACAATGTCGTCTACAACACAAAAACCGGCGGCTTCCATCAGCACTATGGAAGGAACAATCTTATCCGTAACAACATATTTGCTTTTGCCCGAGAACATCAGCTACAATATAGTCGAATTGAGAAACATCATTCATTTACTTTCACAAACAACATTGTCTATTTTGACAACGGCAAGCTGTTGAGCGGTCCATGGCTCCAATCAAATGTGGAAATGAATAATAACATCTACTGGTCATCCGGTACAGACTTTGATTTTGCTGGCAAAACTTTTGAACAATGGCAGGCAACCGGTAGGGACACAAATTCGATTATTGCCGACCCGGGATTTGTAGATGCAGAAAACTATGATTTCCACTTAAAACATTCTCCAGCCATATCAAATGGCTTTAAGCGTTTTGACTACAGTAACGGGGTGTACGGAGACCAAAACTGGATAGAGCTTGCCAACAGTGTCAAGTATCCATCATTCAGGACAATGGCAGACCCTCCTGCTGCTCCTCAAATACCTTTGGATGATGATTTCGAAAATGATGATCTTGATGTTAAGCCTTCAGGTGCGATATGTAATAGCGAGAATAGAGCAGAAGCCATATGTATTACAGACGAAACCGCTGCATCAGGCACTCAGAGCATTAAAATTATGGACGATGTCGATTATAAGCAGACTTATAATCCACATTTTTATTATAAGCTGAATTATTCGAAGGGCATAATGCAATTCTCCTGCGACTTGCTAGTAAGAGAGAATACTGTCATGTTTCACGAGTGGCGAGACTGGCTGGATAGTGTAAAATACAAGGCCGGCCCACATTTCGATGTGTCAAACGGCAAACTATCATTGCCGGATGGAAATCAGATTAATCTGCCGATAAACAAATGGGTTCATATTATCATTTCTACAGAACTAGGGAAAACAAGCAATGGTACATGGAGCATTGAAATTGTATTGCCTGAAAACAAGAAAGAACTATTCAATGACCTGCCATTCATTGACAAGAATTTTGATAAATTGACATGGCTAGGTTTCAGCAGTACGGCTAAAGATAAAACAGAATTCTTTCTAGACAACTTAAAACTAAACGAGCGTCCCTCCTTTGAATAGAAACTGCGTCTTTTGGTAATGGAGCTGTGCTCCATTTAATGGGCGACACCCGTTCGTACTATTCCTCTTCAACTTTTTGTTGTTGCAAATCAAATCTTGTCCGCCAAAGCTCCTCCCACTTTTGGGAGAGACGGAGGGGTGTTTATTCAAAATGACCACTTTCTCCCGCTCTGCGGGATCGTTGCTTTAGATAAACTAAAGCTGTTCTCCCGTTGGTCGAATGGATGTTGAACGTTCGATGTTCCATGCGTCGCTTCGCTATGCAGGACACTGTGGACGTTCTCGTGTTTTCCACATTCCCCGGAGATCCGCTCCACTCAACGGGAGCTTTGCTCCCATTCAACGGTCATGAAATGACCATTCAACGATGCTGAAAGCATCATTCCCCAGCAACTTAGTTGCGTTCCCCGAGGCGTAGCCTCGTTATTGCTCCTTAAATCTCCACAATAACATCATTAACATCTGCGGTTTCACTAAGGTAAATGAAATTGTTCTCCAATTTTTTACCGTTAAGTGTCACTGATTTGTTGCCGGTTTGATTTATGGTTACATTAAATAGTTTGTTTCTGAATGTTCTATTGATTGTTACAGTATCCCACTCTTTTGGTAGTACAGGGTCGATTATCAGCTTATCATAATCTCTTCTCACGCCAATCATGTGGTCAATGATAGCGTTAATCAGCCAACTTATTGATCCTGTTATCCATGTAAATTCCATTTGCAGTGCGTTGTTTCTATGTTCTGGTGCATAATAGCCGTTTGCATATATGTATGGAGGACATTTCTGCTTTGGGCTATTGACGTCTGTTAGATATCCTGGTGTAATTTTCTTGAAAACATCGTATGCTTTATCTCCGTCATTCTGCATTAGTTGTGCCAGCATAAAGAATGCATTGCCGTGTGTATAGATTGTACCGTTTTCGCAGATGCCTGGCTCAAGATAGCTTATTCTGCCAATATAATCATCTCTTTTAAGGTATGGAGGAGATACCAGTCTGTAGCCGATGTCCATTTTTAAATTTTCATCGCATGCGTCTAGTAGGGATGTTTTTTGTTCATCATCGGCAATGCCTGAAATTAATGCCCAACTTTGTGCATTCAGGTATATTTTGCCTTCTTCATTTTTGGATGATCCAACTGGTGAACCGTTGTCGTCAAAGCATCTGACAAACCATTGTCCATCCCAACAGTTGTCATGAAGTGCTTTTCCTATTGCGGCTGAACGTTGTGAGTAGTCTTCTGCAAGAGTGTTGTTGGTGTGTTTATAAAGTTCAGTCATTAGGTCTAATGCGTGCTTATATGCCATAGATAACCATATGCTTTCACCTTTGCCACCTTTTCCAATTCCTGTTAATGAATCGTTCCAGTCGCCAAACTTGATTAGGCAGATGTCATGCGCACCTTTGTTGTTTTCAAGAAAACCAAGTGCTGCATCAATATGTTCGGCAACGGTTGCTTCGCCTTGGTCGTAATAACCAACAACTTTGTCAAGAAAGTTTAGATCGCCGGTCTCTTTTAAATATGCAACTAATGTGAAAATTAGCCATAATGCACTGTCGCTGTATGTTTTTGTGTCAACAGGATTCCATCCGCGTAGTGCAAGACCACTACTGTTCTGATGCTGAAATGCCTCAATCAGAATTTCTTTCGTTCTTTCAGGATTGAATGAAGATATTCCGTATCCATGTTGGACAATATCCCTGTATCCCATCCAACCCCATCTGCACCATGTTGCACCATAAAGCGATTGCTGTTTTAACCAACCGTTAATCATGTTGTTGAAATAGTTATCCGGCGTTGTGATTTTGTTCTGTTCTACAAGTTGTTCTTTGGATGTTTTTAATTCTTCAAACAGTTCATTAATCCTAGGAAGTGTGTTTTGCTTTACTTCTGCAACTGATTCAGGGCAGTCAACCATTCCGTTTATTATGCCAATGGTTTCAATTCCGTCTGGGGCTATATCAATATTAAACTGAAGAATGCCAACTGTTGCATCAGATGAACCTTTGGAGTTTTTGCATTGTCCCTGAACAACTGCTTCAGGATTTGCCAATGTTGTATATTCGCCAGCAAAAATTCTGCGGGAACCATCGTATCCATCTGGGGTGCGATCTGGAAGCATGTAGCCTGTAAGGTAGTTGTGAGGGGCGATGTATGGATGTTTTTGAACAATCATTGCTCCTTGCTCTTCGTCGAACCAGCTGCCTCTGTAAATTGTGTCACCGTAGCTCTCGAATCCCCATTTATACATTATTGAATATTGGTTGTATGTGAAGACAGAAAGTGAGCGATGCTGCTCGCCTGTGTTCTCAATGGAAATTTTCCAGATCTCTGCAGGAAGGTCTCCTTTGGGAACAAATATTAAAAAAGTTGCTTTTATACCATTAACTTCAGAGGTTATACTCGTGTAGCCAAGACCATGTTCGCATTCAAAACTTTTGAATTCCTTACAGACGGGTTCCCAACCAATGTTCCAAAATTCGCCAGTCTCATTGTCTCTTATATATATGAGACGACTCATCAAGTGGTCGCGACCAAAAACTTCAATATCACATACTCTGCCGATTCCAGTGTATAGCTTGATTGCTTCATTGTCATCAATCTGTACATCGCAATATCCAACACCTGTCTGTTGAACACAGGAAAAAACTGAGTCGTTCCATAGAAAATTGTCAAAGGCACGTGGAGTCGCCGGATCGGTGGTTATAAAATTTATGTCGTTGTCTTTAAAATGTCCGTATTTGTAATTCATTTTCTCTCTTATAATTTGTTTTTGTTTCTGGGAACGCTGAGCTCCAGCTCGGCAAACGGAATGAGTTTCTTTACCTTAATCTCAACCTTTATCTGTATTTCTGTTGCTATTGTATGAGAAAACGCTTTATAAGTAAATGAAAAATTTCATCTAAAGGGGCCTTTTTTGAGTTTTTTGCAGAATCTTGGTGATTTTATTCTTTTTTTAATGAAAAACTTCAAAAATAAGTGTATAGTACAGAAAACATTGAGATAAAGGTAAAGAGGTTCACTCCGTTCGCAGTGTTAAGTGATATGTAGGAAGTGATAAGGACATGCAAAGCCCTATGGATATTTCCGCGCCCACGGGACGCGGCTACAGCATGGAACTTGCAGGTTGTGGTTAGGATGCAGGGTTAGCCCTGTAGCCGAGTCGCTTCGGCTCGGAAGATAAAAAATCTAGCTTTGCTAGTCCCGCAAAGCGAAAAACTATACACTGTACACTGTACACTGTGCACTGTATACTTGAAATATTTATAAAGAAAAAGAAGAGGTATCGTATGGGAAATAATAAAAGACAAGCAACTATTACAGATGTTGCAAAAGAGGCTAATGTATCTTTAGGTACGGTTTCGCGTGTTATGAATGGGGCGGAATCTGTCAATCCTAAGCTATCTCATAAAGTTTTGATTGCGGCAAGAAAGCTTGGATTTGTTCCAAAGACTTTATATAAGCATTTGGCTGTTGTTACAGGTAGGCGTAATCCGTCGATGCCCACTGGCTATCTGCAAGTTTTATGTTCGTTGATTGAACAGTATGCATATAAGCATAAGATGAGTGTGGAGATTATTGATATAAATGATATGGATAGAGCAATTGATTCTCGGATTCTTGCTGTTGTTGCAGTTGTCTTCTCAGACTTAATTGAAGAGCTGAACAATGTACCCAATCTACCTGTTCTGACAATTAATCATCCCATGATTAATAAGGGAATCCACAGTATCTACACAAATCATTATCAGCAAGGTGTCGATGCTGCAAAACATTTGATTGATATGGGACATCGGGATATTGCAATCCTGACTGATTTTACTGATGAGTGGGGGGATAGTGAGCGTCTTAGAGGTTATTGTGATGTGTTGAAGAATGCTGGAATTACACCAAATCCATATAACATGCAGACAACTACTGAGGGAGTTGCTATTTATGATACTTTGCAGCGTTGGACCAAGAGTGATGTGTCTGCAATAATGAATTTTAGTGATGATGTTGTGCCTGAGGTTATTCATATCTTGACAAACATCTTCAATATGACAATTGGTGGAGATATTTCAACTATATCTCTTGAAGATATTCCAATATATCAATACTTCTCACCACCTCAAACAGTTGTAAAACAACCTCTTGTTGAATTGGCAAGTCAAGCTGTTGAAAATATCATTAAGTTTACTACTGGTAAAGGTGCTGAAGGTGTCCTGGATATCCAGCTCGAGGGAGAACTTGTGAAGCGCGACTCAGTCGCCGATCTTCGCTAGTAAAAAATGGGTGCCAGCCCATTTGTCATTAATGATTGGATGTTGGTTGGATGATTGGTTGCTAGCTCGTTTATCGTCTTCTGTAGCCGCATCGCTCCGGCGCGGAAAATTCCTGGGAACGCTGAGCCTCAGCTCGGCATAATCATAACATGTTCGACCAGTCGAGCCGTCTTGTCACGCCGTGCTCTGCACTCCCAATTCATAATTGAATGTTCCATGCGTCGCTTCGCTATGCAGGACACTGTGGAAGTTCTTATGTTCTTTGTTCCTCTGAGTTTCCCTCAATTTTCTGCCTCTTTTTATTCAGAATTGCCTTATTGTAATTGTCATGATTTTATCTCCTATTTCAATCTTTTAAACCAATTCTATATCTAATAATCTTTGTTGTCAAGAGTCGATTTTGCTTGCCTTAACTTTATGGTTAAACGCTTTTTTGGTCGGCGGGGACGCCGCCCCTCCCGATTCTCCGTTCTCACGTTATTCGCACCAATGGGTTTAACATGCATCAAGCGTTCCCGATTTTCCATTTTAGCGGTGATTTGCAAGCTGGGAGGGACAGCGTCCCCGCTGTCCAAAAAACAAATTTTTAACATCATTAGCAAACTGATTCAGGAAATTTATATTAATGCTATTTTTTAGCATATAATCGGATATTAATACTATATATTTCAGATGCAAGTATTTTTCTCTTAATTTTTTAATTCTCTTGATTTTCTGGTTGATAACCTTTTCTGTCAGCGAGGACGCTGACCCTCCCATTGTGCTGTTATTATATTGCCAGCAGGGAGGGATGCCGTCCTCGGCGTCCTTTGAAAAAAATACTGCAACCTAAAGAAATGAATCAACCGAAAAATCAAGGTTATTGGAATTGACTTTATTGGTGAAAATCAATATAATTCTAAAAATAATACATATAGCGGAAGGAATCGGCTATATTAAGTGAATTTTTACTATTTTTTGGAGAATGAGATGGAAACAATTAGAGGGAATATGGTTATCGCTCAGAGTGGCGGACCTACAATGGTTATAAACCAAAGTCTTGTGGGTATTTTGCAGGAAGCAAAAAAACACCATCATATTGATAAAATTTTTGGTTCGCTTCATGGAATCAAAGGAATCCTTGAAGAAAATTTTGTTGATCTTCGTTTGGAGAGCGATGAAAATCTTGAAAAGATTGCAAAAACACCATCTTCAGCTCTTGGGTCAGTTCGGATGAAACCAACCAAAGATGATTGCGGAAAGATTTTTGAGATTTTAAAGAAGCATGATGTTCGTTATTTTTATTATATCGGTGGTAATGATTCTGCAGAAACAGTATATATTATCAATGAAGAAGCTCAGTCTGTTGGATATGACTTGAGATCGTTTCATATTCCTAAAACAATTGATAATGATTTGAGAGAGAATGATCATACCCCTGGGTTTGGTTCGGCAGCTAAGTTTGTTGCAAGTGCTTTGATGGGGGATAACCTTGATAATCGAGCTCTTGGCGGAGTAAAGATTGATGTGATTATGGGACGTCATGCAGGTTTTCTAACTGGTGCTGCTGCTTTAGCAAGAGTATTTCCTGGTGATGGGCCTCATTTAATATATCTTCCAGAAGTTCCATTTAGCACTGAACAATTTGTAAAAGATGTTCAGGAAGTTGTTGATGCTCACGGGCGTTGCGTCGTTGCTGTTTCTGAAGGTATTGCTGATGAGAATGGTAAACCTATTGTTGCAAAACTGCTTAATGAAACTGACTCACATGGTAATGTTCAGTTGAGTGGTACTGGTGCTTTAGGCGATATCCTTGTTGCCGAGCTGAAAGAGAAGACAGATATTGCTCGCGTTAGAGCTGATACTTTTGGATATCTGCAAAGATCTTTTGTTGGTTGTGTTTCAGAGAATGATGTCATTGAGGCACGCCAGGTGGGTGTTGAAGCAGTTAAGGCTTCGTTGATTGCAGAAAGTGGTTCTATTGCAATTAGGCGTGTTGATTCTGATGAATACAAAATTGAGTATGAATTGGTCCCGTTGAAGAATGTTGCTAAGGACACAAAACATATGGCTGCTGAGTTTATTGCAGAAAATGGACATGATGTTACACCGAAATTTATTGAATATCTGAAGCCTATTGTTGGTGATTTGCCGGAAGTAGGTAAGTTGGTTGGAATTTAAAAATAAGGAAAAGTATGGTTGATTTTAAACAAAGCGAGGTTTCAAAAGCTGTTTGGCCTTGGTGTCAAAAAGATGATGGTGTTAATGCATCAAACATTAAGAAAGCAATGATTCAGTTTGTTGTTATGATATGTATCGGTGGTTTGCTGTATTATAAGTTTCATAAAGAAATCATGTCATATGTTGTCTTCGCTTTGGCGTGGGTTGTTTTTATCAGTGGAATAGCTCTTCCAAAGGTCTTCAATGCAATTGAAAAATTTGGCTCATTTTTGGGTATGGCTGTTGGAACAATAATTACATGGGCTTTGCTGTTGCCGTTTTTCTTCATTTGCTTTGTGCCGGGAAGAATAATCTTGTTGCTGGCAAAAAAAGATCCACTTGAAAGAAACTTTGATAAAGATGCTGAAACATATTTCACTCCTTATACAAGGCATACTAAACCTGAATATTATAAAAATCAATTTTAAGATAGGAATAGAAAAATGAATATTATTGGCGTTAGTGCATATTACCATGATTCAGGAGCTGTTCTTATCCAGGATGGCAGGATTGTTGCAGCCGCACAGGAAGAACGATTCTCCCGCAGAAAACATGATCCTCGTTTTCCAGTTAATGCAGTTAAATACTGCTTGGCAGAAGGCGGAGTAGGAAAAGATGAAATAGATGTGCTTGTCTTTTATGATAAGCCTATTGCAAAGTTTGAACGAATCTTAAAGTCATATTTTTCTGTTGCCCCAAAAGGTATCAGACAGTTTATGATGGCAATGCCAATATGGCTGAAACAGAAGTTGTGGATTCCATATCAGATTGAAAAAGAATTGCATAAGATGGGCTTCTCTATGGCTAAAGAACTTATGTTCACAGAGCATCATGAAGCTCATGCTGCAAGTGCATTCTTCCCGTCTCCATATGAATCAGCTGCCATTCTTACACTTGATGGTGTTGGCGAGTGGGCTTCTTGCACCCTAGGTAGAGGCGATGGCAACAAAATTGAGCTATTCAGCGAAATGCGTTTTCCTCATTCACTTGGACTTCTATACTCAGCATTTACATACTTCACTGGGTTTAGAGTGAATTCAGGTGAGTATAAGCTGATGGGACTTGCTCCATATGGTGAACCTGTATATGCTGATCTGATTAAAGACAAGCTACTTGATATTAAAGAAGATGGCTCTTTCAGAATGGATATGTCATATTTCTCATTCATTGATGGTTTAACAATGACAAATGATAAATTTGCTAAATTGTTTGGTGGACCTGCTAGAGAAGCCGAGTCAAGAATTACCAAGCGTGAAATGGACATTGCAAAATCAATTCAAGTCGTAACAGAAGAGATTGTTATGAAAATGGCTGTCCATCTTCAAAAAGTGACAGGTGAAAAATATCTTGTAATGGCTGGCGGCGTTGCTCTTAACTGTGTTGCAAATGGCAAACTGCTTGCTGATGGACCTTTTGAAAACATCTGGATTCAACCAGCTGCTGGCGATGCCGGTGGTGCCTTGGGTGCTGCTATGTTTGTATGGCACCAGGTACAGGGAAATCCACGAACTTCCGACAATGTTAATGACAAAATGGAAGGTTCTTATCTCGGACCAAAGTTTTCTGATGAAGAAATTGCTGCTTTTCTTGAGCATAAAGGCTATAAAGCTCATAAGTTTGAAGGTAAAGCCTGGGCTGATAAAATTGCTGAGATTCTTGATTCTGAAAAAGTGGTCGGCTTGTGTCAAGGTAGAATGGAGTTTGGTCCACGTGCCCTTGGTGGCAGATCTATTATTGGTGACCCGCGTTCTCCAAAGATGCAGTCTGTAATGAATTTGAAAATTAAGTATAGAGAGTCATTCAGACCTTTTGCTCCAAGTTGTCTGGCAGAAAAGATATCAGACTATTTTGAAATTGAAAAAGAATCACCATATATGCTTCTTGTTGCTCCTGTGCGAAAAGACCGTTGCATTGAAATGGATGATGATCCTGTCGATGATTATGATATGCTGAAACGTGTGAACCTTCCTCGTTCAGACATACCGGCAATTACTCATGTTGATTACTCCGCTAGAATCCAATCTGTTACAGAAAAATCAAATAAAGCATATTACGATATAATCAAGGCATTTGATGAACGTACTGGTTATGGCATCATCATCAATACTTCTTTCAATGTTCGTGGTGAACCAATTGTTGCAACTCCTGAAGATGCTTATCGCTGCTTTATGAGAACGGAAATGGATTGCCTTGCGCTTGATTCTTATTTGCTGTTCAAAGATGAACAACCAGAATGGAAAGAAGAAGGCGACTGGCGCGAAGAACATAAACTGGACTAAGTCAGTTAAGTTTCAAGTTCGCAAATGTGCGAGTTCGCAAGTTGGGAGGGATGCCGTCCTCGGCGTCCTTAATAAAAAATTTAAAGCACACGAAGTGAGCTATTAGTTAATCATTAATGTTTATTTGCTGGCCTTGCTAAGTTTCTTTAACGAAGCTTGGTGGCTTAAAAGAAAAGAAGATTGAACGTTGGAATGTAGGAACCGCCCTGTAGCCGAGTCGCTTCGGCTCGGGATATTTATAACTTCGCTAGTACTGCAAGGCGTTGATAGCTAGTTTTTGCAGAAACCTAGAAATTGAAGTTTTGAGAATGTCCAACATCGAACATTCAACTTACAATTATGAATATGGAGCTTAGCTCCTATTAAACAGAGGCAAAGCCTCATTAAACGGGCGTAGCCCATTTCACAAGGAACTTGTATATATGACCCAATTAGATATAATGTATTACTATTTTGCTTTTATAGTTTTTTTGTTTGGAGCTAGTGTTGGTAGTTTCTTAAACGTGTGTATATATCGTATACCAGAAGACCTTTCGGTTGTTAAACCACGCTCATTTTGCCCAAAATGTAAAACACCAATACCTTGGTACTGTAATGTACCAATGTTAAGCTATGTTTTTCTTGGGGGCAAGTGCAAGTATTGTAAAGTTCCTATCTCGTCAAGATACTTTGGCGTTGAACTTCTGACGGCACTCTTATTTCTCTTAGTTTGGCTGAAGCTTTCTGTTTTTGGTTATAGCGCACCATTAGGTATGACAGAAATATATAGTGTGCCACAAGTGTTCTGCTATTGGCTGGTTGTCTTTGGTTTAGTTATGGGATCCTTTATTGATATTGACCACTACATCCTTCCTGACAGAGTCACTCTTGGGGGAATCGTTCTCGGATTCATCTTTAGTGCATTGGTTCCTGCGTTGCATCAACAAGAACATTGGCTAAAATCTCTTCTAATATCATTTGCAGGTGCTGCAATTGGTTTTGGACTGCTTTGGCTAGTTGCAATTTTTGGCAAGCTGATCTTTAAGAAGGAAGCAATGGGATTTGGTGATGTCAAACTGATGGGTGCCGTTGGTGCTTTCTTTGGTATATCATCAATATTCTTTGTCTTAATCTTTTCATCATTTCTTGGTGCTTTCTTTGGTATTGCTTGTATGATTCTTAAAAAGAAAGAGCTGCAAAGTCGTATTCCATTTGGTCCATTCATTGCTGCCGCAGTTTTAGTTTTCATGTTCTGGGGACCATCGCTTATCGATCTTTACATTAATATGCTGACAATTCCGTAGAGCGGCGTAGCCGCAACCAAAGCCTGGCGGAGCCAGCAGATTAAGGTTAAGATTAAGGTTTGAATAGCTCCGCAGGTATTCATTATAGTTGAGAACGTCCAACATCGAACGTCCAACATCGAATGATGAATGAACACCCCTCCCACCTCGCAAGCGAGGTGACCTCCCCTTGGCAAGGGGAGGAGTTTTTGCGGACAGGGTTAATGTTTTAATTTATGTGCCAACGGTACATTTCATGAGAAGCCTAGGGTGAGTGATCCAGCTACTGACTGACAAATATAATTTGTCAGGCAATAGCTGGAGAATGTAACCCTAGGAATAATAATAAAATTAAATTTTACCTACTCACGGTAGTGTATTTCGTAATGAAATGAAGAAAATATAGCTGGCTTTGCTAGTCCCGCAAAGCTTGGATTCGATGTTCTTTTAACGAAAAGTTGACATGTATAAGACATTAATAATGTGCGTTTTATAAATTGAACAGGATGCCCTAACTAACTATCTAACAGTCTAACAAACTAACGAACATATGAATATAACATCAAAAATAGATAATAAAGATCGAATTATGTCCCTGCTGTTGGCATCACTTTGTTTAGCACTTTTTGTGTTTGGACTTCCATTTCTTGAAGTTTTGTTTCGTATGCGTCGTGATGATTCTATAAACCTCAGAAGTGTGGATACTCTTCAGATTAAAGAAAGAATTCTTGTCGAACCTGAGAAGGAAAAGAAAAAGTTTGAGGTGTTTAAGAAACCTGAAGTCCCAAAGATGATTTTAAAAGATAGACCATCTGTTAAGAATAACAAAATGCCTGTGGTCGCAAATATGTCATTTCAACTACCCAAATTAACTGCGGGGGTAGGTGATGTCGCACTGGGAGTTGATTACTCCACAATTATGGGTGCTGGAGGCCTCGAAGATGTTGTTTTTGAAGTTGGTGAACTTGATAACATCCCAATTCCTTTAGTTAGACCTTCTCCAATATATCCAGCAAGAGCCAAGAACCGACGCGTTGAAGGTGTTGTGGAAATTGAGTTTGTTGTAGACCAAGCTGGTCTTGTCCAAAATCCTAAAATTATTAGTGCAAATCCTATTGGCTACTTTGAACAGTCTGCCCTCACCACAATTCAAAGATGGAAGTTTATTCCAGGCAAAATCAACGATCAACCAGTCCTCACGCGTGTTCGTCAAAAAATGACCTTCAAACTCGGTAGAAACTAAGATAGGGCATACTGTTCAATAGTAAGCGTCCTGAGAAGCACCTATTAATTTAAGCTGCAATATGCAACTTGATGCTAAATCAGCATGTACTTCGTCCATGGTTATATTGGAGTGTGAACAAAAAGCTGTTCGAAAATTTTTCATTATTGATTTGTTCAGCAAGGCGGTAATTCATGGTAAGGATGGTAAAGCACAGGTAAATATCATTGATGAAGGCAAAACACTAGCAACTTATAGCTTTGCCAAAGAGGGTAAAGATATACGTTTTGAAATATCTGTTTTTAAAGATAATCTTAATCATATGGATAATATGTGGCCATGGGGTAGAGGAGATAACGTCAATCGCCTATCGACCTTCGGGAAAAGTCAGAATTTGCCGGTCTTGGTTATGATGGCGATGTCTTTCAGCTTTGGTTTACTCCTCAAGAAATACCCTACTTCTCTCCGGGATTTATTCCTTGGGCGGGTAAGCACCTTGAAAACTTGCAACTGCATATGGTGAGCGAAATGATAAAGGTTATATTGTGGGAGTGCTGATGGGTGGTAATATTAATATCAAAGAAGAAAAAAACTTTTCTGATAGAAAGTTTATAGGATTTGATTTATCATTAGGTTATGTTCCAGAAGATGGCAAGAAGAAAAGTTTGAATATTGGGAAATATGATTGCTATACATTTCTGTATCCGGGAGCTTTCACCGTGGTTGACTTTTATGATGAAATAAAAGCAGATACCGTTGTTACTACCAGTGTTTTTCAATAAAATACAAATTTTTTTAATCAGCCACTGATCAATCTAGGGCGGGCGAGCCGCCTGTCTACGTGAGTACACGAACAGGCAGGCAACAAAAAGAGTATTAACCACGAATCTAACTAATAAAAAAAGAAGAGTTTTAGTCAGCTAATAGGCCACTCGCGATGCTCGTTGCTGTCGCAGGCTCCAGCCTCAGCAAGCTGGTCCCCTAATTACCACGAATTAAGAAAAAACAAGAAGATTTTTAGCCACGAAAGAACGCAAAGGACACAAAGATAGAGAAAATAAGAAATGTGTGCTGTATTTAATATGAGCGGAGCTCATATGTAAATTCAGCACACAGCTAATCGCTTTAAAAAAAGAAGAAGAGGTTTGCGCACGAAGGCATCCTCCTTCGCCATTCTGGACTATGACGGACAGGCAGAGAACGCAGAGAAAGACAAATGGATTAAGAACGTCCAATCCACGCTTTGCGGGACTATCCCGCAAGGCGTGGATAGCATGTTCACTGTGTCCTGCATAGCGAAGCGACGCATGGAACGTCCAATTTTGAATGGCTGACATTCTGTCAGCGGAATTAAAGAATGGCAGAGCCATTGTTTATTTTCTAGGGCGTTGCCGCCAATCATGGCTCCATGGGGGCAAGCCCCGAGGTGATCCCGCAGAGCGGGACTATCCCGCAAGGCGTGGATAGCCAGTCGGAGGAGCTTTTGCGGACTAAGGCTGATTTGCCGCTACAGTATGAATGTGCTGTTTAACGGTTAATTGCAAAATTAATGGTTCTAGCGTCGGTCGATGACCGACGGATATGCCGTCATGCAATGACTCAACCGTAAAATTAAGGTTTGTCTTCCTTAGTTTTTCGGTTAAATGGCTATATTTTTTTAATCAGCCACGGATTGACACGGATTATATTTGTGTAAATCATTACAGATAAGCACTTTCTGTTTATTCTGATAATTTGACATTGCAATTAAACTGAATGACAGATTTTCTTAAATATCATCTACTGGGTGATGTTTTTATAAAATATTCTTTTTTAAGGCTTAAAGCATCAAATACATTGTTTATGGAATTATCTATCAATGTCTTACGTGAATGTATTTATCCGTGAAAATCCGTGTTTATCCGTGGCTAATAGCAAAAAGAACCTGCAACCGAAAAATCAAGGTTTGTCTTGCATAATCAAGAAAAAGAATTGACATTATGTAAATGTATTGTACAATGATGTTAAGTTAGTCATGAACACAATTGTTGCTGAGTTTCAAGGCTAAAAGGTATGCGTAATTGACATGGCGAAGACCGTGTATGGGTTCTCCGAAAGAAGAATCTATAACTGATAACAGCCGCATATCACCTTCATTTTAAATTGAACAACCGTCAGATATGACAGGAGATAAATAATGCAAGACTCAACTTTTCCAAATATCAACCGCGTAGCTTTCATTGGCAATTATCTGCCAAGGAAGTGCGGAATTGCCACCTTTACCACCGATTTGTGTGAAGCGGTATCGGCTGAGTATGCCGATGCTACCGACTGTATGGCTTTGGCTGTGAATGATATCGAAACAGGTTATACCTATCCGTCCCGCGTTCGATTTGAATTGCCCGAAAAGGACATAGCATCCTATAGACGTGCCGCTGATTTTCTGAATATAAACAATATAGATGTGGTTTGCCTGCAGCATGAGTATGGAATTTATGGAGGTCCTTCCGGTAGTCATATCCTGGCTCTGTTGCGCAAACTGCGTATGCCGGTTGTAACTACTCTGCATACCATTCTGGAAAATCCAGAGCCCGAACAGTTAAGTGTTCTCAAAGAGGTGGTGGGTTTATCGGATAGAGTGGTTGTGATGAGTCAGCGTGGTGTGGATTTTCTTAAGAAGATCTATGACGTGCCACCAGAAAAAATCGATATGATCCATCACGGCGTACCTGACGTACCCTTTGTTGACCCAAATTTCCACAAGGACAAGTTCGGAGTGGAGGGCAAGATGGTGATGTTGAGTTTTGGACTGCTCTCTTCCAACAAGGGCATCGAAACTGTGATTTCGGCGCTGCCGGAAATTGTCGCCCACCATCCGGATGTCGTGTATATGATTGTTGGAGCGACCCATCCTAATGTGTTGCTGCATGAAGGCGAGTTGTATCGCTTGTCTTTGCAACGCCTTGCTCAAAAGCTTGGTGTGGCAGGGAATGTAATATTCCACAACAGCTTTGTTACGCTTGAGGAGTTGATTGAATTCATAAATGTGGCGGATATATATGTTACGCCTTACCTTAATCCTGCACAGATCACTTCTGGCACATTGGCCTACACAATAGGCGTGGGCAAAGCCGTGATATCAACACCATACTGGTATGCTGAAGAGCTGCTCGCTGAAGGTCGTGGTGCACTATTTCCTTTTGGAGACTCCGCCGCACTTGCCGAACAGGTGGTTGATCTGCTTGATAACGAACCCAAACGCCATGCAATGCGAAAAACTGCTTATATGTACGGTAGAGAAATGATCTGGCCTAAGGTTGCCCAGCGCTATATGGAATGCTTTGAAAATGCTCGTACTCAGCGTCTTCACGCTGTTCCAACAGGATATGCAGTCAAGCCTCTGGACCAATGTCCCGCTGATCTTCCGACAGTCAACCTAAAACATTTGTACCGTTTGACGGATGGAACAGGTATGATTCAGCACGCCAAATATATCATACCTAATTATGCCGAGGGATACAGCATAGACGATAATGCTCGTGCGCTAATTGTCAGCATGTTACTTACGGAACTGGGCGACAGCAAGTCAATAGAACTTGCATCGCGCTATCTCGCCTTTATATCCTATGCCTTTAACCCGGAAACAGGTAACTTTCGTAACTTTATGGACTACCAGCGCAACTGGCTGGAAGATAGCGGTTCTGAAGATTCTCAGGGGCGGACTATATGGGCGCTTGGCATGGTGATGGGACATTCCAAAACCCAGTCATTGCGCGGCATTGCCAGTGGACTTTTTGAGCAGGCAATATCCGCCATTCCTAAAACCACCAGTCCTCGAACCTGGGCTTTTGCTCTACTTGGCATCCACGAATATCTGCGTCGTTTTGAGGGTGATCTATTGGTGGACAGGATACGCGATGAATTGGCGGATAATCTTCTGGAGTTGTATAAAGCATGTCGTTCGGATGACTGGCACTGGTACGAAAATAGTCTGACATATTGCAATGCCGTGCTGCCGCATGCTATGCTTATGTGTGGCCAGTGGATTTCAAATGATGAGATGACTAAGGTCGGGCTTGAATCGCTCTCCTGGCTATCCGATATGCAGTGTGCCGATGGCCCCGAAGGCCATTTTTCCCCAATTGGGACGGAGGGCTTTTTCTCTAAAGGCGGTGAACGGGCCTCATTCGATCAGCAACCTGTTGAGGCGCAAACAATGGCATCTGCCTGTCTTGAGGCTTATCGTTGTACAGGGGATGAACGTTGGATGCAGGAAGCACGTCGTACTTTTGAATGGTTCTTAGGTCGTAACGACCTGAACCTGTCGCTTTACGATCCAATTACTGGCGGATGCCGAGACGGACTTCATCCTGATCGCTTCAACGAGAATCAGGGAGCCGAGTCTACACTTGCTTTTCTTCAGACTTTACTTGAATTAAAGCTAGCAGAAAATACAATACTTAATGTTACTAAATGATGGAGAAAAAATTGATGATTCCAAAAATAAAAAGAAAAAAGATAAAGATACAGGGTGATCCGGAGCGGGTAATTGCCCGTCTGCATCTACCGACAAGTTCTGAACGTATTAAACGAATTTTAGAGCGCATTATTGCATTACCAGAAGATGAAGCTGTTATTTTGTTTGAACACGTTATGCTGGATTTTGGCGAACGTCATCGCAATATTCTTAGGATTTTTGAGCAGCATCGTCAGGCAGTGGAGAAATATCTTCCTTCGGACGTTAAACTCAGCGAAACCAAGCAAAGATTGATTGGCGCATATTTTACTAAAGAATATTCCATAGAATCGGCCGCTCTTTTTAATCCTTCGATTATTCCGCATCCTGATCAGACCAATCTGGCTTCAGGAGAATTGCGTTTTATCCTCAGTCTGAGGGCCACAGGGGAAGGACATGTTTCTTCGATTGTGTTCCGTAGTGGAATTCTTGATGCTGACAATCTGCTAACCTTCAATCCTATCAGCGGGTATGTTGAAACGCCTAGACTGAAGTTGGATTCCTCCTATGACCGCCACCTTTTAGAGCTGAAGCTCAATGAAATGAGAGCATGCAATGAAACCACAGAATGGGTGCTTTGTAAAATGGCGGATCGTTTTACTTATAGCGATCTGGAGAAAACGCTAAATCTATTTAAGCGGGAGCATCCTTACCCTAGCATTCAGCAGAAAGAAGCGATAACACGAATTGACTGGTTGGTTCAGTCCAATTATGAAACCACTTTCCGCCCAGAGTTCCCAATCTGCGAGCGTGTGCTTTTCCCTATTTCGAAGAATGAAAGCAGTGGTATTGAAGATGCCCGCTTTGTAAGGTTTGTCGAGGATGATGGGGAGGTGACCTTTTATGCAACCTATACTGCCTACGACGGCTTCAGCATTCTTCCTCAACTGATAGAAACGAAGGATTTCGTCACGTTCAACGTTATTACACTTAACGGACGTGCTGTTCAAAACAAAGGTATGGCATTGTTTCCTCATAAAATTGGTGGGCGATATGTTATGCTTTCGAGGCAGGATGGTGAAAACAATCGCATCATGTTTTCCGACAACCTTCATTTCTGGCAGGATTCCGAAATTATTCAGGAGCCTGAACAACCTTGGGAATTTATTCAGGTTGGCAACTGCGGTTCACCGTTGGAAACCGATGCTGGTTGGTTGATGCTCACCCACGGTGTCGGACCTATGCGTCAATATTGCATTGGAGCCATGCTGCTCGATTTAGAAAACCCGACCAAAGTTATTGCCAGGTTGGAAGAGCCACTTCTGAGACCCAGCGAAGAGGAACGTGAAGGCTATGTTCCCAACGTGGTTTACACCTGCGGGGCAATTATCCACGGCAATGAACTTGTGATTCCATATGCCATGTCCGACGTGCATTCCGGCATTGCCACTGTGGACGTTGATGATTTGCTCAATTGTATGAAGCCCATTTAGCATAATAAAAAGCCTCCATTTGAGATGGAGGCTTTTTTTGATAAAATGTAGTTTTATTATATTATTGAACGATTAACACCGTGCCGAATGGTAGAGGGATGTGACCAGTCAGGTCAATATAGTCTGCACCGTAAGTCACGTCCCACTCTCCAATTTCAGTAGGAGCAATACTGCCGAACTCACCAAGAGAGTTTTGTTGATATACTTTCTTTTCATCTTTTACTCCTGTTTTGTGGCTATCAAACATCATATGATTCAGACAGCTCTACGTTATACATCAGATGTTTGACCAGTATTGTAATCATCAAATATTTTTTGATATTCTTTGATAAATATTACAGTTGTTAGTTTTGGAATATAATACCCGATTTTTACCATTGTGCACTATATGATCTGTTTTGTCAAGGTGTAGTGTTTGAATGTGTGTTCTTCCTTAACTTTTTGTTTTGTATCAGTTTTGGCATCATTCTTTGAGTTTTGATTCTGAGGATACACTCGGCTTGGGGTTAGGCAATTTGGGCTGATAGGGATCTGGTTTCATAATATTTGTCCCTTCATTGATTTTAAATTTCGAGAACGGGCATGTTAAGCATTGCTTTCCGGCGGGTTAGCATCGGCTCCATGGGGCAGGTGTTCCGGCAGATCGAGGCGGGCGACGCCAATTCTGTTGTCGGCCATCCCGTAATAAATGTCAAAACGGTTAGGCGTGCCGAGATCGTCACGCCGGTCGATGCCTGTGGGGAACACGACGTTGGTGGTGCTGACTGGCTAATGTTTCTCCACCAGTTTCATGCCGCACTTTGGGCAGTCGCCCGGCGCGTCTTTCACCACTTCAGGGTGCATCGAGCAGGTGTATTGCTGAACATGAGCGCCGCTCACTGGCAGTGCGTCCTTGTTGCAGCTCGTTACGCCTAAGACTGTGACACCGAGTACCATGGCGATTAGCAACGACCATATCCATTTCGAGTATGTCGCCGCATTGATCATGCTGCTGAGTTTGTTTTCATTTTTCATAACGATTTTCCTTTCTGTTTGCTGACGTGTTGTTCGCTGTTGGCATCCTGCTGACAGCGTGTTTGAGAAATAGGGTGCACCTCGATCTGTACAACTAATTTCGACAATTTAGTCCGACTCAAATTCAATAAGTGCCGCGAATGCTGAGAATCCAGCACCGAATGCGATGAGCATTCCTTTTTGGCCTGGTTGGGGTCGGCCGTTATCCAGAATATCCCGCAAGACAAATAGCACCGAAGGTGACGACATGTTGCCGTAGTTCTCAAAGACGTTGTAGGAAAAGCGCAAAGCGTTGTCGGAAAGTTCCATTTTTTTGGCAACTTGCTCCAGTACCACTGTGCCGCCTGGATGGACAGCCCACCAGTCTATGTCTTTTCGCGAGAGTCCATGTTTAGCGAGAAGCCGTGAGGATACCTCCGTTGCCGTACGCGCACCGATAACTGGGACTCGCTTATCCAGGCAGTTACGCAAGCGTCCACCTTCTGTCCGATAACGCAGATCCTCACGGTACTGGGGAAACAGACCTGACGTAAAATCCACAATACGGGCGAGGCCATTGGGACCATTATCCGGCACGATGTCGAGCACGGCGGCAGCGGCACCATCGCCGAAAATAGAGTTACTCACCACCAGCTCTGGCTCATGGCTTGGATAAATAGTCGCGGAGCAGATCTCAACGGCCACACTGAGAACCGGACCTTCCCCGTTGCGGGTCAGCATGCCGGTGGCGGCTTCAAGATTTGGAATTGCTGCCCCGCACCCCATCCCCATCAAATCAAGAAAGCGAATTGACGTGGAAAGTCCAAGCTCCTCAGCAATATAGGATGAGAATCCCGGGCAGAGGTAACCCGTGCAGGTGTTGACGATCAGACCTCTAATGTCGGCAGGCTTTACATCCGCCTCCGCCAATGCCTTGCGAGCTGCGGCGACGGCCGTGCTACGGCCGAATTTGATAAAGCGTGCGAGCAATCGGTCCATATCCATGTCTTGGGCATCTTCCTTGGTCTCCATTCCCAGATAACGGCCTTTAATCTTGCCGTCCAGAAGAATGCGGCGATACAGCGTTAGTTCCGTCGGTTTTAAGGCAAACTGCGTTGATAAACAATAGTAGGCCTCCTCCTGCGTTACATACAGTGGGGGAGTTGCGGTTCCTAGACCTCGAAGAATAGTTTTCATAGATTATGTCCTTTTTTGAATTTAATAACAGCAGCGATACGAAACCAATGAGCTGGTTTTACCGAAAATGTAACGTTGTCGAGTTTGTTTAAAACGGACTCCAGTTCCTTGATTTTGAAGCCGCGTCGAATTGAGAGCAGAGCATCATGCCTGACGTCAGGCATTGAGCCGCTGCCAGCCAGCAGCAGACCGGCGCCAATCGAGGCCCATGGCGAGCGGCGAAGATCGTTTATCAGCACGCGATGGGTAACAAAACTCCGGAGCCGTTGCAGTAGCGTGAGTATTTGGTCATTGTCGAAATGATGGAAGCACATGGATGCCACGGCGCAATCATAAGGCTCTGAAGGGTGGTGCGTGAAAGCATCCTCCTGAAGCAGGTGTACGGCTGGATCGTTCGCAAGGGCAAGTTTACGCCGTGCAATCTCAACCGCCTGGTCGGCCACTTCGAGACAGGTAATCTCTATCGGGATGGCACGTGCGCGGGCCCACCGGCTCACTGCTAACGGGATATCGCAACTTCCAGAGCCTATGTCCAGAATCCGTAGGGGGGCATTAATATCCCGGTCTCTTGTTTCTGCGGACAGGAAACGCCGGACAACTTGCGTGCCGCCAAAGTAGCCATTGACCCTCTCCATAAAATGGTAGCTGGCGGCAGCCAGCGACGGATCGCAGTCCGTTTGGTCTAGAAATTCCTTTGCTGTTGCGCGTGCATCAAACATTCCAAAGTCCTCCGGTTTCCATTAATTCGTCTATTTTAGCATACTGACTCAAGACCTTCGTACGGTACTCGGGGTCGACCGATACAGCCTGTTTGGCAATACCTTCGCAATAACCGCACGTCTGGCAATCCAGCGATGCGCAGTCACGATTATGAAATCCGTCCAGAAAATCTTCAGGAATTTTACGGGTATCCACAAAGATCGGGTTTTGCTCCAACGGGGTGAGCATGCCTTGCATGCTCGCCAAGTCGAGCAGTGGTTTTGTTCGCAACGGGTTCAGCTGAAGGGGTTTCCAGAAGTGTCTCAGCGTCCAGTGGGATTCTTTTCGAATCGGTTCCTTGAAGCCATATGACAAAAGTAGGTCCGCCAAATTTCCATCGTATCGCCGTTCACTATAAGCTTTAACGCGACGCAGGAGTTCGCTCGACGGAATTCCGCGTTCCAATAACTTGAATGTCGTGTATCCCATCGCCTCATAGACACCGAGATCCTCCGGTCGTATCCAAGCGGACTTGATGAACTGCGACGGGTCGGCCAAGCGCAACCGCGAACAACGCAGGAGACAATAATCGATGAAGAGGTTTCCGCTGTTTTCGGAGGCATGTGCGAAACCGCTCTGATGATAGCTTTGCATGGGGCAGTTCATGAGGCAGACATGATTCGCAATCAGTTGTAGATCACACTTGACGGACTGGCGGATCGCGTCCAGTCGACTGAAGTCCCGGTTGATCGAAAAGCTCTCGAGCGTGATGGCATCTGCCCCAAGGTCTTCCCAAAAGCGTGCGCGCCGAGGCGTGTCCACCTGAGCGTAAATTCCAACTCGCACTCTGAATTCCGGGAACCGGCGTTTAATCAGTTCGAGAAGAAACGGAGTGGACACGGTGAGGCGGCGTACGCCCATGTCGCCCAGCTTCTCCAGCAAGGATGATACCCGTTTCTGCCAGGATTTCGACCATTCGCGGTTACCAAAACAGGAGCCGTTCAGGAGATAATTGAAGGCAATGCCATGACTGTCGAGCAGGTTAACATAACAACGCAGATCGGCTTCCGATAGTGGCGTCGCCAGATAGCGGGGACGGCCCCCATTGATGCCATCGGCAGGGAATTTACCGTAAACTTCATCGATCGGATATGCGGCTAGTAATGGAACCAGTTTAGGATCGTAGTTCGCCGCCAGCGAGAACTTTGCCTGAGTGGGGTTAGCTTGGGCGAATCCTGTCGGTTCAATTGGCATGGTGAACGGTCCTCAATCTTCTACGCTTCAGTTGACTCAATGGATTTCTGACCACCATCAACACCGCACTCGTAACCAGCACTATATTCTTCATGCTTCTTTTCCTTCTTTCTTAAAAGTTTTTTTCGTGGCAACACCGCATGCTGAGCTGTTTTTTGGACAGCTTGACAGTTTCGACGACCAACATTACGACTAACAATTCCGCCTAGAGCATCTGTGCACTGATAGCAACCACCGACACCACCGCAATAATCAAGTACTAGAATCACGACCGTTTAAACCAAAAACAAGATATAATATATTAAAATAAAAGTCAAGAAATAGTGTAAAAAATAATCTTTTTCCTCGATCTTTCGGTTGAGCACCCCTCCAGAGAGTAGGGTAGGTTTAGCTCTGGTGTGAAAGCTTGCCTCACAGTTCGAAATCTATTTCATCTTAAAAAACCGCATAGTAACTGCACGATAGAAAAGCATTGCGACAACAACACTTGTGATCACGATCAGTACAAACATGACAGTCATTTTGAACATATGATCCACAAGCTCTGTACCTGCTGATTTTGCGAGAATAATAGCGTCTTCAGACTGAGACAGCATCTTCTGATCAGCTGAACTAATAAGGGTGTTTATCTCTCTGGCAGCGCCCGCAATCTTGGTTGCGGCTATGCCATATTCAAGCACATCAAACGGCTTTGCTGCCGTTGAATTTGTCGTGTCTTGCATGGAACTCTTATCGAAACGGGCAACAAAATCATTAATTGTCAGAACTGCTTCGTTCACTGAGTCTGCGGCATCTCCGGCCGCATCAAAAGACGTACGAAATTCAGTCAGAAGGTCTTGCAACTTGGGTTCATTGGCGGCTATGTCCTTGACGAGGGCAACACGCTCTTCAGCGATCTGTTTTGGGAGATCTTCTGCAGCCGTGCTAAAGCGGTCTGCGGACGCAATAAGATTCTGGATTTCCGGCATTGTGACCGATTTCGAAAGGACAAGGCTCAACTGCCAATCGAGCATTCTCGGCATCCTTTGAAACTGGTACATGGCACGTTCGGCAGTGTGCCGCGCCATTTCTATCTCCCGTGCCGCCGGGTCCAGCCCTGCAAACGGGTCAATGTACAACAGGCTGAAAATACTTCCATAGTTTTGGGAGTCATCGTTCTTGGCCACTTTCGACTTGTGCAGATCCTGCAAACGGACAAACGACACATCATAATGTTCTGGATTATCCATTCGCCACTGTTCGATAGATTGTTTCAATTCGTCAAGTTGTTTAGCATTCATCACCTGGGCGGCAAGTTTCCAAATTTGAGTTTCGGCCTTCTTGTATTTCTCAACAACCCCTTTCGCATCAGCGCCATATACCTCTGGAACAAGGTAATCTTCGAATGATGAACGCGTCAAAGAGACCAACACAGTCATATCCATAATACCAGCCAACGGATTAGGACTGCTGGCAATTGTGATTGCCGCATCTGCCTGAGAAACTTTCATGGACAACGGCCTCACACGATCCGTGGGAGTCTTCGCTTTGGCCGCCAGATTGTCGGCAATTTCCCCGATCATGCTACTGTAATCGTCTGCGAAACGCATCAGCTCCTGCTGAAGAGCGTAAGCCGTGATGTTGCCTTCCTTTTTGGCGACAAACGGATTAAGTTGCCACGTACTCTTCTTGGCCGTATCAAAAAGAGCGCAACCAGAGGACATTGTCAGAGAAATCAACAGAAAAAGAGCCCAAGTCATACGATTAGATTTCACGGAATCCACTTCTCTATCACTTTTTTTTGAGGTTGTTAACCTGCATGACGCAAAATGATTGGTCTTAATAGTGGTCAGCCAGGCAGTCACTGAGTAGCTCACCGTTTTGTTAGTGAATAGTTTGATCAGCATAAGAGTCCTTTCATGGTTAACATTTCATTTCTGGCAGCATCGTAGAGCAAGTGCTAAATGGTTACTAGCTAATCAAATATTATTACTCGAATTACGCTCTTTATAAACTGAAATCAAGATATACTCTATTAAGATGAAAGTCAATAGAATAATGGAAAAAATCCTTAATTTTTCGGTTGAGACACTTTATGAGAACGAGGACGTTCTCGCTCCCTGCATACAAACAACCGTTGTCTTGGAAAAACGGGCGTGTCCTGCATAGCCTAACGGGCGAAGCATTGGGAGCGACAATGTCCTCATTGTCATAAGAAATTATTTTGTGAGTTTATCGCCAAAAAATGGAGAAAATTAAGATTCACTCCTTGATTTTATTGACTAAAACAGATGTTTTCTTGTCCAACCGAAAAACTAGGAAGAAAATAACAGAATAATTAGGAAATCATATGTTTTCTTAATGTTTTCTAAAACTATTAGATTGTACTTTTAAACCGTCTCGTCTAGAAAATGGGAGATATGTGAATTATGGGAGCAATGTGGTGACTGCGTCACCGAATGACGTAAGACTTTTAGCTAAACGAGAAACGGCAAACAAATGTCCGCGTCCATCTCCCTCACACGCGGCTACAGAAAACGAGCACGGTTCACTGCTCTGGTACCAGCACGGTGAGTGCGCCAGGCAGCACTTTCACGTGTATCGGCGTCGTTCCTATAATGTCTCCGTCCGCCTGTGCTTGTGAACAAGACTGCTAAAGAAATATGAGTTCTGAGTCTTGCTGATTGGTCGGCTGCTATTTTACCAAAATTGAAAAAGAAGACCTCAATAACAAATAATGGTCATTGCAGTGCAGGTTCCGGGCAACTCTCACAAGGATGAAGCTCATCTGAACTTGGGCCTTCCGCGAGCTGTGCAGCTGCATTGCGTAGTGCTGTACGTAGCCCTTCTTCAAGAGTAGGATGGTAGAAGGGTAACTGAAGGGCGCTATGTACGGTCATGTTTGCCTGAATACAGGCGGCCAACAGGTGGGCAAGATGTTCGGCCTCAGGTGCGACCATCTCTGCCCCGAGGATTTTTCCAGACGATGATTCGGCATAGAGTCGCAACATACCTTTGTTACGTCCTTCAAGGAGGGCGCGCGCCTGTTGTCTGAAGTCAACTTGTCCGATAACGATGTTCGAGTCCCGCAGGTCCGCAAAGGATTGCCCAACAACAGCACATTGTGGATCGCTGAACACGATGCGAAACGGTAGGCGGCGGCAGTAGCATGCCGATACTCCATTGTCTTTGAAGCTGTGATTAGCTGCAATGAAGCCTTCATCCAGAGCCTCATGCAGTAGGGGAGCGTACCCGTTGGCATCTCCTGCAAGGTAGACTGAAAGATCTCCGATTTGTGATGTATGCGGGTCGACAGACGGCATGCCATGTTCGTCCAATTCAACACCAAGTGTCTCTATTCCTAGCCCGTCAATATTCGGGCGGACACCCGCTGCAACAAGAATTTTATCTACCTTTGCGATTGCTGTATCCACATACACTTCGGCACCAGTGGTCGTTTCTCTGATTTTTGCTGCTACACCGATATGCATGGTGAATTCCTCGGCAAAGATCTTTTTAGCCACGGAATTGACCTCAGGGTCGGTCAGGCCTCCAATCTCTTTTATCATATTGAATCCGGTAATCTGTATGCCAAGTCGGCTCAAGGCCTGCCCGAGTTCAAGTCCTATTGCGCCCAGCCCTATTACGGCCATGCTTTCAGGGAGAACAGTCTGTTCAAAGATTGTCGAGCTTGTCAGAATATGTTCAGAAAATGGTTCCCATACGCTGGGAATCATGGGCCGTGCACCCGTTGCAAGAATAATTCGGTCAGCATCAAAGACTTTATCGCCGACCTTGATGCGTTTGGGGCCAACAATGACGGCTCTTTCTTCAACGAATCGCTCGCCGGCCAGTTCGCGCGTTGCCTCAATCATCCCAGAAGTGAAGCGGTCTCGAAGTTTGCGCACATGGATCAAGGCAGCGGGGATGTGGCATCGAAGATGCTCGCTCCCGGAAATCCCAATCTCGGCGAATGAATGTCGACGGTAGTAATCGTTTGCAATGTGGATCAAAGCCTTTGAGGGCATGCAACCGACCCGTGCACAGGTTGTGCCGAGCGGGCCGGGATCGATCAAGAGGTAGTTGTCGGTGACTTTCTTAACTTGGCGCAGTGCGGATAGTCCCGCACTACCAGCACCGATAATTGCTACATCTACATGGTTTTTCATCGTCCATCATCCTTTCCATTTTGCGTTTTGTCAAAAGTTTTATACACTTTCCCGACCTCTGCGGAGGTCGGCTACAGGCGTTATGTCTGCAACCTAATCCTCGTTCGCAAAAGCTCCTCCCGCTTTTAGGGGAGGTCACCTCGCCTGCGAGGTGGGAGGGGTATTCATTTCATTAGATACTTCTATTTTCATATTTTTCATACAATTTTTGACAGTACCTATTGTTTTTCGCTAGGCGTTTTTTTAAGCGCCCATTTTGGGTAGCAACCGATTATTATAATCTATCATATTAGAACGATCTTTGCAACATCGTTCTATTTCTAATTTTAATGTTTCCTCAATTTTTCGGTTGGACATAGCTATGACAACGAGGATCCCGCAAGACGGGACTCCCAAACTTGCAGATTAATATTGTCTTGCAGGAACGGGAGCGGCCCTCGAGCTTGCGAGAGAGGCTTTAACCACTAAAAAGAAACAATAGGGTGAAGCAATGAACGTAGTGAATGGCCTATTCCTCATTGCCATAAAATAATATTTTTCACTT
>JAQICX010000106.1 GCA_027858345.1 Kiritimatiellia bacterium | reverse complement strand
GTTTTCTACTGTCACGATGCGAATAAGAACGTGACCGATTTGGTGGATACCATCGGCGATGTTGTTGCCCATTATGAATATTCACCATTTGGAGTCATTACTGACCAGAGCGAGGAATTAGCTTCCTTGAATCCTTTCCGTTTCAGCAACGAGTATTTTGACTCAAACACAGTTATAGTTGAATACAAGCTCCGTCCATATTTTCCGTCATTGGGTAAATTCATGAGCCGTGACCCGATTGGTGTTCAGGGGGGACTGAATGAGTATGGTATTTGTGCAAATGATTTGATTAATGGTGTTGATTGGTGGGGGTTGAGTGCTGCTTATTATGCTACAGTATTGGACGAAACCCTTTTTCACCTTGCCGCAGAAGAAAAACATGTTCATAAGAATTATTCGAAAAAAACTACAATAAATCATAAAGAATATGATGATCAAGATGCGAAAAGAGCATTACTAGAAAAAACCCAAACATCTGATTGGGGATCTCTCTTTGTGAGCTCCGTTGATGTTAAAGCTTTCTCGGGAAATAACATTCTTGATGCTCGTTCTATTGTCAACGAAGCAGGTTCAGTATATATATTTAGTCATGGCAGTAACAAAGGCAACATATTTACAAGTGGCTTTAATTCACCAATAACACCTGATAATATTCAAAATGCATATAATTTAGCAGGAGAAAAAACTAATTTAAAATCAATCTGGGCTTTATCTTGTCATTTTGGTTCTTCTGGAGGAGCTCAAGAGTGGTCTAACATTCTTGGTATTCCTGTTACAGGACATATAAATACAGGGAATCCAAGCATTGTCCCAATTTTAAAACTTAACTACTGGCGATCAAAATGGCACTACGCTAGGTACGACAATGCGTTTGAGACTGATTTTAGTCGTCTTACAGATCTAGTAAGCGAAAATTCAATAACATATGATGAGTTTTATAAGAGATGGGAACAAACTTTTAAGAAATGGGAAGAAAAAGGGTGTGTGAAACAAGCTTATTGGCATGTATATGACACAACATATAATTATAAAACGTATCCACCAAAAGGAGAAAAAAATAATGAAAAAAAAGTTCCTTATTATATTTAGTTTGTTCTGTTCAATCATACTCATTTTGATTGTTATTCATATTGTAGTTGTAATGTATTCCTTTCAAAAGCCACCTGCATTGATTTATTCTGTTGTTGTGACAGATAATTTGGGAGCAAAAGTTTACAGAAATTTTGCTTATGAAACACATATGTTGAATAATGGATATAAAGGATATAAAAAAGTTGTCAAAACAATAGAAAAACATCCAGACCCAAAGTATTTAGCTATAAACTTAAACTGTTTATCTGCATTTTATGCGGCTTATAACACAATAGGCGACGATGAAATTTGTTTTGAAATAATGGAGGTGTTAAATGAATTGCTTCAATCTGACAATGTTGAAGATGTTCAAGCAGCTGTATCAGAGATTTATTATGATTTTGATATTCTTGCATCCAATAATAATAAAAAAACGGTAGAACTGCTTGAAAAACTGAGAACCAGTAGTAATGATGAATACACAGTTCGTTTTGCGACATTATGTTTAAACAAAATGTATGCATTCAAGATACCACCAGAAGATACTTATCCGGTTCCGCCTAGAACAAAACAAAATTTGTGAATGTATACTGATTGGAATTGTATATTTAGTTATGTAGTGAAAAGTTGTTCTTAGATTTTGCGGGAGATTGCTTTGTGGATTAGTAGGGTGAAGGCAATTAGTAGCAGGTACATGATGATGAATGAGAGCCAAGACAATTTGCTGAGGTTGTGAGCAAGTGCTACAAATGATGCCATGGTTCCTATTGTTATTCCTGCAAATGTAATAAAAAAGTTTTCACGGGAGATTACTCTTTTAACCAGCCTATCTGGATATCCAATTTCTCTGAGAAACTCAATTGTTGTGGAGTTGTCCTCAATGTTATTCAGAAAGATTATGTTTGTACCTGCAAGACCAATTAGCAGTGCGATGTAACCCAGTGCCATAAAGATTGCCAAGTAGTTATCTTGTGTTTGTGCCATGGTTCTTAGATATGATTCAGTTGTCTCTATCTGTGGCCCAAATTTATATAAGGTCTCTATAATTTCATCTGATGTGTTCTGTAGAGCATTGCTGTCGTTGTCATCATTTTCTGTCTTTATGAAGAAAGTGGTAATCCCTTGTGTTGTTGGATTTATCCTAATAAAATTCTTTGTTGAAATAACAATTCCACCTTGAAAGATTGATCTGTTGAGGGTTCCAACAAATCTGATCTTGTATATTTTACCAGGTGTGACATATTCAAGCTCATCTCCTATACCCAGCTGGAGGCTCCATTCCAGAACATTATGGTCTGCAAACGCAGGAATAACATCGTCTCCAAGATCACTATTAAGTAAGCTCCAAGGTGATACTCCTTCTGTCATAGATGATAACTTCTTGAAATCGAAGGTATTTGATTTTATGAGCTCTTCAGTTGGAACACCAAAGATTGTAGGCATGGTTACGTTGTACACATTCGAACAATCTGCTTCACTTCTGCTGTCTGTCTTGATTGGTAGGAATGTTAATCCCTTGATGTTTGCCAGTAGGGCATTGATGTTATATTCTTTAATAGGGATGGCCGTCTTCAGTATCAGGTCGTAGCCGGCATTTGAAGATTGTCCTTTATCGGATATATTCAAGTTTGTTTTGTATCCACCAATTGATAGAATCATGAATGCAGCAAGTGCAATGCTTGTTATATATCTAATTGTTTTGGTTGAGTTAATATGAAGGTTTCTTAGTTCCAACTCTTTTGTTGTTAGTGTTGTTGCACGTTTCTTGTTGGATATCCATAAATGAAGGCAGGACAAAAGAGCAAGTATCAGAAATGTGCCGGCTATGAATGAGAAGATTTCCTGATTGCTGTAGAATGATAGTGCAAATGTTATAACTGTGGCTATACTTGTTGTGATTCCTATAACTAAAGTTATTTTACTGTGTTTCTTTGAATGTATATGAGGAGTTTGTTGAATTAGATTATAGCTTGATGTTTTAATAAACTTGTTGGTTGATTTCCTGCAAAAAAGATAGATAGGAATAAATAGTAAAATGGTGATAAATATTGATAGGGGATTTGCTTTGAAAATTATATCTCCTCCGGAAAAAGTTCCTGTCCAAACTTTTGTGATGCAAAACAGAAGAACTTTACTATATATAAAACCAATTGGAACACCTAAACATACACCAATGAATGTAATAATCAATATTTCTGTTTCAATGATTTTCTTTATTATTTTCTGGTTATATCCCATTGCAATAAAGATGCCAATGTCCTGTTTCCTCTTCACAAGGTAAGATGATAACAGTGTGAGTGAGAAGAAAATTGCCGAGGCAATTAGTATAAAGCTTAAGCCGACAAAGAGTTGAGAAAAGTCAGTTGATTTGTTGATAGACTGGCTGGTGATATCATATATTGGTACAAATGTTAAAATGTTGGAGTTATCAACAATTTGATCTTGAATTTTTCGAGCTGTTTCATTAAAGGTTCCGATGACACCAGAAGAGTTGCCAAGCTCGTTTCTCCACATTAACTTTGCCATCTTATAGTTGATAAATGCTTTTGGGAGCCCCTTGTGTTGATTCCAATACTCTTCATCCTCTGTCTTGATCTTTTCCATGTCAATTGGAAAGTCGGTTTGCCAATCGAGGCAGTTGTCTGCATCCCCAATGCCGGGAATGTTTTTTGACTGATCAAACTGTTTTGGAATATTGTTTATATCGATAATATTTTTTATAATAAAGCTATGGTAATACTCCTGCCAACGGTTGCCGGGATCAGGAGACAACCAGCTAAGTTTGATTTTATCACCAATTGTGGCATTTAACTGGTTTGTAAGAGCACTGCTGATAACAATTTCATTGTCTGCAAGTTGTTTTGTAAAAGGAAAAGTATTGCAGCCCGATATGAATGCATATGATGATGTACTGTTGTTATATGAGATGTCACTTGCAAGATATGTCAGGAGAGGTGAACCATCAAGTTTTGTCAATATATCTGCAACAGGATTCTCAATGAAATATCTGGTGGATGAAAATAGTTTAAGATTGCTGTTGTCAATCGTTTCTAATTTATAGCCTAGCGATTCGAGCGGAAATGCTTGATTTAGATGTGTTAAGTTCGATGTTGAATTGTAGGTTAAAAATGAGTTTGCCTGATTTGGACTATTTAACAACTTGGCATAATAGTCTCTATCAATAAAAATGTTGTCAGGTGTTCGTTGATTTGCATAAAAAGCAAAATTGCCTCCATGCTCCTCTGAAATAATCCCCTGCACTTTGAGTTTCAAGGATATATAGTTTTGACTGTTAAAAGGGCTGTCTCCGGCAATTGATGAAGGGGCTTGTTGTCTTATAACAAAAGTATCATCCTGTTTCAGTCCAAGCTTATCTGCAAATGCCTGGTTTACAAACACGTTGTTTCCGTTTAAGAATGATGGGGAAATGCTGTAAAAATTTTCGTAGAAATTTTTATCAACACCAATTAGTTTTGCATGGCATGTTTTGGGCGTTGCAGATGCAAATACTGATGAATAAATTATTGGTGTTGCAAATTGTTCTGTAAAAAGATCTTCACTAAAAAAAATATCAGATGGCAGTATTGCTTCTTTTATACTACCAAGCTGATATTCTAGTTGTTTCTGAAGAGTAAACTTTAGCGAATCTCCAATAATTAATGCTCCACCAATTATGGTGGATGATAATGCAAAAGCTAATGACAACAGTATAAACTGCTTTTTATAAAATACAAAGTCACGTACTATTATATTTTTTAGCTTTTGCATTTTAGGCTCTCACTATAGAGTTATTAGTTTTTAGTTGATAGCATCAAAGACACTACCGTGAGTAGGTAAAGAGCTTTTACTCTTTATATTCACCTAGTTACTCCCGCAAGGCGGGATCACCCTAGGCTCCTCATGATATGTGCTGTCAGCACATTACTAACAACTAATACAAATTCTTTTCGCATTGCTCATGTCCCTTAATTGGGACTTAAGCATCTCGACTTAGGACTAAAGCAGTTCCAAGCCTCGCAGAGAAACTCATTACTTCGCACTTAGTACTTATCACCACTAGCAAAAGCTAGTAATTAGCATATGTTTTCTGTGGCCCAATCAACTGGCTTGCAGGCATTTAGTAAGTCTGCAACATCAGCGGTCACCAATGCTTCAACAGTATCAGCGGCACCGTAGTAAATTTTAACCTCACCAGAATCTTCAAGAATCATTCCTCCAGGGAAGATAACATCGTTTCTGAATCCGCCATCAGCTTCGTATGGTGCTTCTGGAGCAATCAAAGGATCATTGCACATTCCAATTACTTTCCAAGGTTCGTTTAAGTCTAGAAGCATTATGCCGGCTGTATAACGCTTTTTCCAGGCAGCTTCCCAACCATTTTTGCCGCGATTCTGATCGATATCAACAGCGTGGAAAGTTGTCAGCCAGCCTTTGTCAGTCTTAATAGGTGGAGCAGCAGGACCAATTTTGTCATTTGCAAAAGGCACATGTTCAACACCCATAACAAATTTTGTATTACCCCAGTATTTCAAGTCTGGAGATGATGAAGACCAGATGTCAAAGCGGTCTTGTCCTCTGCTGTATACAGGGAAAGGTCTTTCCAGCCTAAAATAGTCACCATTAACTTTTTCAGGGAAGAGCACCATGTTTCTATTATCAGGAGCTGACATACTTAGAATGTCAAATTTATCAAAATCTTCTGTTGTAGCAATACCTCCACGAACACCATGGTTTGTGTCAACAGCAAAGCACATGTAACATTTTCCATCCATCACCGTTAATCTTGGGTCATATACTCTTCTTATTTCGTCGGTATTTATTCGCCAACATGGTTTATCTTCAACATTCCACTTTACACCATCATCGCTATATGCCAAACCAAGGTTTGTATAGTGTCGAGATTTTGTATCTTCTTCTTCAAAAAAATCATTACGAAATACCATAACATATTTGCCGTTGTATTTTGTTACACCAGCATTAAAAATTAGTTTGGCTTCATATGGAACATCCTTGTCTGTAAGGATTGGATTGTTTGGGTTTCGTGTAATAAAATCGACTGATTTTAAATCACCAATAACATCACTCATTTTTTTCTCCGGAGTTTATTTATTTTTTGAGTTATTATTTGTTCTTCTAGGTCTGGAAAAGTTTTTATTGTTGTTACGAGGGCGTCTATTCCTGTAATTCTTTTTCTTTTCGTACTGTTGCGATGGATGTTTTTTTACGACATCTTCCCATAGTTTTGTATAGTCAGGAACACCTGGATTTACAATAAGGTCAACTTTGTATATTGCAAAAGCCAAAGGAAAATCTTCTCGTACTGTGAATTTTTCTTTAACAAAGTTTTTGTTGGTATTGGCAACATTAAATCTTTTCTGCATATCGTAGGCATTTACAATCTGATAAAAAATCTTTTTAGGCATTTTAAAATGTGCTGCAAAAGTATTTATAACTTGTTTTGCAATTTCATAGTTTGGAGTGCCTGGAGCAGATTCCTGAATTTTTGATTGTAAATTCAGAAATAGGGGGTAAAATAACACTCCGTAGTTAAGCGCATGTTCCTGTCCATCGAACTTTGGTCGTTTTTCATCGAGAGCCTTTAGGTAACTAAAGAATAGGTCACGATGTTTAACGGACTCTGCAAGAAAATCATAAATTTCAGGAATCAGGTACTTTAGCAACTGTGTGTCGTATAAAAGTTGGAATGCAGGTTCAGATGATGAAGTCATAAATAGTTTAGAAATATCTTCATACAGTCTGGACGGCGGGGATTTAAGAATCTCTTTACGATACTTTAAGATAGCCTTATATGTTTTGGGCTCAATTTTAAAGTTCAATTTTGAAGCAAATCTAATTGCTCTAATCATTCTTACAGGATCTTCTTGAAATCTTATTGCTGGAACACCAATTGTTCTGATGACTTTTTTTTCCATATCTTTCATGCCGCCGACATAGTCGATTAGCGAGAAGTCATGAATGCTATAATAGATTGCATTAACTGTGAAATCTCGTCTCTTTGCATCTTCCTCGGCAGTGCCAAAGGTATTGTCATGGTGTTGGTACAGTTCATCTGTAGTAGCATCGCTCTCTTCAGGCTCTTTACGAAAAGTACTAGTTTCAATGATGTTTTTGCCATAAACAATATGTGCAAGTCTGAAACGCCTACCAATCAAAAAACAATTTCCAAAGATTCGCTTAATTTTATTAGGGTGAGCATCTGTTACAACATCGAAGTCCTTAGGTGTCAGACCAAGCATCATATCTCTAACACATCCACCAACAAGGTAACCAAGGTAACCCTTGTTTTTTAGACGATATAAAACCTTAAGAGCATCTTCATCAATATTTTTTCTGGTTATATTATGGTCAGAACGCTCAATTATTACAGCTTTTAATTTTGTGTGTTTTTTCTTTTTCATAATTATTCAGCTAATTTGACTGCTGTATGAATATTAATTTTATTACATAAATCAATTTGAACCGTTCCTGTTTGTAATAAACAGTCAACAACATCTCCTCCATTCTTTTTGTTATCAGCAAGGAAGAAGAAAAAATATCCTTCAGGAACCAGTTCTTTCATATACTTTGGGAATCTAAAGCCAATCATTGAACCAGAGATATCTTGATATTCAATTTGCTCTGTTTTTTGTGCTCCAACAAATGTCAGCTTCATGTTTAGAAATTTGCCTTGAATTCTTATTGCACATATGACGTCCATGTTTGGAACAGCTTGATCAATTAGTTTTTCAAGATCTGTCATTTTTTTACGACTGGTAATGTTGAGCTGTGTATCCCAGTTGAAGTTTACCATAGTAGCGTATGTCAGAGGTGTGAATCCAAATGCCGGCAAAGCATGGAATTTTTCATCAATTTCATAAGTTCTATTGTTGTTAACAATAACTTGACCTTCTATACCTTCTTTGAGTGCCATACCAAAGTTTCCAAAACTATCTAAGTCGGACGTGCTGATCAGAGCATCAGTCTTATTGGCCTTGAGTGAGTTGATGGTGGAAACCTGTGTAACGGTGTTGGTCGGAATTGTCTTGCAACCAAAAGCGATTAAGGATATGACAAATACAAAATATGACAATAGTTTGTTCATTGTTAAAACTTTCTCTTTGAATAAATAATAAATATACTTGTTAACCCCCTGATTATACTAAATCCTTTGATGAATTTGCAATCTAAATAATCCATTCTTTTCAGAAACCTTAATTCTTCGGTTGGATACCTTTTCTGTCAGCGGGGACGCTGACCCTCCCTTTGTGCAGTTTGATATTATATTGCCAGCAGGGAGGGATGCCGTCCTCGGCGTCCGTTGACAACAATTTCAATGTTTATCACCCACGGTGTCCTGCATAGCTCGTAGAGCGACGCATGGAACAAGTGATCACCCAATGATTCAATCCTTAATTCTATTGATTCAAACGCATGTTTGACCTCTCAACCGTAAAATTAAGGTCAGAAACCTTAATTTTTCGGTTGATTCGTTGCATGATGGCATATCCGTCGGTCATCGACCGACGCTACAGCCATTAATTTTGCAATTAAACGTTAAACTGCGCATTTCATGCTGAAGTGGCGGTCGCTGACCGCCCTTTCGTCGGTCAACCGTGTCATGCGAAGCTTGCAAAGCGACCGTGTGCAGCATAGTTCAACCGCGTCCTGCGAAACAGCAGGTAAAGCACGGAAGAACGACGCTGTAAGAATGACACCCTATACCAAAGGCGTTGACTTGCAAAACAAAAGGTTAAACTGCAACTTTCATACTGTAGCCGAGGTCAGCAGACCTCGGACAACATCTCCCGACCTCTGCTGAGGTCGGCTACAGGCGTTGTGTCTGCCAATCAGCCTTTGTCCGCCAAAGCTCCTACCGGGAACGCCAAGCCCCAGCTTGGCTTAATCATAATATGAGCAAAGCTCATTCCACGCCTCTGCGAGAAACTTATCACTTCACACATATCACTTATTACCGCTGGCATCGCCAGCCCTGCATCTTTTGTTTTTGATGAAGAAGAAGATGGCAAACAAGATTGATATACACATTGCAGGTATTGCAAGCAACTTGTTTCCAAATTTTGTGTAAGTTGTCTGTTCTATGTCGGCAATGTTTATTGCAGCGGTCTTAAATCCTCTAAACTTGAATTGCCCAATGTCATTTTCTAATATTTCAAAAGTTCCATCCGGTTTAACAAATGCAGTTATGCCTGAATTTGTTGAACGAACAAATGGCATTCTTGTTTCTATTGCCCTGAATATCGAGTGAGCAAAATGTTGAAGCGGCAAACTTGTGCCATCGAACCATCCATCATTGGTGAGATTAACAATGAAATCACTATCAGATTTTGCAATTCTGCTTGCCAGTGCAGGAAAAATATCTTCAAAGCATATTAGTGCAGAGAATTTCACTTGAGATTCTCCAGGCATTTCAAAAACAATGTTTTCTTTTCCAGGGCTACAACTAAATCCAAGAGGAGATATTTTTTTTAGTGGTTTAATAAGGTTTTCCAGTGGAATATATTCGCCAAATATAACTAAGTGATTCTTGCGATATACATCTGAAAAATCATTGGTATTGAACATAAAAGCACTATTACATATTTCATAATCATATTCTTGCGTCTTGGTGTTAAATGTTTCTGATTTGACCTCTATTGAACCTAAGAAGATTGGCACTTTATTTGTCATGATAATGGATGTAACAAAATTTTTCATATACATATCATAGTTGACAGGGGATGGTAGAACTGTTTCCGGCCAAACAATCAGATCAGGCGAACTTTGTGTAGCCAACTCTGTTTGATTCTTTAAGGTTTCTAATACATTATAAACTTCTTGCGGATCCCACTTTTCAATTTGTGCAATATCAGGCTGAACTGTTGAAATCACAAATTTTTCGTAGTTCTCCTGATGCCTAAGTTTGAGCATGGCACGGCTGCCGTAATTCCAGCTAAACATAAGGAACATTAATACAAAGATAAGCTCAAGCTGAATCTTTGTTCTTTTCTTTTTTGTATAAATTGCAAAAAATCTAAGGAAAACAAAAGATAAACCAGCATTCATTATAACAATTAATGCTGATATACCATATACACCAAAAACATCAGCAATCTGAATGATTGAAAGATTTTGATATTGTGATATACCAAGCAAATCCCAAGGGAAACCAGTGAAAAGAAATGCTCTTATATATTCCAATCCAGTCCAAAATATTGTTGCACCCAATATTATAGCAATGTTATGAGCTGTGATTGTAAGAATGTTATTTTCTTTGATTTTATCATCAACATATTTGCAGAAGTTCGAAAGTAACCAACCAAAAGCACCATAATATAATGCACAGTATGCACTTAATAAAAACCAACCAAGAATTACCCAAAACTTAACGAAATTGTGATTAAGCAAATTGTTAATCCAAAATAGCTGAGTTGAAAAGAATATAAATCCACAAAGAAAGGCAGTTAAAAAACTTGCTTTTGGTGATTTGAATCTTGAATATATAATAATAGGGATTATACTAATCCATGCCAAATCAGAGAATTGTTGTGGTGGAAAAGAAAAAATTAACAGCAATGCTGACACAAGTGCAACTACACAAGATAAAACCAGCTCCTTGTTGAATATATTTTTATTCATATCTTATTACTTGTGGTTCTCTGCATCTTCGCATATTTGCTTGATACGACTAATGTATTGATCCAGTGAACGTTTTTCTAATGTTTCATCGTGACCGATTTGTGAAATCTTGCTTGCGTAATCAGGATTGTATATGCATTTCTTTATTTTAGTCCGAAGGTCTTCAGCATCTCCAATGGTTGCAGGAATTTGTCCGCCATTGCTTAATGAGTCCTGAATTCCAATAGTATTTGTTATAATCACAGGCCTGTTAACAGACTGTGCTTCCAGAAGCGATGTAACACCAGCGGGGGAGTCAACGTTCTGCAGAGGAATCACGACCATTTGACAACTTCTGTACAAGGTTCTAAGCTCTTCGCTTGTTAAGCCTTTTTTTAGTTCAATATTTGCCGGCAAATCACGATTCTTTGTCTCATCTTTTCTGCGGGACCATGGACTTGATGCAACAATTGTTACATTAATATCCAGACCACGAACAGCTTCGATAAATGTTTGATAGTCACGCAGCTCTCTACCTATGCTTACTATACCATGACGTGATTGATAGCTGCTTCCATCATCTGTATAAAATTTCTGGTCAACTTGAAAGTCAATTCTATGAAGTTTGTAATCCGGCACTTTAAGAAAATCTCTTGCAAAGTTAAGCTGTGTATGACTATAAGCAATGACTCCATCGATGTTTGAAAAAAGATTTAATGCCGTAAAAATGTAGCGTTTTTTTCCGGCACTAATCTTGTGCCCGATAATAACTTGTTTAACACCTCTACGAAACTTTAAGAGTAAAGCAAGGAACATTCCTGTGTTTTCTGCTAATGTAAGATAAAAATCTGCCTTTTTGAGATAGCCGTAAACAGCCAGTCCAATTGCAGGATTGAAAAGTTTTGTTGCCATTTTAACAGTTGTCGGACCTGTTTCAAGGTCTGAAAAGGATATCAGTTCTGCATCAAGTGCCTTTGCTAGTTCATCAAAATCTTGCCTGGGTGATGTTTCTTCTTTGGCAAGTCTTTCTCTAATCTGATGTACGTAAGATGTAACAAGTAAAACTCTTTTTTTATTCATTTTTCTTTGGTTTTCTTCTTTGTTTTTGAATTCTTCATAAATTATTGTGGGTGATTTATATTTGTTCGACCCCGTAAGGGTCGTTTTTGTCAAATTATATATACCCCATATTTCATATGGGACTACTAAAGTTAGACTACTTCGTAGTCTTAGAACAGCGAAGTTGTTCAATTTTAATAGCCATGTATGAAATGCATGGTAATTAATTCATTATTATGACGACTGCAACGCAGTCGAACAAAAAAAATGTGTTTACCCACAACAAATTGTGAAGAACCAAATTAATTCGGTCTTTTTTAGGTTGAGTCCCTTTTCAGCGGGATTCTTGCCCAGCCTCGCCATGCAGTCACGCGGTCAAGGTGAGAAAGGTCAAGTAATTCCCTTAACTTTAGTCTCAACCTTAGCCTCAACTTTAGCCTTAATCTCAATCGGCTTTTAACATAAGATCAGATACAAGCTTTGAAAACTTAACAGGATCTTTAATCTCAGATCCCTCAGAAAGCAGTGCCTGATTATATAATAATTCAACATAATCATTAAGCTTTGCAGTCTCTTTGTTTTCTGCAAAGATCTTGTTCATTTTTTCAACAAGTGGGTGAGTTGGATTAAGCTCCATAATTCTCTTACTTGCAGGCACGTCCTGATTCATTGCACGCATAATTCTTTCCATCTGAGGATTCATTGCTGATTCATCAGATACCAGGCAGCATGGAGAATCTGTAAGGCGATTTGTAAATCTAACCTCTTGAATGTCTTCATCCAGATTGCTCTTGATAAGTTCTTTAAGTCCTTTGAAATTTTTGTCAGCTTCTTTGATCTGCTCTTCAGTCTCTTTTTTCTCTTCCTCTGTGTCAAGGTCAACGCTACCTTTATCAATTGCCTTTAGAGCCTTGCCGTCATATTCTCTGATATGGTCAACAATAAACTCATCAATTGGATCATTGAAAAACAATACTTCATAGCCTTTTTTCTTAAAACCTTCAAGTAGTGGAGACTTTTTAAGAGAAAGCAGATCTGAACCTGTAAGATAAAAAATTTCTTTCTGTTCAGATGACATTCTGTCAACATATGATTTAAGATCTGTAGGCTTGTCTTCACCTGCTTCTGTAGATGGGCAGATAAGTAGATCTTTCAATTTGTCAGCATTCTCAAAATCAGATGCAAGACCTTCTTTCATGACCTGTCCAAAGTTTTTGTAAAACTTGATATAGTCATCAAACCTTTTCTTTTTCATTGTTGCTAGAGTCTTTAGAACTCTACTAGAAAGACTTTTATTAATCTTCAGAATATTTAGATCATCTTGAAGAATTTCTCTAGACACATTCAAAGGCAAATCACTTGAATCAACAACACCTTTGACAAATCTTAGATAGTCAGGAAGTAGTCCTTTGAAATCATTGCCGATAAATACATTTTTAACATAAAGATGTATATCATTATGACGACCTTCTTTGAACATCATGTCAAATGGTGCATTTGCTGGAATGTATAATAGGGTAGTGAATTCACTTACACCTTCTGCTCTGAAATGAATACGTTCTTGAGGCTCGTTGTAATCATGAGTAAGATGACTATAAAAGTCTTTATACTCTTCATCTGAAATCTCTGATTTATTTTTCTTCCAGATTGCTTTCATTGAGTTAATTGTCTCTTCCTCAATTGTAATAACGTCTTCGCCACCTTCTTCTTCAGCTTTTTCAGTTCGTGTCACGTCCATAACAATTGGATATGATATGAAATCTGAATATTCTTTTACAATCTGACGAACTTTCCACTCTTTTAGGTATTCTTCAGAACCTTCTCTGAAGTGTAGTTTAACATCTGTACCAAAAGAATCTTTTTCAGCTTCTTCAATTGTGTATGTTCCTACGCCATCGGATACCCATTTGTACGCTGGTTGATCTTTACCGGCTCTTTTTGTTAATACTGTTACTTTGTCAGCAACCATATATGATGCATAGAATCCCACACCAAATTGACCGATAAACTGGCTGTCATCCGGCTTATTAGAATCTTTTAGTGAGTTTAGGAAGTTCTTTGTTCCGGAGTTTGCAATTGTGCCGATATTGTTTTCAAGTTCTTCCTTGGTCATACCAATACCATTGTCTGATATTGTTAGCGTCTTGGCTTCTTCATCCAGAAACAGCTTGATTTTCCAAGAAACATCACTCGTTATTATATCCTTTTGTGTCTGAGCCTCAAAACTTATTCTATCAATTGCATCGGATGCATTTGATAAAAGCTCTCGGAGAAAGATCTCTTTTTTTGAATATAGCGAGTGAATTACAAGGTCCAGAAGCTGCTGAACCTCCGTCTTGAATTTCTTTGTACTTTTCGACATTATTTTTTGTCTCCCATTAGTTTCATTTGTTCTTTTATAATTTTTATTGCCGAATCCATTTCGTCCTTTGAAAGTTTGCCGGATTTGGCAAAAAGGACTACACCTTTGGAATCGGCTATAACTATGTCATAACTGTTGTCAGTTAGACCCCAAGATTCTACAAAAACTTTTTTATTGTCTTTTATGTAAATTGTATCAGGAAATTTTTTCTGTTTTCCCTTTAAAGCGTATGCAACAAGAAATCCAGGCATTTTGCTGGCTGCAACATTGATAATTGCATATGGCTGATAATAGTCTCTGGAAAAAGCCAGCTCTTTCAGCCGATCTTCAAATTCCATATTAACCTTCTTCTCATCAGGATCAACATAAAAAAATGTCGCAACTTTTCCAATTGTATTAGTTGTAGAAAAACTTGTTCCATCAACCATTCCACCAACTTTTCCGGAAAGTTCCACAGTTGGAGCTTTTTTGCCAACAGTTAGTCCAAAACTACTCAATGCGATACATGCCAACCCAATAGCTAATATTTTTTTTGTCATTTTTATGTTCCCTTTCGTTGATTTAATATCTTATTAATATTAAACAATCTCGTATTATATAAAAAAATGTCACAAACGTCAATAATCAACTATACTTGTTACCGGTAAAAACACGGTTTTTTCTTTTAGGTCATAAATTTCCTGTTAACATTGCATAAGAGAGTTTTGTGTCAGCAGCAACAGCCTCTGTTAAAGCTGGCAATGATTTGTATTTTTCCTGTTGTTCATGAAAATGTAGGTAACAGTTTCTAAGCATCGCCAAGCTAGCTACTATATTCAGGTTTCTACTTCTTGTCTTATCTTCCAATAAACAAGCATCTTTACGCCAATGGTTACGTATCTCGATTCCTCCCCAGTGATTACGTATTAACTGAAGCCATTGCTGTGGAGAGTATTTGTCTATTGCTACAGAAGACACATAGTAAGCTGCTTCAGACTTTTCTATATTCTTGTTATCAGTACTTTTTCTTTGTATCTTTATTATGGTTTCAACATGAGGAAAGTTTATTTCTGTTGGTGTAACAGTGACCAATGCTATATCTCTACCATCGATTCTCCCGTGTCCTTTTTCAATTACGTCAAAAAAGGGGGGAGATTTTTTGTTTTAATCTCTGATGATTTAAGAAGATTCTTCTGATTTTTCTTCACTTGAAGTATATATTCTCCACCATTAGCCACTATTTCTTGTGCCGTAGCTCTTTGGCAATGCAAGGCATCTGCCGTAATTACTGTTTCGGCAAGGTCTTTATGTTCTTTTATCATTTTTCTACCAGCAATCATTTCGCAATCACCTTTATCACCTTCTTTTTTTGCCACCTTTGTCATTGCCACAGGCACTCCTGTTTCATGATCTACCATACAGACTATACCAACAGTGTCTTTTATGAACTTAGCGTCAAGAGCAAGTGCTGTAGGCAAAGAACCATTATGACTATTCAGCCATTGTGATAGAATTTGACCGAATTCATCTATGTCTAATTTGCTTAAAAGGTTATAAAACACGTTGTATGATGGAACCTTTCTATATGAGCTTCCTTTTTTATAAAGTGGAAGCCCTATTGCTTTTCGATGTTGCATCTTCATCCTTTCTGTAAACCTAACTATTTCGGATATATTTTTATGACCGCTAAAAACAGCCATTGCAACAATAGAGAGAACAGAACCTATACGATAGGTTTGGTTGCTTGTTCTAGGATCTGGTGTTTTGCGTAAAACACTAAACAAAGATTGTATTTGCTTTGAATTTATTGGCAGGATACCATCTGAATTACTTTGTGCTCCTTTAATAAATTCCTCTGGCAAATCAAAAGACCTACCCACTCTCCATCAACTTCTGCCACCATTCTCATTGAATCACCAACACTGCGACTTTTTCCAATATAGTGAAATTCTTCAAGTAACTCATCAAAACGACTGATTTCATTACGTTTTATTTCTCTAATATTAACTGTTTTACCTTTAATTGAAATTAAGTCATTTAACCTCTTGAAAAGAAAAAACCGTGCACTCGTGCCGCTAACAATAGATTATATATAAAGACGGCGT
>JAQICX010000048.1 GCA_027858345.1 Kiritimatiellia bacterium | reverse complement strand
TCTTTGTTAGAGTTGTTTTTCAAATAAGCATCAATTCTCTTTTTAACATTTTCTTTAAGGTTATCATACCAGAATGCATAATCAAATCTGTGAAAAACACCTTTTGACCATCTGCCCATATTGACAAAATCTATCTTATCTGACTTTGGTGTTTTCATATCTGTTACAATAAGAACTCCCTTTTCTGTGTCTATATATGCACCAGCAAAATTAGGAATCTCTTCAATCAGTTCGCCTGTAGCGTCATTAAAAAAGTGTGCCTTAATATTTGCGTCTCTGCTTGCAGGTGTACTGTCTGTTTTCCAGTTAAGTGGATTTATTACAGATGCACCAGGGAATAATACAGGTGAAGGGCCGGCATCTTTACCTTCAGTATTGTAAGTAATAATCACTCCTGTATCAGTTTCACCTTGAGCAAGCTTCATCCATGGATGCTTTTTGAGATCATCTTTTGTAACTGAATAGCCAATCAGATAGGCCGCTACGAGTCTTTTTTGAAGTTCAGGATCATTAAACCTCTTGCGCATTAGAGAAATTGTAGCCATGGTGCCCTGGCTATGACTGGCAAGAATAAAAGGCCTGTCTGGATTAAGATTCTCCAAATAATAGTCAAAAGCTCTTTCCACATCGCCTTCTCCAATCTGAAAAGCAGGGTCCTGATATGCATCTTTACCTCCGTTTGCAGCTTCCATACTCTGAAGTGCAGCCGATTCCTGACGATAAAATGGAGCAAAAAGATTTGCACTTGGTGAATAAACTCCAGCTTGAGCGGTTAGTAAACCTTTGGCATTTGCTCTAAGTTCAGGATCTGCAATATCCATATTTTTAGGCTCTTTCCCAACATAAATTGTAGGATAAACATAGAACACATCAACTGGTTTGTCGAGTCTCTCAGGTTTGCTTACCCAGCTGAAATCTTGGGAATAATCAGGTTGTTTAGGTGTGGTATCTTTTGTCATTGCGTTGCTCCTGTTGCTTAAGGTTAGTGTAACAATTAGGGTTAACAGTATCGTAAGTTGTTTGTTCATGAGCTCTACCTTCCTATGTATGTTAATTGGTATGACTTTCTACAACAGTAATAAACATACTATAAATTATGTAGTATACAAAAACTTAGTTATGTTCTGAAACAATATTTCGTTATAATATTATAACTTACTTAAAAACTCAATACTTTTTCATAAAAAATAAATCAACTTTGCTTTTTTTTAAAGCAAAGTGGCGGCGGGAGAGACGGAGGGGTACTTCCTTATTACCGCTGGCGTAGCCAGCATTGGATATTACTCCATTTACCATTTAGCTTACAACAAACTTAGCACCATGGTCAGGGATTTTGACATCTAAGTCAGGATATTTAACTCTCATATATTCCTTGAACAAAAGAGGATCTTCCGCATTATGAGCAAACATTTCAAAATGTCCAGGAATGGTTAATTTTGGTTTAACATAACCTGCAAAATCTGCAGCTTCCTGATATGTCAGGTTGCCGATACATCCACTTTCAAGACGAACAGCATCTCTGCCGTTTATAGGCAAAATCATTACATCAGGTTTAAACCCTTTTATTTTAGGGAACAACCCTTCATATCGGCAAGTATCACCAGGATGATATATTGTTATACCGCCACACTCAATAACAAATCCTAAAAATGGATACAATCCGCTATCTTCATCTTTATGCAAAAACTCATGTGCTGATGCAACTCCTGTAATAGTCAATCCATCACAGTCAATTGACATAAAATCATTTAGTCCATCAATTCGATCTGCTGCAATACCAAGCTCTGAAACAATGCCTGCCTTATGAATCTCTGGAACAACAAAAGTTACATCTTTGTTGATTTCGGCAATTTCTTTCCAGATTGGTCGATCAATATGGTCTGAATGGTTATGAGTGCCCATAATCAAAAGCGGTTCACCAATTTCTTCGACAGTTAGCATTGGCGGAACTGTTCTCCGAGGATTATCAGATAAGTATGCATCTACATAAATAAGCTTATTACCTGCAAACTTTATAGCATATCCCATCTGACCAAGCCACCACATTGCACAACTCCCCTGCTCAACCTCTATCTCTGCAATCTCAAACATCAACTCTCTATTTGTTTTCATAATATTTCTTCTTATCTTTTTTTTAGACTCAATGACCAAGTGACTCACGACTTAAAGGTTCATTCAACATCCAGCATTTATAATTCAGCATTATTTTGTTGCCTCATCAGTGAAAAGCTGTTTGTTTAGCTTATTAAGATCATACTCTACCGATTTGCTAACAGCTCTCTCATCAACAGGTTTTAACTCAAAGTACAAAAACTCATTTGAGTTTAGGACTATATCAAAACTAATACTATCAGTAGCATCCAAAATTTTAAAAGAATACTCAGGTTCAGCCATTTTGCGTATGGCTTCTTCTTGAATAGGCGTCAAGTTTTGAGGATTACCAATGTTCTTCCAAACTTCTTTTGCACTACCCGCTCCCACCTTTACGCACGCAATTGTAAGCAGATATTTACCTTTTTCAGAAACCATAACACTCACTGCCTGAGACCATGCCTTGCGGTCTCCATTTGTAATAAAAAGGTGGTTATATGCAAACCCATTTATAGTTTTCAACTCTTTTGTAGCTACAACGCCGCATCCATGTGGCAGATCTTCACCAAGGTTTATCTCTAACTTATTACCACGCAGTTTTGACATTAACCTAAATGCATTTGCAGTAGCCTTTGGGATTCCCTTATTTGTTACAAGTCCATAAGTGCATGAAAAGGGGGCATTAGAGAGTGGGTGTTCTTCAAAAATATCAGATGCGGTCCAGTATGCCATCGAGTCGCATACCTCATCTAGTTCTATACAGTTATAAGCAACCAGCGAGCCACCATAAAGATTATCCATGGCTTTGTTATCAACAAATGTCACATCACCTTTTGTAGTAGCAGTTTGGGCGTTCCACTCCGTCCAATGAATCTCAAGATCTGGCATAGATGATCTGCGAACAATCTTTTTAACACTTTTAAAGTTATCAATCATGAACTGTCCCTTTTCATGTGGACTTGCCTTAACAGATCCAAAATCAATTGGTTCATCAAGTTGATACACATGAGTAGATACAAAATCGATGGGTACATCATTCGATGTACAATGTTCAATCATCTCTTTAACCCAACCGGCATATGCAGTCGAAGGCCCCCCAACTTTCAAGTCAGAATCTATACTTTTGACAGCAAATGCAGCTGCGTCATAAAGCTTCCAATAGTCTTCCTGCGGGGTTTCTGAATCCCAGAAGCACTGCAGATTTGGTTCATTCCAAACCTCAAAATACCATTTTTTTACTTCATCAAGACCATATCTATCCACACAGTGCTCTGTAAATTTTTCAACCAGCATCCCCCACTCTTCAAATTTTCGAGGAGGAGTTACATTCATCTTGTAATGAAACATTGTTGTTGCCCCTGAAGCTAGGGCTTCAGGCATTGGGTTTAGCTCAACAAAAGGTCTAAGCCCCATATCAAGCAGTGCATCATATATTTTATCAACATGATGCCATTGAAAACTTAAAGTTCCATCTTTTCTTCTCTTAACAACCCCCATAGAATCATCAAATAGTGCATGAAACCTTATATAACTATACCCAATCTCTTGTTGCAGATATCGTAAGTGGTTCAATATATCTTCTCTTATCAAATCATATGCCCGACCAACGGTTATGGTCTTCTTCCAAGGCATGTTTAACTTTTCTGTTGTCTTCTCTGTTATCTCTATAGCCATCCCTTAATTCCCATTATGCTTAATTTTTACATAAAAATAATATTTGTCACGTATCATAACAATGCACAAAAAGTTGGTCAAGTAAATTACCAAGAACAATCTTTATACCTTGATTTTTCGGTTGGACATCCTTTTTGGCGGGGTCACGGACCCCGACCCTACAGTTGCGGATGCTGCAATCAAAGCTAAAAGGTTGATTCGCAGGTCTTTTGTAGGGTCGGGGTCTGTGACCCCGCCGAAAAGGGCATTCAACCGAAAAATTGAGGTTATTTAAAACAAATAAACAAATAACTTGCGGTTGACTAAATTAAATGCTACCTTAGAATCGTTATATATAAACAAATTGTTAGAGCATTGAACAAATGAAATACTGTAAAGATTTTATTCGAGGACGACGTTGGGCTTTAAAAAAAATCAAGTAACAGAAAGCCTATTGAGTATTTTTTTTGAAAAATTCAATGGAAGACGAAGAACAAAAAATTTGCTGCGTTTTATGAGCGAAATGCTCCAGGAATAAACTTTAAATTAAATTAATCATAAAATATGAAACTATTTTTATACAGACAAAAAAACCACCATAAATATATTGATATTATTTCTTATAATATATTGCCATATACCTGTTTTTTCCACGGAATCTACTGATATAGTTTTTGAACAGAATAGTAAAACAAAAAGTTTTGACCCTGGATCAGAACTGGATTTATCTACCCTTCTAATATATGCACAAGATAACAATCCTGCATTGCAGGGATTATATTTAAAGTGGCTTTCAGAAAAGGAAACTATTTCGCAGGCATCTTACCTCCCTGATCCACGCCTGTCTTACTCATACTTTATCGAGCCAATACAAACAAAAACCGGACCACAGGATCAGAAAGTTGGATTAAGTCAGACATTTCCATGGTTTGGGAAACTATCTCTAAAAGAAAAAATTGCTTCCATCAGTGCTGAATCTGCTTATCAGGACTATATAATTATGCAGTTCAGCATCATTGAACAAATTCGAAATGGATTTTATGAATACTCTTTTCTACACGAGGCAATTACAATCAATCAGGAGCATATTAATCTGCTTAAAATGATTGAGTCTACAGCAACAACTAAATTTACAACCGGCGATATATCTCAAAATAATCTTATACAAATACAGATTGAATTAGAGCGTATTGAAGATCAGAAACAGGAGTTGGAAGCACTCAGACCTGCTATTTCAGCAAACATACTAGCAGATATTGGCGACAATCAAGCAAATATATTGCCATGGCCCAAAAAATCAGATACAGCTCTACAAAAACTTGACTTTAAAAAGCTTAAGGCATTATTACCAAAAGAAAATCCCACCCTAAAACAAATCTCCATACTGGAAGAAAAAGAGGCTTATGCCATTGATCTGGCAAAAAAGAATTTTATGCCGGATATAACACTAGGAGTGGATGTAATTGATGTTGATGGAGGAGAAAATCCAGCAGTAGCAATGGTATCAATCAATTTACCTATATGGAGAAACAAATTACACGCATCTAAAAGAGAAGCAATAAACAGATATGAGAGTATTGGCAAGATAATGGAAGACACAGAGAACAAGTTATCTGTAAAACTAGAGCTGGCTGTATATTATTATAATGATGCAATTCGTAAAATGATCTTATATAAAAACTCAATAATTCCCAAAGCCCAACAAGCTGTAGATCTGTCCTTCAAAGGTTTTGAAACTGGTAAAACAAACTTTTATGATCTGCTTGAGGCGGAACGAACCCTACTTGAATTTCAACTATCAGAACAACAACAGAAAGCCAATGCTCTTAAAAAGCTTGCTGAAGTTGAAAAACTGCTGGGTACTCAAGTAGAATAGCAAATGCTTTGTGGGTAATGTACATGAACGGAATACCCCTCCGTCTCGCTTCGCGAGCCACCTCCCCTAAAAGAGGGAGGAGCTTTGGCGAACTAGGTTTAAATTTGCAGATACAACACCTGCCTGTCGCACCGTAGGAACGAAGGCGGATAGCGTCGGTCGGATTGTCGCGCCGTAGTCCGGAACGGCGAAGGCTGATGACCGATGAAAAAACGCTCACAAAGGGAGCATTCAACAGCTGTAGGCGATTAAACGTGAAGCCTGCCGCAAAGACCTGTCCGCCGTAGTCTGAAAGATGAAGGCGGGAAGGTGCTGCGAAGTAGGAAGCACATTAAACAGAAGCTATGCTTCTATTATTAAAAACAGGAGTAAGACTATGTTTGCTAACAAAAAAAAGATTTATAAATTTGCGGTTATTATTGCAGTTAGTTTTCTAACAGGTTTATTAATTCAACGGTTTATATTTAGTTCTATCAATCATGATAAAACAAAAGATAACAGCGAAAAACATGAAAATACTATAAAAGATGAAATCTGGACATGCTCAATGCATCCTAGTATTAGGTTGCCTAAACCAGGAAAATGTCCAATTTGTAATATGGATCTTATTCTATTAAATACTGACAACAGTGGAAACTCTGATGTTCAGCTTAGCATATCCTCAAATGCTTTTAAACTTTTAGAAATAGAGACAACACCTGTTGTCAGAAAATTTGTTGATAGTGAAGTTCGTATGCTAGGTAAAGTGGAATACGATGAAACAAGATTATCATATATTTCTGCATGGGTTCCTGGACGTTTAGAAAAACTCTTTATCAATTATACAGGAATAGCTGTTAAACAGGGCGAACGTATGGCAACAATTTATAGTCCGGATTTAATAAGTGCACAGGAAGAATTGATTCAGGCTCTTAAATTTAAAGATAACATACAGAATAGCACTTATGGTACTGCTCAAAAGACAGCAATAGATACAGTCAAAGCTTCTAGAGAGAAATTAAGTTTGCTTGGCCTATCTTCAGAACAGATAACCAAAATTGAAACAACAAGAGCAAGTAATAAAATAATTGATATTAACTCCCCAATACAGGGCATCGTCATTGAAAAAACTGCTGAAGAAGGCATGTATGTCAAAACGGGAACACGAATTTATACAGTAGCAGATCTTTCTTTCGTCTGGGTGAAACTGGATGCATACGAAAGCGACCTTGCCCTTATCAAATATGGTGATATAGTAGAGTTTTCAACGGAAACATACCCCGGAAAGACATTTGAAGGACAAGTTGACTTTATAGATCCTGTTGTTACCCAAAGTAGCCAGACTATCAAAGTTCGAGTATCTGTTCCAAATGAAAGTTTAGAACTTAAGCCGGGAATGTTTGTTAATGCTATAGTTAAAAGCCAGATTGATGGTTCCTCTACTCTCGCGCCTTTAATTATTCCCGTGACAGCAGCAATGAAAACAGGAACACGAGCCATTGTTTATGTTGAAGTTCAAAAAAAAAAGCCCACATATGAGGGTCGAGAAATAACTCTCGGCCCAAAAGTTGGTAATTTTTATATTGTCAAAGGTGGTTTAAAAGAAGGGGAACGTGTCGTTACCAGAGGTAATTTCAAGCTAGATGCTGAAATGCAAATTAGAGCTAAGCCTAGCATGATGTCTGAAGACAAGGATACTATGACTGACATGCAAAACGAGCAACATGAAGAAATAAGTAACAAAACTGAACAATCAGAACAAATGGATGCAATCCCAGAAAAATTCAGCTCGCAGCTCAACAAAGTGTTACAGTCATATTTTGCCATACAAAAAGCCATGGTAAACGATGATTCAAAAGACGTCAGCAAGGCAACACAGCTGGCTGTTGAAAGTCTTAAATCGGTTGACATGACTCTTTTAGACCACAAAACACATATGCTTTGGATGAAAAATGCTGATGCACTTTCAATGACACTACAGATGCTCAGCAAACAAAGTACTCTTGTAAAACAGCGGGAACTTCTTCCTAGACTTACCGATGAAATGCTTCAAGTCGTCCAGCAATTTTCTGTTGGACAAGCAAACATATATAAAGCGTCATGTCCAATGGCTTTTGACAATAAGGGAGCATCGTGGCTGCAGGATAGTGACAAAATTCAAAATCCATATTTTGGAAATGTGATGCAGACATGCGGATCGATAGATGAAGTAATACAGGAAAATATTAGTGGAGAAAGTGAATGATTACCCCAAAAAAAACAGAAATTACTCCTGAGCAATCGTCTTTACTCGGGAAGATGATAAGATTCTGTCTCCAGAACAAATTAATTGTATTTTTGTTTACACTTGTTTTAATTATTTCTGGAATTTTAGTGGCACCATTCGATTGGAATTTCTTAAAGGAAGTCAGGCGTCCAATTCCTGTTGATGCCATTCCTGATATTGGAGAAAACCAGCAAATTGTATTTACAGAGTGGGTCGGAAGATCTCCACAAGATGTAGAAGATCAGCTCTCCTACCCTTTAACAGTTCAACTACTAGGAATATCCGGGGTGAAGACCATCAGAAGTTATTCAATGTTTGGTTTTTCATCTATATATATAATTTTCAAAGATAATGTGGATTTTTATTGGTCCAGAACAAGAGTATTAGAAAAAATTAATAGTCTTTCGCCAGGTTCTTTACCCATAGGAGTTCAACCTAAACTGGGGCCCGATGCAACTGCTCTAGGTCAAGTTTTCTGGTATACATTGGAAGGGATTGATCCTTCGGGAGAAATTGCCGGCGGATGGGATCAGGAAGAATTGAGAACAATTCAGGACTGGTACGTACGCTATTGGCTGCTAGCTACTGACGGTGTTTCGGAAGTGGCGTCTATAGGCGGATTTGTACGGGAATACCAGATTGATATAGACCCATATGCAATGCAAACGTATGGGGTGACTGTAAATGAGATATATTTGGCTGTCAAAAATGCCAACATCGATGTCGGTGCCAAAAGTATCGAGGTAAACAAGACAGAATATTTTATACGCAGTATTGGATTTATCAAGTCGATTGAAGACATTGAAAACAGTGTAATAAAAGTCAACGACAATGATGTCCCTGTTTTGATAAAACATATTGGGAAGGTACATCTTGGACCAGCCACTCGAAGAGGTACATTAGACAAAGGAGGAGCTCCTGCAGTCGGAGGTGTTGTTGTTGCCAGATACGGAGAGAACCCACTCAAAGTTATCTCAAATGTAAAAAAGAAAATTATTGAAACACAAAAATCATTGCCTGAAAAGGCAGTGATTGATTCTAAAATCATAAGCAACAGTAAAGTTGAGAGCTTTGCAGAATCCAAAGGTTTCAAAGCCTTTATAGACGGTAAGTTGAATCAAGACGCATGGTTGAATTACCTAAGAAAAACAACACAAGATGACTGGCCTGAATGGGTAACCATAAGCAAGGTAAAAGTAGTACCTTTTTATGATCGTACAGGACTTATTTATGAAACATTGGGAACCTTAAACGATGCTATAATTCTTGAAATTTTAATTACTATTATTGTTGTTCTGGTAATGGTTATGAACCTTCGTAGTGGTCTACTCATAAGTTCCATGCTGCCTATTGCTGTTTTGTTATCTTTTGTTGCGATGAAGCTATTCAAAGTACAGGCAAATATGCTGGCACTTGCCGGCATTGCAATAGCCATTGGAACAATTGTTGACATGGGCATAGTTATCTGTGAAAACATAATGCAGCACTTGAATGAAGCCGAACCAGGTGAATCTCGGTTGGAAATCATACACAGAGCTACTTCAGAAGTTGGTGGCGCTGTGCTAACATCGGCACTAACAACTGTTGTTAGTTTTTTACCAATATTTTTTATGATTGGTGCAGAAGGCAAAATGTTTAAACCACTGGCGTTCACAAAAAGTTTTGCAATCATTTCTTCTATAATTATTGCCCTACTCATCCTCCCGCCGGCTGCATATATATTTTACTCAAAAATAAGTAGTAAAAAGTTAAAAAAACTACTATATGCCTTACTCATAATTGTGGGAACAATATTTATTTTTCAGAAAGTAACTATCCTTGGTGGCATTTTATTGATAATTGCCGGTATATACCTGTTTGTTGAAAATTATATACCAAAAAAAATTATTGTTTGGGGCCCAAAAATTGCAGTCATAGCAGTTATAGGATTTGTTGTTTTGCTCCTAGCTCGCTACTGGGAGCCCCTGGGAGCTGATAAAGGAGTAATTTTAAATCTTCTCTTTGTTATATTGCTTATTGGTGGATTACTACTTTTTTTTAAGGCATTCGAGCATTTCTACTCAAAAATATTAACATGGTGCCTTGGCCACAAACTTTTATTTTTGAGTTTACCTGCATTTATATTTATATTTGGAATGACTATATGGCTAGGCTTTGACAAAACTTTTGCATGGTTGCCCAATGTTATAAAAAGAACAGCACCTATACAAAAAATTGCTCATATTGTACCTGGGCTTGGAAGAGAATTTATGCCGAATATTGACGAAGGCTCATTCCTCTTTATGCCTACAACAATGACACATGCATCAATTGGTGAAGCTATAGATATACTACAGAAACAAGATATTGCAATTCAAACTATCCCTGAAGTTGAATCTGTTGTCGGCAAACTTGGACGTGCAGACACCCCCCTTGACCCAGCTCCAATATCAATGTTTGAAACTGTTATTAATTATAAACCAGAATTTATCAGTGATACAAACGGACGTCGGATTAAATTTAAATTTAAGAATGATGAATATATTCGAGATTCCAAGGGTGAACTCATAAAAGATCCATCTGGCAGACCATTTAGACAATGGCGCGAACACATTAAAACACCAGATGATATCTGGAATGAAATTATTAAAGTAACAAAAATGCCTGGCACAACATCTGCACCTAAATTGCAGCCTATCGGAGCACGTATAGTTATGCTCCAAAGCGGCATGCGTGCACCTATGGGTGTTAAAGTAAAAGGTCCTTCTCTGGAATCAATCGAAAAAGTGGGACTTCAAATAGAACAATACCTTAAAGAAGTTCCAAGTGTAGAGCCTTCCACTGTTATCGCAGACCGAATTGTCGGCAAACCATACCTCGAAATAGTGCCGGATCGAAAAGCTCTTGCAAGATTTGCAATACCAATCAGCAAATTCCAAAATGCTATCGAAGTTGCCATTGGCGGTAAACGCATAAACTACGTTGTAATGGGACGAGAACGATTCCCTATTCGAGTGCGGTATGACCGCGAACTTAGAGATAACATTGAGGCTCTGGACAACGTGCTTATTCCTGGTGCAAACGGAAAACACATTCCTATAACCGAATTGGCCGAAATAAGATATGTACGCGGTCCGCAAGTTATTAAGAGCGAAGATACTTTTCTTGTTGGATACGTAGTATTTGATAAACAACCCGACATTTCAGAAGTTGATGTTGTTGAACAATGCCAAGCTTTTATAGAAAGCAAAATAGCAAGTGGTGAATTTGCTTTGCCTGCAGGTGTCAGCTACACTTTTGCAGGAAGCTACGAAAATCAACTAAGAGCAGCAAAAACTTTGTCCGTTGTGCTGCCTGGAGCACTATTCATGATTTTCATGCTAATATACTTTAAGTTTCGTTCTGTCAGCGCAACACTTCTGGTATTTATGAGTGTATTTGTTGCATGGTCAGGTGGATTTATTTTTATATGGTTATACGGACAAACTTGGTTTCTAAACTTTAACATACTTGGCGCATCCATGCGTACACTTTTCAGAGTTGGAACCATAAATCTCAGTGTAGCCGTATGGGTTGGTTTCTTGGCTCTCTTTGGAATTGCCACAGATGCTGGCGTGGTTATAAGCACCTACCTGCAGCAACGTTTTAGAAAAAAATCACCCAAAACAAAAAAAGAAATCAGACTTCAAGTTGTTGAGGCGAGCAAACGTCGAGTCAGGGCATGTTTGATGACAACAGCAACAACTATTCTTGCCTTAATACCAGTCATTACATCAAATGGTCGAGGAAGTGACATTATGCTGCCAATGGCTGTTCCTATCTTTGGAGGAATGATGATTCAAATAGTAACAATGCTTATTATTCCAGTAATTTACTGTCTAATTCAGGAACTAAAGCTCAAAAGTGAAAACCTAAAAAAATCGTAACTTCTATTAGTTCAACTATTTGATAATTTTTGGTTCTTCATAAATTATTGTGGGTAAAACTATTTTTTTAAGTTCGACTGCGTTGCTGTCGTGTGTTAATAATGAATCAATAGCCATGCATTTCATACATGGCTACTAAAGTTGAACAGCGTTGCCGTTCTACAAGACTACGAAGTAGTCTAATTTGAGTAACCCCGTGTGTAATGCGGGGTAGAAATATAATAATTAAGAACGACCCCGGAGGGGTCGAACTATAAATCACCCACAAAGCTTTATGAAAAACCATTATTTTTTATTCACAGACTCTTTAATCAGCTTTTTTGCCTGACCAACCATATATAGAGGAAGTGACAACAAGGTAAAAGGTTCAGACTCTCGCTTTGGAACCACAGTGGAAGTTTCAACAATCGAAGGAACATCTGCATTGAATCGCAAGGCAAAATTCTGGTGTTTTTCAGAAACAAAGACATGAATCGACTTTAAACGTCCAGTTGTTCCTGCTTTGACATAAACACCTATCAAAATATCACATTTTGTGACAAAATCAAGTATTATTTCATCATCTTAAAAGCGTTTTCTATAGGTGATAAAGTCTTTTTTCTGTACAAACCGCCATACTGTCACGTCCGGTACGGCGGAGCCAGAGTGCTATAAACTTTTTTATATTGTCAAAATTCATTGCGATATTTTTTGGGAGACATTCCACAAGTGTTTTTAAACAATCTGGAGAAGTAGTGCGGGTTTTCAAGGCCGATTCGTTCTGATATTTCAGAGATATTAAGACTTGTTTCAACAAGCAGCCGTTTTGCGACGTCAACTCTTACTTGATTTTGATATGCAATTGGTGAAAGGCCAAATTTTTTTTTGAATTGACGCTGAAAATGCCCTTTGGACATTCCTCCCTTTTTTGATATATACTCGATTGATCTGTTTTTATGAAAGTTTTGATCAATATAATTTTTTGCAATATCAATAGAGCTTTTCTCTCCAAGGTCTTCTCCAACATAAATTTCTTCAATAAGAAAACCAAATAGTTTTGCAATAGCAGTATATACCAAAAACCAATGTAGCTGCTTAGATGAATTTAAATTTTTGAAAATTTCAGAAAAACACTGTTCAACCTGCCACATTTGTCGAGCATTTAGCTGTAAAGGAAAATTAATAGCAGGAAGATTAATTCCACTATAATTTGAAAAAACACTGCTAAATGGCACTTTCAGCAATTGATTATCTTTTGCCTTCATAGAAAATGTGAGCTCAATATATTTGAAAGGTCTCTTTTTATTTGGATAAAAATGATGATTTATGCCCGGTGAACATAAAAAAAGAGCACCCTTTCTTATATTGACCATTTGATCTTTCCAAAAAATTTGTCCCTCGCCATCCAAATACAAGACTATATGATATATGTCATGCATGTGAGGCCTATATAGTTGTGAGCCAATTCCTGATTCAACAGAAGTATGTTCAATAAAACAACTATACTCTTTATCATTTACACAAATATCAATAACCTGTGGCGATGGATCAATGTTTTCTGTTTTATAATACTTTATCATTATTGTGTATGTTTTTAGCGTTTTTGACCATTTACAACATTCATTGAAAGCATTATAGTACATATTATAAAATTTTTAAAGGAATTATTTTAATTAAAACATATTTCCGCTGGTTTATAACAAAACTAAAACATGGGTGCAGGCTCAGCCTGCTAAAAAGGAAAAAAATGACACCAAAAGAGATAATAGTTGCAAACATTGAACATACCGGAGCGTCACGCCCCGGAATGACCTTTGACAGAGAACGTATTAATGACATTAATGGCATTTGGGTTGGTGCACCAGACAACTATACGCAAAAAAAATGGATTGAAGGAAACCGCGAATTCTATGACGATATTTATGGCAACATATGGGTAAGAATGGTTGAAGGCTCTGTTAAAGGTGAAATATATAAACCTGTTCTGCAGGATTGGAGTCAGCTGGACTCGCTTAAAATGCCCAAATATAATGTGGAAAAATTAACAAAAAATCTAAAACAAAAAATTGCAGAAAACAAGAATCAGACTTTCAATGCTGTTGGTATAGGTGGCTGGATTTTTGATAATGCTCGTTATATAAGGGATATGGAAGTTTATTTTATGGATATGCTGATATATCCAGATGAACTCAAAACACTTCATTCAAAAATTGTTGATGTTTACGAACAGAAAATACATGCTGCCGGAAAGGCTGGTGCAGATGCAATAATGATTGGCGAAGATATGGGAACACAAACAGGTTTGCTTTTCAGCCCGGATATGTTTAGAGAATTCTTTAAACCTGATTATACTCGATTAATGGGAATTGCCCATGAATACGGCATGAAAGTGCTGATGCACTCGTGCGGCAAAAACTGGGAAATAATTGATGATCTGATAGATGCTGGTGTTGATTGTTTTCAATTCGATCAACCGGCTGTATATGATATGGAAGCTCTAGCAGCAAAATTCAGAGAACGAAAAGTCGCCCTTTGGAGTCCTCTTGACATCCAAAAAGTTCTGCCGACAGGTGATGAATCATTTATTAAAGCTGAAACAAAAAAAATGTGCGAAATTTTTGAAGGTTGTCTCATAACTAAAAATTACCCGGATTTATTAGGTATTGGTGTGAAAAAAGAGTGGGACGACTGGGCATACGACGAAATATGTAAATTCTGGCAAGAAAATTAGTGACTATATAGTGCCTTAATGTATATAATGGCAAAAAAATTACAGATACGGCTCTCTAAGGCAAACATTCCTGAGACGGCCTGTCCGCCTTAGCCCTACTGGCGAAGGCTGGAAGCGACTCGGCTACAGACGCTGATCGCCCAAACAAACGTTAATTTGCAAGTATCACCCTGTAGCTGCGTCCCGTGGGCGCGGAGAGGCTAAAGAGGAAGCCGTGTCCCTCAGTGTCCTGCGAAGCTCGTAGAGCGAAGAGTGATGGGCGCGGAATTAAAAAAAGAAACGAGATGACATGAACACAAAAGAATTAGTTTTAGCAACACTTGAAGGCAGAAGTCCAACAAGAGTTCCACGCCACAAATGGACACTTGCATGGGCAAACAACAACTATCCTAATGAAGTTAAATCTTTGTCAGATAATTATCCGGATGATATCTCTGGTGTTGATGTTAAGTACTCCCAAAAATCAGACGTTGAAAAGGGTAATCCTTTCGAGCAAGGAATATATGTTGATCCGTGGGGATGCACTTTTGAAAACATCCAAAGAGGTGTAATTGGAGAGGTGAAATCTCCATTAGTTCAGGATGAAGAATGGACTGATTCAGATAAAATACACATACCTGAAGAGTGGCTTAGCTTTGACATTGATGACATAAATAAACAATATACTGAAGTAAATGGTTCACAATTTATTCTTGCAAGTGCATGCCCTCGCCCATTTGAACAACTGCAATTTATAAGAGGAACTGAAAACTTTTACATTGATTTGATGATGCGTCCAAAGAAAATGATGGAATTCATTGAAAAAATGCATGATTTTTATTGTCGATTGCTTACAAAATGGGCTGAGACAGATGTTGATGCACTAAACATGATGGACGACTGGGGCAGTCAGAACAGTCTGCTTATTAACCCCATAACATGGCGAGAAATTTTCAAGCCAATGTATAAAGACTATATTGATATTGCTCACAAGGCAAACAAAAAAATGTTTATGCATAGCGACGGCTACATATTAGATATATATCCAGACCTGATTGAGCTCGGTCTTGATGCCTTAAACTCACAAATCTTTTGTATGGAACTTGATAATGTTGCAAAATACAAAGGGAAAATAACTTTCTGGGGTGAAATTGATCGTCAGAACCTGCTTGTTACAGGTTCTGTCCAAGATATTGAAGATGCTGTCAAGCTTGTGTATGAAAAACTTTGGAGTCATGGCAAGTGTATCGCACAGTGCGAATTTGGTCCTGGGGCAAAACCTGAAAACGTCGAAGCTGTCTACCGAACATGGAATCAAGTACTTTAACCATTAAATGCATAAGCATGAAACTTGAAGCAATTGTTATTTTTTTTTTAAAATTTTAAAAGACAATTGCTTCAAAAACTTTAAAGGAGCAACCGCTTTCCCAGTCATCAGGTGATAGCCCCGCTTTGACTGCAAGATGGGTAAGGGTTTCTTCAATCCCCCACCCTTGTTCGGGTGCAACCTGAGGAAGAAAAACTGCACTTCTCCCGTTTTTTTCAAGTGTCATTCCATGTTTCCCAATGATAATATCTTTCCACGATTCAACTGGTTCGGGCATGCTCAGCGCGGAAATTTCAATATCTATTGCATCAAACTCCTCGTCCGTAAGCGGACGGAATCTATAATCATTAAAAGCTGAATCCACCGCTCTTTCCATAACAACTTTATAGAGTTCCCGCGTCGGGAAAATTTCGCCAATACAACCACGGAGCTGCCCGTTTTTATGCAAAGTAACAAATCCACCCATTATCTGCGACATTCCGGGGGTTATTTTAGCATCAAGTTCCTTAACAGAAGCTAGCCTGCCATTTTTCAGGTAATATTTAATTGAAGCCCTTGCAAGCATCAATAGTCTCTTTTTGTCATCATCGTTCATAGTTTTTCTCCATTTTTTTTTGGGAACGCTGAGCTCCAGCTCGGCATACAATCATAACATGAGCGAAGCGAATGCACAATTATTCACCTTCTTTCCAACCCACGAACTTTGCACTTGACCACTTCCAATCTGATGCTCTTACGCATAACCCAGCCTTAACAGGATTGTTATTAATATATTCATCAACTTTCTTAAAATGATTCATATCACGCATATACCGATCCCAATACTCCCGCATCCAGAATGGTCGCCCTCTGGGAACGCCGAGCTCCAGCTCGGCATTATGACTTAGGGCCCAACGTCCTGTAAATGATTTTATAGATTGAACAATTTTGCCTAATTCCATTTTGGGTTGAAGTAACATATGCACGTGGTTAGGCATAACACACCATGCAAATAAATCATATCTTTCTCCATCAAACTTTTTAATAGCTTCCTGAACAACCGCAGCTAAAGAAGGGTGTCTTAAAGCACAACACCCCATACCTGCATCTAACCATTCTTCAATCTTTTCTCTTTTAACTATATTTTGTTTATTTAATGGTATTTGCCTTAACTCAATCTCTAATTGTTCCAACATGTTTTGAGGTAAAGAATCTGCCAATCTAAAAGTAATAGATTGAACTAGATGAACATTGTCATAATGAGGTAAATAACCTCTTGAAGACCAATTCTTATTTGAATGTTTATCGGTGTTATTCATATTTATTATATATGCCGAGCTGGAGCTCGGTGTTCCCAAAATACTCTCACAAACAAACGCCTAACTAGCTTTGCTCATCCTAGCCTTGCAGAGCAACTTAGACCTTAGAACTTAGACCGTTTCTCGCTGCCTCCCCCATTTTCCGGTAACAGCTGCGGCAACATAGCTCACGCAATGGGACCAATCACCGGTAACATGACCTGATGTTTGATATTTCAACAAATGTATTTCAGAATCTTCCGACAGCATAGCAAGAAGAATTGCAATTGGATAACGCCCGCAAATTGTTGCGCCAGTAGTATCAATATATTCAAGAAATCCCGTAAAATCTCCATTTTCGATATAACGAAAAGCGCCCATATCAAGTGCCTTTAAATTATGTTCAATATCATTTAAAAATGGAAGATACCCAAAAGATCTACCATAATGTGTGAAATCAGAACTGACTACAACTAGTGTCTCATCATCAATGTTTTCTAAAAGAATTCTAGCAAGTTTTCTAATTAAATCTTCATCAAGTTGCCCCACAACAATGGGAACCAGTTGAAAATCGTCGAGTACATATTGCAGCATAGGTAATTCTATCTGCACACTGTGTTCATGCTTGTGAACCTGCTCTATAGATTGAACTTCAGGGTATTTTCTAAGCTTCTCAATTAATTCTGTATCAAGAGCCTGTCTGCCGAAAGGTGTTTCAATATAATCACAATCAGGTATACTTACAGCATCAATCATGTGAACTCGGTGGGTAGGACCAAGAACGATAACCCGTTTGTATTTTCTGCCCACAAGCTGATTGATTCCATATGCTGCGACTTGTCCCGAATACTGATAGCCGGCATGAGGAAGCAAAACCGCCATAACATTATCTAGTTGCTTTTTTTGTGGAACGTTTGAAATATAGCTTTCCAGCTCTTCAGACAATTCCCGCGCATCATCACTGTACCATTGCCCCGAAAGGCTTGATTTTAAATTTTTCATATTTCTCCAATCATCTTATACAATAAATACTTATACAATTATTTTCCCGAGCCGGCCTGTCCGCTGAAGCCCAACGGGCGAAGGAGGAAGCGACTCGGCTACAGACACTGGTCTCCAAAGCAACCGTTTTTCGCAAACTTCACCCTGTAGCTGCGTCCCGTGGGCGCGGGAATAAAATTAGTTTAATAATTACTACCACTTCTCAAAACCCAACTTTTAACCGCAAGTCTTTCCGAGCCGAAGCGACTCGGCTACAGACGTTGTTCTCCAAAGCAACCTTTTTTTGCAAGTTTAACCCTGTAGCCGTGTCCCGTGGGCGCGGGAATAACATTGTTTTTAAATTTAATATTAATTTACACAAACCAACGTTTACCTGCATTTCTCCGAGCCGGAGC
>JAQICX010000046.1 GCA_027858345.1 Kiritimatiellia bacterium | reverse complement strand
TCACCGAATGCACGTCGGCAAGAGCCGTGTTGAGTTCAGGGGTGGCGATCAAATCGTCCTTCATCGCGGCCGCTTGCCACCGGAGCAGCGTGGACTCGCGTTTGAGCCGATAGAACATTCGCTCACCGAGCAGTCGTGCTTCGTCGACGGCCTGCCCCGCTTCCCCGACATTCGCGAAAAGGCCCCCAGCCGCGAGTAACTGGTCGGCGGCCGAGCTGCCCCGCCCGATGGCGAAGTTTGAGAAGCGAACAAACGAGGCGCGAACGACTTTCGGGTTCTCTTGTCGCCAGTCCCGCAGCAGAGAGTCAAGAATGCCGAGTTGATCGGCGGTGAGCACACGAGCGGCGAGCAACCGCGATTCCGCTCTGGCCTGAGACAGGGCGTCGGCCAGCGTCTGACCTCGCTTGCCGAACACCGCCATGGCCCTGCCGTTGTCGTCCCACTCCTGACTTACCAATGTCGTGACCACGACCAAGTCGAGCACGCGGGTGAACGCGTCGGCGTTACTGGCGATGTCGTAAACGTTGTTGGCGTTGTCCACGAGAAGTATCTGTGCCGCTCGGCGCTGCACCGCATCAGGGTTATCCTCCTTCAAAGCATCGCAGACGGAATAGAGCAGGCCGACGTAGCGGTCGGCGAAGCCGCGGGTGAGTCCGTCCAGCTCCGCCCGAGTCACTCGCTCGCCAGCCTCCGCACTTTCAAGTCGGCGAGCAGGATTCTTTGTTGCGTCGCTCTGCAGCATGGCGCATCCCCCCAGCATGAGCACGGCGATACACATCCCCAACCGCATGATTGTGGTCCGTGACGGTTGAATATTCATCGAGCAGTCCTTCTTGTTTTCATATTATTCTTGATTATCGGGTGGGTCAGGAGCCTTACGGCTCCATTCCCCCCTAAGAACCGTGCGTGATAGTTTCCCATCACACGGCTCAAGCATTTTAAAGGCAACCTTTATTGGGTGCCCGGTTGTTTTACTTCCTATGCAAATTGCGCCTTGAACTCTCGTGCTGAGAGTTTTGTTAACAACTTGCTCCCCTTAATGTACCTGCGTTGCCAAAAATATCTAGCAAATTCCTGCAGGTAAGGGTTTGCAACCGCTTTGATTTTGATATGTCTTCTTATCCCTATTGAGGATATGCGTATGACTTGAGGGCTGCTACTATTGTTGTCTTTACCCAGATAGGGGTGTCACACTCTGTCAGGACGACATAAAGGGTGAGGGCTGTCTTGATTCCAGTGCATCCTGTTTTCTGGGGCAGGAGTACCAATTTATCCCAGAATCCAGTTGCGCTATACGATGACTCGAACATATTACCTCCCTGATATTGTTAAGAATTATTATCAAGAAAATAATATATATTTGAAGATTGGTTTGTTACGGTTGGAGGTTTAGCGTAATGAGTGGAGTATTATTTGCCTGTCTCTTTCCTTACTTTGTCAACTTGGAAGCCTGACCCCAGGTCCTTCCCCATTTGAGAATATGGCTTTTCAAGACCTGACCCTCCAATGTTCCTGATTTGGCAAGGTTAACCTTTGCACTCACCAGCCAGGCATCGAATTATTGTGGAAACAAACAGCGCCCCTTCTAGTCTGGGGAATGTTCTGGTTCGGCGATTTTTCCTATTTGATTCATAGATGGAAGGAATTAAATAAATCTGTCCCCATTGTTCTTTGTTCACACTAAGTCTAATTCATTAAATCCACCAACAAAGGATTTAACTCCTCATCACCGAGAATACACCACCTAATGAATGCAGAGTAAGGAGATGATCTGTTTATAAGCACTTGTATTTTTTCGACCGCTCTTACTTTGTCTTCTTGTGTTGCAACTGGTGAGTAATAATCATTAATTTGGTCTAGTAACAAATTGTATTGACCAAACACCTTTCGACGTAGAAATGAACCTGAAATCTTTTTGTTAACCGTATGCTCGCTATTGAAAATCTTGTCTAACAATTCTTGAGTTTCGATAGTTTTATCATCATCGTACATTGCAACTACTTGGACACTTTTTGCATACGGTGTTACAGGTGGTAAGTGCTTAATTGCTCTAAATACATCTTGCCCTTCATCACAACAGTCAATCAAGTTGTTGTTCACTGCTCCTTTAATGTTGTTGCACCTACTGCATACAAAATATAGGTTGTTCCAATCGAACTTCTTATTTAGATCACCCAAGTGAGCATCGAAATGCTCAACATTAATGTCATGTGGTTCTTTTGTTTCACATAGGTAGCATTTGCTAAAAAAAACCTCATCAAGCGCATCATAAACATCTTGGCCATCGTATTTTTTTCTTGTATGCAATGACGCTGGGGCTGCTTCAGGTCTATCTACATTAAACATCACATCCCCTTACTTTTTGCTTTATTAACAGCAATTTGTGCCATCTTTAAAAAGTAAGCTGATTCACTGTCTAACTTACTCTTATGCGGACTAATTTCCGCAACCAAAACCTCAAGCTTCACTAGATCTGGGCTACCAGAATTCGTTAATTCACTCATCTCAATGATTTTACCCTTAAGGACTTCTGAAATCGGTAAGACATTGAATAACCCCTCAAGTACTGACTCATAAGAATACATCGATAAGTCATCAACTTGCTCAAGACGGGATAAATCATAAATTACTGCGTCATTTACAGAAGAAACAACAAACGGTGAATGAGTTGCTACAATAAACTGAACTTTAGGAAAGGCTTTATCTAGAAAAGAAAATATCTTCCTCTGTAGAGATACATGGAGATGAGCATCTATTTCATCAATGAATACAACACCGCCAATTTCATCAGGTGCTATCGACCTTAGTTCTACTTTAGTAAGCAAATCCGCGTAAACTGACAGAATAGAAGAAAAGCCAGATGACAATTGTTGAAGTCGGTAAGGCTCTTTATTCTCTTGCTTGATGAAAAATGCTTGGACTTCTGATTCAAATACCAGTTCAAGTGATGGGTCTTCAAATAATTCCCTGAAATCGTTTTGTAATTTGTCAAACCAAGCTTTTATTTTGATGGCTTCTTCTGGGTTGTTATCTATTGAGGTAGCCTCCGCATACGCCTGTGCGGTCTTATGGCTCACAAGGTACTCCTCAAACAATGTCACTGTTGTTGTATTGTTCTGGAAACTATCCGCCTGCTTTATCAGGTCTTTCTTACTAGCAGCAGCCTTAGACTTTTTGATGTTGGCTTGGCGAGTGGCATCAAATATTGAGCACAATGCTTTTTGCTCATGATAGCTAATCGTAAATTGCTCAATATCACTTACAAATAAAGGCGGATTTCTAAATTCTTCGAGTTGTTTCTGCCAAGTATGGATATTTACAACAAAGTTATCATATTGAGCGCTAGCTTTACTCATAGTTTTGAGCTTCGTCTTGAAACTATGAATGTTGTTCAGTAACTTCTGTTCATCATGGTTTTGCTTGTCAACTACGCGTTGTTTTAGGTTTTGATACAAGAAGTTTAGCAGTTGGGTTTTACCGCAACCATTTGCGCCTGTGAAAATTAAATTCTTACCTTGAATATTTATATCAATTTCCCTAGTCGTGTAAGGGATCATCGTTTTTATTTGTTGGATATAGGCACTCATGTCACTTTCTCATCATTATATATTAGCTTGTTAAATAGTGAAGCAGCTATCTACTCCACTTCTATGTGTTGCATACATCCATGCTAGGTACTATTGACCACATATAACGCGATAATCACCGGTTTACCCGGTGCATTTATTTGTTGTGCAAAGGGCAAGACCTGAACCCACTTTTTCATTTACAATCAGGGCATTTAATCAATGGCATATGCTCGCCTTTAAGACTAGTAGCATTGAGAATTTATATGGGTAAACTCAGCGCTAACGCAATATCCAGGATTTCCGCCGTTCTATTTTTTTCATATGCACAACGTCGCAAATAACCAGTGCAAATGAAGCGCAGCGGAATTTGCATTCGAGCAAATTTGTCTTGTTGCGCAATCTCATGAAATTTTAAATAGCGAAGTAACCTTAAAATAAGGTTTATTACAGTAAGTTTTGCTTCTTCGCCAGGCTCAACGCCACATATACTGGGTATCCAGTTGATCGAACTGGACGCTGTATATAAAATTAGAGATGGGAACTTCATTGCCATTTTTGGTCGCACTCACCTGGAGCCAAAAGTCAACTTGATATTTATTACGAAAATGGTTTGCGATATTTAGCCCCATTTCCTGAAGGGCATGTAGTTGCTTTGCGGAACTTGCTTCAGGGGCGATTAATGCGCAAGTAATAATTTTGTGTCCCGTATTGGAATAACCGCATCGATATTTCACAGTAGAACCTTCACAAACTTCATTCAAGTCGACCTGCATTTTGTTTTTTGTTTTGTCAATAACGGGATCATGGGTAGCAGAATTGTGGTTTTTATTCAGTAATTCTTTTTGCTTCTCTTCTATTTTTGCCTTTCTGGCAGCCTGCTCATCAATCTTTGACTGTAGGCTCTCTCTTGCAGTTATATACAATTCCTCTGTTGCCGCTTGATGCTGTTGTCTCTCTACGTCGATTCGTTTCTGTTGCTCCTGCATTGCGGCTTCAATTCCCTTATTTTTTCTGTTAACGTCATCTTGGCCGCCTTGGCAATCGGTTAGCTGAACGCAAGAAATAAGAAATAAAGATGAAATTGCTGCTAATGTATAAATCAAGATGGTTCTCATTGTTTCCCTCGCAAATTCTATTCGAATAAAAAAAACCATTTCCTGCCGAATTTCATGAGGCCAATGATTTTTTATAGCTTTTTAGTTTTCCTTTGCACAACGTCATGTATCACTGGAAACAAGCGGAATTACCGACCAACGTGATACGAAGATAAGATTATTAATTTAGCTGGAAGCTTGGCGTGAAAACCGAGCTGCTTGTTTTCCGGTGAATACAATTGTTATGCTGTTATTCGTTTTTTATCCAATTAATAAACCAATCTGCTAGTTCTGTAGGAGCAAGATATTCTAACGCTTTTACGGATAATCTTCCGATACCTTCATCATACAGTAAACCTTTAGACATCAACTCTGCACATCCCATGCGGAGCGCTAGTTTTGAGTAAGAGCTTAATGACTTTGTAATTTCTTTTGGCGGGTTTTCGCTTTCATTCCCTAATGGATTTTCATTTAATGCTATTACACGTAAACCATTAAAAGGATCTGAGCATGGCAATGTTGTAATAGCCTCTTGCAAGATAAGGATGTGTAAATCATTTAGCTCTTGCAAAAATCTAGTAGCAGTTTCAGCTTCTTCCCAATCACTTTGTTTCACAATCTGTTTTGCGAAAATTTCTGCAAATCTTTGTCGTTTTAATCCTGATCTGGTTTTTATGACTGATTCAAAAGATTGTATCAAAAAATCAAAGAGTTCTTCACTGGGCTCTAAATC
>JAQICX010000148.1 GCA_027858345.1 Kiritimatiellia bacterium | reverse complement strand
AACCGAAAAATTGGGTTTCTATCACGAAGGCATCTGCCTTTGAGGTCGGCGTTTGGGGAGGCACTTGCAACGAGGATCGTTGCGTTACCTTCGGCGGTCATCGCCCGCCGCTACAGTTCCGCGGCGGGGCGACGCGGCTACAGGCAGAAAGGCATATGGCGGGAGAGTCGCAACCAAAGCTGGCGGAGCCAGCAGATTAAGGCTAAGATTAAGATTGAGGGTGGAATAGCTCCTCAGGTATTATTAAATTGGGACGGTATTATTAAATTAATTCTCGCGCAGAGGCACCCTCCTTCGCAGCAAGCTGGCTACGGCGCGGCAGGCAAGAGAACGCATCCTCCTTCGCACTGCGTGTCTACGGCGCGACAAGGAGAAAAAAGACAAATGTATTAAAAACGGAAAACAATCGACGATTGCTTACTCATTTATTATAGATAAACAACCTATCAGCCCTGCAAGGGCGAAACATACTAGCGTAGGGCAAAGCCCTATGGGTTGAGATTAAGATTAAGGTTGAGGTACATTTTTTCTGTTCATTAAATTATTTTTGTGATATTTTGTTGTTGAAATATAAGAAGAAATGGTTATTTAGCAAAAAATAAGAAAATATATAATTAAAAAGTTGCTATATATTGTTTAACTTGTTATATTGATGACTAAATTTTAAATGGTTTTAAGGTATAAAAAAGATATGTGGTATAAATTTTCAGGAATAATTAACAATGATATTGGGATTGATTTAGGAACAGCAAACACGCTTGTCTATGTTAAAGACAGGGGTATTGTTCTTAGAGAACCATCTGTAGTTGCTATACAGACCGGAACAAAAAAGGTTTTAGCAGTGGGTGATGAGGCCAAGCGAATGCTTGGTAGAACACCTGGTGATATTAGAGCTATAAGACCTATGAAGTCTGGTGTGATTGCTGACTTTGAAATAACAGAGGCTATGCTTCGTTATTTTATTAAGAAGATCAGTAAGAGCAAGTTCGGAAAGCCAAGAATTTTGGTTGCGGTGCCCAGTGATATTACAGAGGTGGAAAGAAGAGCCGTAAAAGACTCCGCCTCTCACGCTGGTGCAAGGGAAGTTCATTTGATTGAAGAGCCAATGGCAGCTGCTATTGGAGTTGGTCTTCCTGTGCATGAACCAGCAGGTAATATGATTGTTGATATTGGTGGTGGTACATCAGAAATTGCATTGATTTCTCTTGCAGGGATTGTTGAAAGTAGAACAGTTCGTGTTGGTGGAGATGTTATGGATGAATGTATTACGCAGTATTTGAAAAAGGTTTATAATTTAATGATTGGCGAGCGTACAGCAGAAGAAATTAAGATTCTTATGGGTTCGGCTTATCCTCTTGATGAGGAGATAACCATGGAGGTTAAGGGTCGTGATCTTGTAGCAGGTCTTCCAAAAACGCTAACAATTAATTCAGAGGAGATAAGAGAGGCTTTAATGGAGCCTATTTCTTCTATCGTTGAAGCAATAAAGATAACACTTGAGCGTTGTCCTCCTGAATTATCATCTGACTTAGTTGACAGAGGTATGGTTTTGGCTGGCGGTGGTTCATTGTTAAGAGGTATGGATAGCTTGATTGCTGAACAGACCGGTTTGCCTGTACATTTGGCTGAAGATGCACTTAGTGCTGTTGCTGAAGGTACTGGTATGGTGCTTAACGAGCTGGATTATATTAGCCGACTTAGCAATCGTTAAACCTTTCGATAAATACACACCTAACTTGAATTATGCATAAAAATTTACTGCAATAGCGTATTGCACTCAAATTCAAAGAGATATCCCGCAGGGCGGGACTGCAGAGCAGGTTGGTTTATGTTTATAAACCTACATCTGTTATTCTACACTACCTCATTGACTTTAAGCACTCTACACTATTTCGCTACAAAGTTTATGAATAATACAGGTTAATTAGAATTTGCTAACATTTGATATAGTTTTGTCTGGTTTTTACTGGATTTTGCTGTGTTTAGTTGCTTTGTTATAAGTGTTTAGCATCTTCTATTTTATTCTTATTTTATTCCTGATGTAGATTTATTGTGTCTATTGGACACTATGCCTAAGGGGACTTTTTGTGTTCTTTTTTAGGAGAGCACTTGATAAGAGTGTGAGAGATGAAACGACTACAAAGAGTTTCGAATATATGGAAATTAGGGAATGAAAAAGATAGTAAAACTAAAGGTATGTGTGTTGCTTTGCGTGATTGCAGTGATACTAAATTTGCCTCTGCCTCTTTCGACGAGAGTTAAAAGAGTAGGTCAGGATACTATTTCCCCATTTATGAATGTTATGTCTTTTGTGATATATACTGTTAAAGATTCTTTTAAAGTAGTAGTTAGTTTGAATAAGGTAAAGGAAGAGAGTTTGCGTCTTAGTGAAGAGAATGCAAATTTGCGGGATCAGCTTTCTCGTTATGAGTATATTGAGGTTGAGAATGAACGTTTGCGTGAGTTATTTGATTTGCAGAAGCGTTCTAGTCACAAGTTGATTCTTTGTGAGGTGACAGCTCGTAATGATAGTTATGGATGGTGGCGTACAATTGTTTTGAACAAGGGAGCTAAGGGTGGTTTGAAACTTGGTATGGCTGTTATTTCCAAGGATGGATTGGTAGGTAAGATTTCTCAAATTTCTGACTTTTCATCGGAAGTTTTGTTGGTGAGTGATCCAATATGCAGGGTGCCTTGCAAGATTGCCGGGGCTGATAGTCTTGGTATTGTGCAGGGCGGTGGTTATAGCAATTGGCGGAAAATTGATTTGGATATGTTTGCTCCTATTTATCCTTTTAAGCTGGAGTATTTGGAAAAAGATTTGGCGATAAATGATGGTGAAGAGGTTGTCACGTCAGGACTTGGGGGTATGTTCCCGGAGGGGTTGCTGATCGGGGTTATTGACAAGGTGAGAATGGATGATAGTCAACTTTATCAGGTTGCGGATATTATACCGGCTGCCGATTTGGCAAATTTGCGTTATGTTTTTGCGATTGAATTGATTGACAATTAGAAGAAAGTTCGCAATTGCGCGAGTTCGCAAGTGCGAGAGTTGAAGAGCTAGCGGAGCCAGCAGTAGGAAGTGGTAAGTTTTCTCGCAGAGGCGTGGAATGAGCGTTGCTCATGTTATGATTAAGCCGAGCTGGAGCTCGGCGTTCCCAGGAGGCACTGCAACGAGGATCGTTGCGTTACCTTCGGCGGTCAGCGCCCGCCGCTACCGACTTTGCGGTGCCTACGGTGCGACAGGACAGAAGGCGGTGGACGAGCTAGCTTTTTGCTAGTCCCGCAAGGCGGGAAGAGACGCTAAACGAATAACGGAAAACGAGCTGTGCACTTTATACTGTGTACTGTGAACTTTTGAATTGAGGGATGATATGAGAATTGTGGTTTTATTGTTATCGACAGTGATTGCTGCCATTTTGCAATATTATCTTCCCGGGTGGTCGTTTTTTGCGCATGCACGGTATCCGTTTTTGTTTGGAGTGGTATTTTATTTTGGTTTGAGAGCTGATATGCCATTTTTGATTTTATCGGCAATTGTTGCCGGCGGCATGTGTGACACTTTGAGTGGTATGCCTTTGGGTTACAGTTGTGTTTTATTTGGTTTGGCTGCATTTGCGGCAAGACACTTAATCAAGGAATTTTCTCTTGAAGGTGAGTATTTATCAGTTTCCTTTTTTGGAGCTGTATTGATCTTTGTAATTATAATATTAGAATATTTTATGTTGACTTATCGTGGTATGATTAATTTATCATTTAGTTATGCTTTGATGAAGGGAATTGGTAATGGTTTACAGGCACTTTTTATTGTACCTCTAACTGTTTTTTATGTTGGGAAGATGGATATGTCTTTGGGTAATAGGGGAGAAATCAGACGTGTCTAACAGATCAATAGAGATAAAACATAAGGAGTCGGTAAGAGTTGTCATATTGTTGATATTCATGTTGTTCATGTTGTCTGTCATTGGCATGTCTCTTTTTCGAATTCAGGTTGTAAATAATTTGAAGTATAATCAGAACTTGGAGAAGCAGAGCATTAGGCGTGTTTTATTGCCAGGTATTCGTGGTCGAATTTTTGATAGGAACGGCATTTGTCTTGCGGACAATCGTCCTAAGTATTCGATTGCAGCTTATTTGGAAGAGATGCGTAAGCCTGGTTCACAAGATAATACGATTAACAATATCACTAACCGTATTGCTTTACTTTGGCAGGATTTAGGTGTTACAAATGCTGTTGATGTTGCTGAAATCAAGAAGCACATGAGAATGCGTCGTCCCATGCCTTTTGTTGTATGGGATGGAATTTCTGATGATTTGATGGCACGATTTAAGGTTTTGCAGGATAAGCATCCTGGTTTTGCAATTATATATGAGCCGGTTCGTGAGTATCCGCAGATGAATAGTGCAGGTCATTTGCTTGGTTACGTCGGCAAGAGTCATCCGGTTGTTTCTGAGGAGATGCCTTTTAACTATTATTCTCCTGGAATGATAGGCAAGAATGGTGTTGAACTTAGTTTCGACGAGAAGCTTTCAGGCAAGGCAGGTGGTAAGCTTATTCGAGTTGATGCATCTGGTTTTTATCACGAGGATGAGAATGTTAAGGCACCAATTCGAGGAAATGATGTTACTTTGACTGTTGATATGCGTATTCAGAAACTTGCAGAGACTGCACTTGCGGGAAGCCGAGGTTCTGTTGTTGTTCTTGATGTGAATAATGGTGATGTGATTGCGATGGTAAGTGAACCTTCGTATGATCCTAATGATTTTTCTCCTTCAATTTCGCGAGAGTTATACAGTGAAATGATTTCGAATCCTGGTAAACCATTTTTGAATCGTGCGATTCGAGGGACTTATGCACCTGGTAGTACTTTTAAGCCTCTTATTGGTTTGACAGCTTTGATAAACAATGTGATTGATGATACTCAGGAGTATGATTGTCCCGGATACTATCAGGTTGGGAATGTTAAGATTCACTGCTGGAATAGATATGGGCATGGGAAGCTGGATTTGCGTGATTCGATTGAGCAGTCTTGTAATGCATATTTTTGCTGGCTTGGTTTGGAGACTGGCTATGATAAGATATATCATGTGGCTGACACTCTGGGGTTTGGTAAGAAAACAGGAATTGCTTTACCTTACGAGTCGTCAGGAATTTTGCCTTCGGATAGTTGGAAGAGAGATCGTTTTAATCAGGGGTGGCGTTCAGGGGATACGGCAAATATATCGATTGGACAGGGTTTTTTGCAGGTTACACCTTTGCAGTTGGCGGTTATGGTTATGGCTTTGGCAAATGGCGGGCATGTTTATCAGCCAAGGATTGTTCTTGAATGGGGCAAACCTGGATATGAGGTTGCAAATATGCCTTGGAAATTTGAAGATATTAACCCTATAAGGGAGGGGATGTATCAGGTTGTTGAAGCTCCGAATGGTAGTGGGAAAAGAGCAAAGGTTGAAGGTGTCAGGGCTGCGGGTAAGACAGGCACTGCTGAATATGGTAAAAAGTCTGAAGGTAAAAAAAATGCGTGGATGGTTGCATATGTTCCTTTTTATGCACCTAAGTATGCGATAGTTATTTTGGTTGAGGATGGAGCATCTGGTGGCACTACGGTTGCCCCAAAGATAAAATATATGATTGAAGGTCTTCAACAGATGGATGAGATTTAATAGATGAAATGGTTCAAAAAAATATTATCAAAGATAAAACGAATGAGTTTGCCTTTGAGTATAATAGTTTTAATTATATTAATAACGGGAATCTTTTTTATATACAGTGCATGTTATATAAGTGAAGACTTACCGGTAAAAGGATTGTATAAGAAGCAGATTGTCTGGAGTGTTGCAGGAATTGCGGCATATATGTTTTTTGCACTTAATGATTATAGGAAATTTAGAAAGTATAGTTGGTTATTCTATTTTGGCTCGATAGTGTGTTTGCTATTGGTTCTTTTTGCGGGAGTTCGTATTGGTGGAGCCCGTCGATGGTTTAGTGTTCCTGTGGTTGGTATTTTGATTCAGCCATCAGAGATTGCTAAGATGGCTACGATGGTTCTTATGGGATCTATCTTAAGTCAACCACATACGTATATTGAGAAGGGATGGACGTTTTTCAAGGTATTGATGATAGCGTTTTTCCCCATAGGCTTGATTATGCTGGAACCGGATTTGAGTTCAGCAATTATATTGCTGCCGGTTGCATTATCGATGATGTTTGTTTCAAATTTACCTTTGAAATACATTTTTGGTATTGTTGGCATAGGAGTTGTATTTGTGTTAATAGTTTTAAGTGTTTTATTACTGCCTGATAAGCTTGGAGTTAGTGAACAAGGTCAGGAAAAGTTTTTAAACACAGTTGGTTTACGGTTGTATCACAAGCACCGTATAATGGTTTTTTTGAATTTGGATGAGGATCCAATGGGAACAGGCTGGAATAAACGGCAATCACAGATTGCAGTTGGTTCTGGTGGAACCTTTGGCAAAGGTTTTCTCAACGGAACTCAGAATATATTAGGGTACCTGCCGCGAACAGTTGCACCGACAGATTTTATCTATTCGGTGATTGCAGAGGAAAAGGGATTTTTAGGCTCAATAGTTGTATTGAGTTTATATGCAGGAATTTTTCTGCTCTCTTTACAGGTTGCATATTTGACTTGGGATCGGTTTGGTAGGTTATTGTGCGTCGGTTTTACGACGCTGTTGTTTTGTCATGTATTTATAAACATATCTATGACAGTTGGTATAATGCCTGTGACGGGGCTACCACTGCCGTTGTTAAGTTATGGTGGAACAATTATGTTAATTTCTATGTCTGAGCTGGGTATTATACAGAGTGTATACGTGCATTCACGAAAGCGAAGGCGAAGCTATTTAAGTTAATGGATTCAGTAGAAAGATCTATTAAATAAAGGAATAAAAATGTTGAACTGGCTTATACAAAAGAAGATAAAAAGAGAGATCATTGTAAATGATGAGCAGTTGGAAACCCGTGTTGCAGTTTTGGAGAATGGTAAACTTGAAGAGTTTCAGGTTGAACATTCAACAGATGAGCGAATTGTGGGGAGTATATTTAAGGGAAGAATCCAAAATTTAGAGCATGACCTTAGGGCTGCTTTTGTGGATATCGGCATGAACAAGAATGCATTTCTGCATTATTGGGATATGCACCCTGAATCCAGCATACTTGCTGAGATTGATGATGGAAACAATCGTAGACGTGGAAGAAATACTCGTAACAAGACATTCTCGAATCAGGAAGTTGAAAAAAGATTTCCAATTGGTTCCGAGATTATTGTGCAGGTTACAAAGGGACCAATTGGGACAAAGGGACCAAGAGTTACAACAAGTATCAGTATACCTGGGCGTTACCTTGTGCTGTTGCCGGGAACAAAACTTAGAGGTGTTTCCAGAAAAATTGGTGATATCAAAGAGAGAAAACGTTTAAAGAGTTTTATGGATAAAATGGTTATTCCTGATGGAGTTGGTATGATTTTCAGAACAGCTGCAGAGGGTATTAAGATGAAGAATCTTACAAAGGATCTGGAGTCTATTCTGGTTATTTGGAAAGAACTTCAAAAGAACATCAAGTCACAGAAAGCCCCAAGTTGCGTGCACTCAGAGCCTCATTTGATTGAGCGAATGATTCGTGACTGGATTAGTGATGATGTTGATAGAGTTGTTGTTGACTCACCTGTTGCCTATGAACTTGTTACAAGAATTACCGGTCAGCTTTCTCGTAAGGTTAAGTCAAGAGTTAGACTTTATGAAGGTGAATTGCCAATCTTTGACTATTATGAGGTTGAACGTCAGCTTGAAAAGGCTTTGAGACGAGTTGTGCATTTGAAATGTGGAGCAATGATTGTAGTCGACGAGACAGAAGCATTAGTTGCAATTGATATTAATAGCGGCAAGTATAAGGGCTCAGGTTCGCAGGAAGATGCAATTCTTGAGATTAACCTTGAGGCTGTTGAAGAGATTGCAAGGCAGTTGAGATTGCGTAACATTGGTGGTTTGCTTGTTATCGACCTTATCGATATGAAAAGGAAGAATCATCAGAACATTGTGTATAGAGCTATGAAGACAGCTTTGAAACATGAGAGAGCAAGAACAAATGTTCTGCAGATTTCTGAGCTTGGTCTAATGGAGATGACGCGTCAGAGAGTTGAAGAGAGTGTTCTTTCATCAATGTATGTTGATTGCCCATACTGTACAGGTAGAGGTAAAGTTAAATCACCACTTGGAATAAGTGTTGAAGTTCAAAGACAGTTGAAGGCAGTAATCAGAAAATGTAATAGTAAGAAAAAACCTACTAATCTTTTGGTTGAGATTCATCCTTCAGTGTTGGATCGTTTCAGAACGGAAGATGAAGAGGTGCTTGTTGACATGACAAAAACTCTTGATGGCAAGTTGAAATTTAAGTCAATGCCAATGAAACACGCAGAATTTTATTCTATTCTTGACGATGATACGAGTGAAGTATATTATTCAAACCATGAAAATAATTAAATTTATATTTTTATATATAATATCTTTTTTAATAATTTTCTCGGCAAATGCTGCGGATGTCTTTGAAAGGGATATTTCACCAGAGACCGAGTTGGCAAAGATTATGGAAGAAGTCCAGGTCAATGCCGACAAGGTGAGCTATGATGGAGAGTCATCCACTGCTCGAGCAGTGGGTAATGCTGTGGTAAAAACTAAATCAGTGACACTGACAGCAGACATGATTTCTCTCAATACGGCCACTGGTGATGCTCTTGCTCAAGGCAATGTTAAATTTGTTCGCGGGGGGGATGTATGGACTGGTGACGAGTTAAATTATAACTTTAAGGATCAGACTGTTGAAGCTCGTAATTTTAATTTATCAGCGGATCCATTTAGAATTTTCAGTGACAATGCCAGTCGTTTGCCCAATGGTGATTTTTTGTTTGATGATGCAATGATTACAACTTGTACGAATGATTCAGATCACCTTCATTATAGAATATGTGTTAATGATTTGACTTTTGTGCCAGGCGAAAGTGTTCGGGGTCGTAATGCCAAATGGTATATTGGAAATGTTCCAATCTTCTGGTGGCCAAGATTTTATTCACCTTTAGACACACCTCAAGGGTGGTCATTCAGACTTGGTTATGCAAGTCGCTGGGGTGGTTTTCTTTTGTCATCCTACACATTTAATATTAATCCATGGCTTGAAAGTGAAACTCATGTTGACATCAGAACACTCAGAGGCGTTGGACTTGGACAGGATTTTCGTTGGGATACAGCAGACAGGGGTGATGGTGAAATTAGTGGTTACTATATTGATGATATGGATACGGAACTAGGAGGTCATAATGTTCCCATTGATAAAGAACGTTATCGAGTTAAATTTACCCAGGATTATAATGTTACAGATCAAGATTATATATTGGCGAAATTGCAATATGTGAGTGATGCATATATACTTGAAGATTTCTTTGAAGATGAGTATCAGCGCACTAGTGTACCTGAAAATTATCTATTTTATACACATCGAGCTGATAAGTGGTTGTTGTCGGGTATGGCTAAGGGTAAACTAAATGATTTCTATACAGTTGTTGCTAAGTACCCAGAGATTACATTTGATGTAATGCGTCAGTCTATTGCTGATAGTGGTTTCTATTATGAGAGTATTACTATTGCAGGTTTTATGGATAAGCAATGGAGTGAAGACCGACAAAATCTTGGTTATGAAGATTACAACCTATTTAGATTTCATACTGACCAATTCATAAATTATCCGTTAAAGTTTTTTGGTTGGTTGAATGTTACTCCTGGTGCGGAGTATCAGGGTACTTACTACTCAAAAACAAAGGAAGAAGGTATTTATGTTGATCAATCTGGAGATGCTCATACTATAGATGTAGAAGCCGATGGTGATTTAAGGTCGGCAGTTACTTTATCTGTTGAAAGTTCTTTAAAGGCATATAGTTCCACTTGGCAAGCAGGTCAAGGCATTCCTTTGAGACATGTTGCAATTCCTTATATTGCATACTATTATAGACCTGAACCAAATCTTCTTCCTGATCAGATTTATCAGTTTGATGATATTGATGATTTGAATGAGATGAATTCTCTGAAGGTTGGCATGCGTAATAAGCTTCAAAGAGGATACAAACAATTAGATGGTAGCAAAAGTATAAGAAATTTAGTTGATGTTGATATCTATACATATTTGAATATGCTGGAAGATGCAACAACTTTTAGGAATGTATATTTAGATTCAAAATTGTTACCTGTTGATCACATGATCATGTATTTTGATATGGTATATAATTTTGATGAGAACTATCTAGATGAAGTTGATTGGCGTTTGAGTTATCAACCTACAAAATATGGTGCTGTTGAGCTTGAATATCTATACAATGCAGACACTAGTTCCAAACTTGTAGTAAACCTTGATGGCTATTTGACACGAAACTGGACAGTTGGCACATATGCACGATATGATTTGACATATGACATTCTTAATGAGTCCGACATATATATTAAACAGGTTTTAGATTGTCTTGGTTGGCAGCTTGGCTTTAGATATATTCCTGGTTATGAGCTAGATAATGGAATTACACAGGAAGAAGAGTGGAGCGTGACATTTGGCATCTGGCTCACAGATATTGAAGGATTTGGTGTGTTTGCGGACTAAACCATAGAAAAGTTTTTAGTTATTAGTTGTAGCTGTTAGTAGAGGAACAGACCTAATATATATATAATTAGAAATAATTTGAGCCACAGATTTACACGGATTTGCACTGATAATATGTATTGGAAATATTATGTATTATTGAAGCAGCAAAAGTGTATTTGTTAATCCGTGTATATCTGTGTAAATCAGTGGCTTAGAATAAAAGAAGATGAGGAAACATTATGAAAAAAGTTTTAGTTACCGGTGGAGCAGGATATATTGGAAGTCATACATGTGTTGAATTACTTGATGCAGGCTATGAAATTGTTGTTGTTGATAATTTGCTCAATAGCAAAGAAGAGGCTTTGAATAGAGTAAAGAAAATTACTGGTAAAGATTTTTCTTTTTATTGCACTGATATTTTAGATAAAGCAGGTCTGACAAAAATATTTGAAGAAAATGAGATTGATTCAGTAATTCATTTTGCTGGATTGAAAGCTGTGGGCGAATCTGTTGCAAAGCCTCTATATTATTATCAAAATAACATTGCAGGAACATTAATCATGGCAGAAGTGATGGCTGAGTTTGGTGTAAAGAAACTGGTATTCAGTTCATCTGCTACAGTATATGGTGATCCGGCATCGGTTCCTATAACAGAAGATTTTCCACTGCATGCAACAAATCCTTATGGTAGAACCAAGTTGATGATTGAAGAGATTTTACGAGATTTAAATGTTGCAGATGATGGTTTTAATATTGCTCTTTTAAGATATTTCAATCCAATTGGCGCTCACAAGAGTGGCACTATTGGCGAAGATCCAAATGGTATACCAAACAATTTAATCCCATTTATAACACAAGTTGCTGTTGGCAAGCGTGAGTGTCTTCAAGTTTTTGGTAATGATTATCCAACAGCAGATGGCACAGGCGTTAGAGATTACATTCATGTTGTTGACCTTGCAATTGGTCACTTAAAGGCATTGAAAAAGCTTGAAGGCAATCCTGGAGTTGTCACTTGTAATCTTGGTACAGGTCATGGGTATAGTGTGCTGGAAGTTATTAAAGCATTTGAGAAAGCTTCTGGTGTTGAAATCAACTACAAGCTGGTTGAACGTCGTCCTGGTGATATTGCCGCGTGCTATGCAGATCCGACCACTGCAAAAGAGACTCTCGGTTGGGTAGCAGAACGTGGTATTGAAGAGATGTGTGAAGATTCCTGGAGATGGCAGTCCACAAATCAAAATGGATACGAAGAAAATTTAATATAACAAGGTAATGAAGAAGAATTTATGTATAATGAATATTTAGGTAGAGTGCTTGATGGTGAATTGAATGTGCTGAAACAATCTGTAGAAAATATGGATGCACAAAAAGTTGACCAGAGAATGTTCAGTGATGAAACTTTTTCGGAATATGAGACGACTCTTGGAGACTCATTCAGGGTATCTGGAATTGGTACATTCTTTGGAAAAGCAAAGCAAACTTTAAATTTTGAGCCGTCAACAGATTTTGGTTGGTGGTTTGACAGAACAGATAAACCCAAAGCTCTACCTATACATGTTTCTGTTAATTCAATCTGGACAACCAGAAGAAACATTGTTCTAAGCGCAGGAGCTCCAAGCAACTATATGCGTATGGTTGAACATATTGTTGCCTTAAGAGTTGGACTTGGTCTTGATAATGTAACAATCAAGGTTGACTCAGGCGACCCGCCTCTATTTGATGAAAGTAGTCTTGGCATGGTTGAAGAGATTCTTAAAGCAGGCATTGTTCCAACGAAGAAGAAGGCAAAGATTGTTACTGTAAAAGAACCTGTCACCCTTGGTGGTCCTAATGGAAGTTTTCTTACCATATTTCCAGCTAAGAAAGGGGAACCTAAACTTTCAATTGATTGTGCGGTTGACTTTGACAACTGTATGGGTAAACAGAGGATACAATTTGATGTTACAAAAGATATTTTCAAGTATGGTTCCTCTGCAAGAACAAATGCTAATATGTCTATGCTTCTTGGAGCATATACCATTGGTAAACTTTTTGCAGATACCAGAAATCTTGGTTACAACACAAAGAATATTGTTATTGCGGGTCCATGGTGTTATATGAACAAGGGCAGACTTGCGCACAAGGGTAAGATTCTAGAGCCTGTTTGGCATCGTGCAGCTCTTGATTTACTTGCTGCTATTGCTCTTATTGATAGGGGAAGGCTTGCAGGTAAAATTGTTTCATACAAGGCTGGTCATGCTCTTGATGTCGATATGATGTCAGAACTATACAAACAAGACCTTATCGAAGAGTTGTAAACATTATTTGGTTCTTCGTAAATTATTGTGGATGACTTGTCTTTATTCGACCGCCTCTAAAGTTCCGCTCTAAGAGCGACGTGGTTATTCGCCTTCCTGCCTTCAGTCTCTCTGCAGACTCGAATGCATTACTTTATTTAGGGTTTACTGTTTAATGCAAGATAGGAAGCCCTATTTAATTGTAAATTAATGGATTACTAAGACTGTGCCAGGTTTTTTTGAAGCGATTCCAAGTATAAAAAATGTTAAAGTATTCCTCTGTAAACCAGACCAAAACAAGAGAGCCATCCAAACATTTAAAGAAATTTATCAAGGAATCACTAAATATTCAATATAATAATTAAAAAAAATATGAATACCTGAATTTTTAGTTGAGACACTTTATGAGAAGGTTTTTCATGCCGTCACGCAGGTGACCCTTCTCGACTTGTTGCCAAGGCCTGTCCGCCATCATGTCCGCCGTAGCCTGAAAGGCGAAGGCCGGAAGACAAGGATTGCGAAGGCGGATTCCAAACTTGCAAATCGATATTGTCTTGGAAAAACGGGAGCGACAACGTCCTCGTTGTCATAACTGGTCTCAACCTAAAAATTGATGGTGAAGTACCCTTAATTTTTCGGTTGGAGATAAATATGTGCGTTTGAGTCAATAAAATTAGCAAAAAACATATTGTTTTATCACCTGTTGGGTGATGATGTTGAAAAAAACATTTTAAAGGCGGGGTGAAGCACCCCGACCCTACAAAACACCTGCGAATCACCCTTTTAGCTTGGTTGCAGCATCCGCAACTGTAGGGTCGGGGTCCGTGACCCCGCCGAAAAAGGCATTCAACCTAAAAATTGAGGAAAGTACCTGAAATACGCTTTTTTTCTTGTTTTATCAGTAAGAAAACAATAGTATTAAAGTCTATTAAACAATGTCTCGCAATAAAACGTAAAGGACAAAATAGTGAGAATCAAATTATTTATTATGATATTAGTTGCTGTGTTTTGTACTGTAGGTTCAATGTGTGCTGCACCTTATGATGGAGATGTGATTACAATTGAACAACCAGATGGCACGCTGGTTGATGTGAAAATTTGGGGTGATGAATATTTTCAGCACGTTGAATCACTGGATGGTTATACATTAACGGCTGAAAAAGATACTGGTTGGGCAACTTATGCTGTCTATGACAAACAAAGTGATGACCTTGTCTCAACTGGAATTAAATATCTTAATACAGTAGATAACATAATGAAATCATCTGATGACAATTTGAAGTTACAGAAAGGAGTTAAAATTACTGATGATAAAAGGATAAGTATTGCTGTAAAAAAAAGAGAATTCTTTAAAAGTCCAAATGATCATATTGAACGTCTTAGTACTTCACAGAACTCTGCTTTATCCGGCAATATAAGAGGTCTTACTCTTCTTATTGATTTTTCTGACTCTCCAGCAACTATTGCAAAATCTGATATTGATAATTTTCTAAACCTGCAGGGATATATCGGATACGGCAATAATGGTTCTGTAAGAGATTACTATTATGATGTTTCAAGTGGTAAGGTGGAGTACACCAATTACGTTACTGCATATTATAGGGCTCAAAATCCTAAGTCTTATTACAATGATACAAGTGTTTTTCATGGTATAAGAACCGGAGAATTAATACATGAGGCACTAACTTATCTTGAAAATCAGGGATTTGATTTTTCACAGCTTTCTGTAGACTCAAATAACGAAATTATGGCTATTAATGCTTTTTATGCTGGAGTTAGGCCATCAGAATGGGCCACAGGACTATGGCCTCATAAATGGTATTTGCCATATACAGGTTATAGTTTTAGTGCAGATGGAGTTAGTGCAGGTAATTACCAGATAACAGATATAGGCAGCTCTTTAGTTCTTCGAACATTCTGTCATGAAAATGGGCATATGATATGTGACTGGCCTGATTTATATGATTATGATTATGATTCAAAAGGAGTTGGTGATTTTTGCCTTATGGGTTATGGTGGAAATGACTGGAATCCAGTACCTCCATGTTCATATTTAAGAATGTTAAAAGGCTGGGATACTGTGGTGAACACAACATCTTCTGGAGGGGCTTTCAGTGAATTAACAAATGCCTCCTATACGACATATTTATACGAGAATGAAGATAATAATGCAGAATTTTTCTGTATAGAAACCAGATTTCAAAGTGATAGAAATACTAGTCTTCCTGATAAAGGAGTTGTTATATGGCATATTGATGAGAATGGTGATAGAGATTCTCAACAGATGCTTCCAAATCAGCATTATATTGTATCTTTAGAGCAGGCTGATGGAAAATTTGATCTGGAAAATAATGTTCTTTATAATTATGGTGATGCTGCTGATTTATTTGATACAGGTGATTTATTTAATGATACAACACTGCCAGATGCGAAATGGTGGGATGGTTCTGATTCAGACCTTGATATCTATGATATTGTTGTAGGAGCAAGTCTTGTTGAATTTACAATAAATGGTGCTGCACCAGATGCTGGCTACAGTGGTGGTTCAGGAACTGAGACAGATCCTTATTTAATATCAAATAAAGATGATTTGTTGGCTTTGGGTGCAAACACAGATGACTATGGAAAATGTTTCAAGCAGACAGTAGATATTGATTTGGATGGCGAAAGTTTCACGAAAGCAGTTATTGCTCCCGACACAGATATTTCAGTTGCTGGATTCCAAGGTCCAAAATTTACAGGTACTTTTGATGGAGATGGTCATAACATTATGAATCTGTCGATTGACGGAGGTTCCACTGTTGATTATAGAAGTTTGTTTGGATATGTGGGTTCAGGAGGCTATATAAAGAAGACGGGACTGCTTAACTGTAATATAATTGGTAATCGTTCTCTTGGTGGACTTGTTAGCGAGAATGGTGGAGGCACAATCAGTTCTTGTTATTTCACAGGTTCAGTTAGTGGAAATGATAATGTTGGCGGTCTTGTTGGTTATAATAATTCAGGCATAATAATAGATTGTTATTCCACAGGTTCTGTTAGTGGAGACGAGAATGTTGGGGGGCTTGTCGGCAATAGTTCTAAAGGTACAATAAGCTCTTGTTATTCCGCATGTTCAGTTAGTGGTAGAGTGTCTGTTGGCGGTCTTGCTGGCAGGAAACTTTTTGGTACAATCAGTGATTGTTTATGGGATCTACAGATATCAGGACAAACAACTAGTGCTGGTGGAACAGGCAAAACTACAGCAGAGATGCAGACCGAATCTACTTTTACAGCCGCCGGATGGGATTTTGTTGACACTTGGTATATGGTTGGTTACCCAGACCTTCAGTATTTTAATGAAAATAAAGATCCATATCGGACTTGGTTAATTGACTTGGATGTCCCTGAAAATAAGCAAGGATATTTAGACGACCCAGCTGATGATGGAATTCAGAATTTGTTGAAATATGCAATTGGATTGGATCCAATGCAGTCATGTTCGGGCGAGGATGTTCTTGCTCCATTGGATGATAATCAAACAAATACTTTTGCTGTTACATATAAGAAAGCTAAAGGTATAGAATACGTTCTGTTGTTCCCAATTTGGACAGATTCTCTTATTATTACTAATTGGGGAACTAATGGGTTTGAATATACAATGATTTCTGAGACAGCAAGTAATGAGACTTGGAAAGCAACCTTGCCAATGACAAATGACCGTGGTTACATTCGACTCAAAGCCAAAACAATAGATTAATTTTGGTAAAAGATTTCTCACCTTGCTGGCGACTAACAAGGCTGTTTTATTCAACTCGCGCATTTCCGCACTTGCGAACTCGTGCACTTCTTTTGTTTATGAAATACTCTTTGACCGCTGGAAACCGCGGTCTTTTTTCTGGCTGATTTTTCGAATTATAATCCTTGATTTTTTGGTTAGAGGTCAAACATGCGTTTGGATAAATAAAATCAAGTATGGAGCCATTGTTTTATCACTTTTTGGGTGATAAAGTTGAAAATTTTATTTAAAAGGCGGGGTGAAGCACCCCGACCCTACAAAACACCTGCAAATCAACCTTTTAGCTTTGGTTGCAGCATCCGCAACTGTCGGGTCGGGGTCCGTGACCCCGCCAAAAAGGGGTCCGACCGAAAAATCAAGGTTATAATGAGAAATAACTTTATTTTAATTGCATTATTGTGTGAAAAATATTATTGTAGTCTTCATAAATAGGGGTTACTGTTTAATGCAAGATTGCATAAGATTTTGCCTTAAAGCATTTTCGCCTTTAGCCCGCTAAAGGTAACATGCTGCAAGGTAAAAGGTTGCGTGATATTGCATTACCAATTCATAAATTATATGAATTTTATATTATAGTTCATCTGCAAGCTTTTTTGGCTAAAATGGCTAATAACCTTGCACTTTAACATTCAAAAACAAGCATTAATATTTATCAATACATTAGTTATGAATTAAACAGGAACCCCTAACTAAACGTTCTTTCCTAAGCTCCTTCGATATGCTAGGGCGTTGTGTTAATATTTTTGATTTTTATGTGCTGCTTTTTTTTAGCAAATTATATGGAGAAATTATGATAAAAACAAGATTGATGATTTTTGGCTTTTTGGCAATGATACTTGTTTCAACATTTACTTTTGGGTACAGTGGTGGTTCGGGAGTGCCTTCTGATCCATATCTAATTGCAGACAAAGCTGATTTGCTTGAATTGGGTGCGACTACCGCTGATTATGATAAATGCTTTAAAATGACTGCTGATATTGATTTGTCAGGGACAAACTTTACAAAAGCTGTGATTGCTGCTGATTCAGATAACTCAACCTTTCTATTTGTAGGAACAAGATTTACGGGGGTATTTAATGGTAATGGTTGTGTAATTGCAAATTTAACTATAGATTCTTCTGCATTAGAAAATGATTTTTTAGGTTTATTTGGTTATATTGGCTATTCTGGTCAAGTGATTGAACTTGGCATTAAAAATGTAAGGATAATTGGCGGTGATAATTCTGTTAACATTGGTAGTATTTGTGGTACGATTAATAACGGTTCAATTCGAGATTGTTATTCGACAGGCTATATCAGCGGAGGAGATAATTCTGCGCATATTGGAGGACTATGTGGGTATAACTATCATAGTTTGATTAGTGATTGTTATTCTAAATGCTCTATGTCAGGTGGTAAGTATTATGTTGGCGGTATTTGCGGAGGTAACTTTGTTTCTGCTACGATTAGTGATTGCTATGCAACAGGGGATGTTAGTGCCGATGGAGAATCATATTATCTCGGAGGTCTATGCGGAGAAAATTATAAAAGCACTATAAAAAACTGTTACTCGACTGGCAATGTCAGTGGTGGAGAAGAATCGCAGTCTTTTGGAGGGTTGTGCGGCAGGAATAGATTAGGAACAATTCTAACTTGTTATTCGACAGGAGTAGTCGTTGGTGGGGATACGCCTAATAACTTTGGTGGACTGCTTGGAGAGAATTACTATGGAACAACTAGTTTCTCTTTCTGGGATACAGAAACATCTGGAATGACCACGAGTTCAGGTGGAATAGGTAAAACCACAGCCGAGATGCAGATGCAGTCTACATTTATGGATGTTGGCTGGAATTTTGATGATACTTGGGGAATGAACGGTTATCCAAAGCTTCAGTGGCAGGATGTTCAAAGTTATATATTAACTGTTACGGATGGAACAGGTGATGGCTCATATGCAGAAGGAACTCGTGTGGATATTACTGCTGATGTGCCTCTTGGTTATGAGTTTGTTAGTTGGATAGCTGAACCGGGTATATATACAAATAATATTGGTGATCTGTCAGCGTCTAATACTACATTCACAATGGCGACGGAAAATGTTACTCTTACTGCAAATTATTATTATACATACAGTGGAGGAACTGGAACTGAGTCAGATCCCTATTTGATATCAAATAAAGCTGATTTGCTTGAATTGGGTGCGACTACCGCTGATTATGATAAATGCTTTAAAATGACTGCTGATATTGATTTGTCTGGAACAAATTTCACAAAAGCTGTAATAGCTTCTTCCTCTTATAATTCCGTGTTGTGGTTATGGTCTGGAACAGAGTTTTCAGGTACTTTTGATGGCGATGGTCATGTTATTAGTAACTTGATGATTGCTGGCAATGGCAACTATATTGGACTCTTTGGTCGAATTGGCTCTGGTGGTAATATTTGTAATTTAACTGTTGATGGTAATCTTAATGTACCAGTGGCTTATTTTGTAGGCGGTTTAGTCGGCTATAATAATGCTGGAACAGTTAGTAGATGTTTCTCTAAAGTATCTATTGATGGATTTTCTTATGCTGGCGGTTTGTGTGGATATAATATGTATGGTAATATTGAAAACAGTTATTCGACAGGTAGTGTGACTGCTGGATATCATGTTGGTGGTTTTTGTGGAGATAATGAGTTTGGAACTGTTTCAAATAGTTATTCAACAGGTAGTGTGGATGGATTGTTATATGTTGGAGGCCTGTGTGGAGATAATGAGTTTGGAAAAGTTTTAAATAGTTATTCAACAGGTAGTGTTTTTGGACTTTTGCATGTTGGTGGTCTTTGTGGAGATAATGATTTTGGAACAATTTTGAATAGTTATTCAACAGGTAGTGTTGATGGTGCTAAATATGTTGGCGGTTTGTGTGGAGATAATTATATTGGAACAATTAATTCTTGTTACTCAACTGGCAAAGTTATTTTTGATTCTTATGGTGGAGGTTTAGTTGGGTATAATCGTGGTTCAATAATTTCCAGTTTCTGGGATATACAAACATCAGGAATGACCACAAGTGATGGGGGAATAGGCAAGACAACAGCTGAAATGCAGACAGAATCTACGTTTACGGATGCAGATTGGAATTTTGTTGACACATGGCGCATGGTTGGTTATCCCACATTGCAGTGGCAAAACATAGCTATCGTTTCAATGACTATTTCAGGTGCGACATATGTTGATGAGGGTGAATCTACACAATACATATGTACCGTCCTCTATGATAATGGTTATACAAATGATGTCACGACATCTGCAACTTGGAGTGTAAATTCACCATATGCAACTATCAGCAGCACCGGAATCCTTACTGCTCTGGATATTTATACTAATCAAATTATTACGATTAGTGCAGATTATAGTGAAAATGGTGTAGACACTAATGCAATATATTCTGTTACATTGAGGAATGTAAAATACAGTGGGGGTTCAGGAACGGAGGTTGACCCATATTTGATTGAAAATAAAGGGGATTTTTTGGAGTTGTCGGCTAATATTGATGATTATGGTAAATGTTTTAAGATGATATCTGATGTTGATTTGACAGGTGAAAGTTTTACATCAGCGGTTATTGCTCCTGATACAAGTACTAGTTATGGTTATCAGGGAACAAAGTTTACTGGTTCCTTTGATGGAGATGGACATAAAATCTGTAATTTGACTATTTCTGGTAGTTTAGATTATGTCAGTCTATTTGGCTATGTTGGTTCAGGTGCTACTATATCTAATCTGGGTATTACTGACAGTAGTGTGACCGGCAAAAATTATGCAGGAGGTTTGATTGGATATAATGAAGGAATTGTTGAAAATTGTTATTCGTGGATGAGTGTTTCGAGTTCAGCCTGGTATGTAGGCGGATTTGTAGGTATAAATTATGGCACAATCATTGATTGCTATTCAATAGGTTCTGTTTCCGGAGTAGGGGCAACAGGTGGTTTTTGCGGTTGGAGCTCTGGAGGAATTAGTGATTGTTTCTGGAATACTCAAACTTCTGGTCGCTCAACTAGCGATGGAGGAACAGGTAAAACAACGGCTTTGATGCAGCTAAAGTCAACTTTCTCAAGTTGGAATTTTGTTGAAATTTGGTATATGAATGGTTATCCACAACTTCAGAACTTTGAAACTGTTTTATCGTTTAATGCTTGGCTTAACGACTATGATGTTCCACTTAATGAGCAGGGATATTCTGATGACCCAGCTGGTGATGGCATTCAAAACTTGCTCAAGTATGCTATTGGGTTGAGTCCTTTGCATTCATGTTCTGCATCAGATGTCATGGAACTTCTTGCCGAAACAAATGGATTTTCTGTTATCTACAGAAAATCAAAAGAAACTGTAGATGTTGAATTATTCCCAACGTGGACAGATTCTTTGCTTGTTACTAATTGGGGAACGAACGGTTTTGTATATACAATGATGTCTGAGACCTCTAGCAATGAGACTTGGAAAGCTACTCTGCCAATGACAAATGAGTGTGGGTATATCCGTTTGAAGGCAACTATAGAAGATTAATTTAAGAAACACATTCTCTATGATCGCTGGAAACAGCGGTCTTTTTTTTCTTCCAATAAGTCTAGTAGCCTTAATTTTTCGGTTGATATCCAAAACATGAGTTTAGGCTAATAAAATCAGGAATTGATTATTCAAAATCGCTGATTTCAGGTGATAAAATGGAAAAATATTTTTAGGCGGTCAACGACCGCCACTACAGTATGAAATGTGCAGTTTAACGGTGAATTGCAAAATTAATGGCTGTAGCGTCGGTCGATGACCGACGGATATGCTGTTATGCAATGACTCAACCTTAAAATATGCGGGCTAGTATGTTTATAATAAAAGAATTGCATATGAATGTACGTTATAATATAATTAACATAATTTCAGACTGCTGGAATTATTTAATGTGATAGTTTATATGAACAAGGGCTCTTTATAAAAAATATGGTGAATGTGAAAAATAAAAATATAATATTAACATTGGTATCTATGTTTATCTTGAGTAGTAACTTTGTGTTTGGTGGACAAGAAACTGAAGTGGCTACTGTTTTCTCTGGAGCAAAGAGTGTTTTTGATTATGCTCGTAATTCTTTGAATTCAGGAGTTTGCATTGCTTTAGGATGTGGAATTACATCTGGTTCTAGTCCTGTTACATATGATCCCTGGCCCGAACGTCTTGAAAATATGCTTTCAGGAGTCAGTGTTGTTAATCTCGGAATTAGTCATTCTTATGCTTCGGACGGTGCTGGAAATATTAATTATTATATGAAAACATATTATCCTCAGTATGTTTTGATTCTATATGGGGTGAATGATGCTAAGCTTGGAATTCCTAATTCGACTATCATTGATAATTTAGAGACAATAGTTGAAACAGCTCAAGCTTATGGTGCAAAAGTTGTTCTTGGTACTCTACCTCTAGTTCCAAACTTTTCTACTTATGAGGCATCGGTTGTTCAAGATCTTAATGATGATATCCGTAATATGAAGTGGCGATATGGGATTGAAATTGCAGATGTTGAGTCTGTTATGGGGTATCGAAACTCAAGTCTTTATCTTGATGGATTGCATCCTACTAGAACGGGATATAATATGATTGCAGCGGAATATAGTGATGAGATCTCTATAACAAGTCTTCCGGGAGGAGGGACAGTTAGTAATCCGTATATTATTGATAGTCTTGCAGATTTTCAAGAATTTTACAGTAATGCAAAGTTGATAAGTGGGTATTACAAGTTGAACGTAGATATTAATTTGCAGAATCAACAGTTTTCTTCTGCTGTGGTTAATCGTAGTTTTGCCGGTTATTTTGATGGGAGTGGTCATGTGGTCAGTAATTTTGTTGTTCAGAGTACGAGTGATTATACGGGGTTGTTTAGGTTCCTTAATGGCGGAACGATTAAATCTTTGATAGTTGAAGGCTTTACAATATCTGGTGCCACATATTCTGGAGGTCTTTGCGGTCGCAATGAGAGGGGAAACATTCTTAGTTGCAGGGCTGATGGTGTGGTTGTTGGGGACTTGGATGTGGGAGGTCTTGCCGGATATAATTACTATGGGGTAATTGATGAGTGTTCTTCTGTCGGAGCTGTTCAGGGAAATGATTTTGTCGGTGGTCTTGTTGGATGTAATTATGGAGGAACAATAAAGCAAAGTTATGCAGAATCATCTGTTTCCGGCGTTGAATATGTTAGTGCTTTCTTGGGATTTAATCATGCAGGGAGTATTGACTCCTGTTTTTCAGAAGGAGATGTCAGTGGTGACAGATTTGTAGGGGGATTGGTTGGTCATAATTATCAGGGAACAGTCACGAATGTATATTCATGGAGTACTGTTTCCGGTAATGATTATGTTGGAGGTCTTGTCGGATATAACGATGTGGGAACGATAGACTGTAGCTATTCAACTGGAAGTGTTTTGGGGGGAACGAATAATGTTGGAGGTTTTATTGGCGGTAATGTAGGAAGTGTCAGTTCATGTTTTTGGGATACAGAGACTTCTAATCAGACCAACAGCTTTGGCGGAGTTGGTAAGACAACGTTGGAAATGCAGATGCACTCTACGTTCGATAGTGTCGGATGGAATTTTGTAGACATCTGGCTGATGGATGGGTATCCGGTGCTGACGTGGCAAGCATATGAGTTGGTTGTAGAGAGTGGTTCAGGTGATGGTTTTTATATGCCTGAAACAATTGTGGAGATTTTTGCAGACCCTCCTGCTGAGGGACTGGAATTTGGTAGCTGGTCAGTAAGTCCTGACATCTATAACAGTAATTTTGCTGATATGACTTCCTCTAATACAAGCTTTGTTATGCCGGATGAAAGTGTAAGCGTGCAGGTGATTTATAAACCTTTGTATTACAATAGTGGTGAGGGTACGAAAGATAGTCCATATCTAATTAATAGTACAAGGGATCTGATAATTCTTGCTAGCCGTACTTCTGATTATGGTAAGTGTTTTAAATTAACAGCAGACATTGATTTGTCAGGAGAATCTTTTGTGACGGCAGTTATTGCTCCTGATACAAGCACTAGTTATGGCTTTCAGGGAACAAAGTTTACTGGCTCATTTGATGGAGATGGTCATGAGATTCGTAATTTGACTATTTCCGGCAGCTCAGACTATGTCAGCCTTTTTGGCTATGTTGATTCGGGTGCAACTATATCGAAGTTGGGTGTTGTTGACAGTAGTGTGACTGGTAAGAACTATGCAGGCGGTTTGATTGGATACAACGAAGGAATCGTTGAAAACTGTTATTCATGGTCTGTGGTTTCAAGTGCAGCATGGTATGCAGGCGGATTTGCCGGCATAAATTATGGAACAATCAATGATTGCTACTCAATAGGTTCGGTTTCTGGAGTAAGTGCAACAGGTGGTTTTTGCGGCTCAAGTTCCGGAACAATTAGTGATTGTTTCTGGAATACTCAAACTTCAGGTCGCTCAACTAGTTCTGGCGGAACAGGTAAAACAACAGCACAGATGCAGATTGAATCGACATTTACATCTGCGGGGTGGTCTTTTGGTAATATATGGTACATGGATGGTTATCCCGTTTTGTTTTCATTGTCTGACCCAGTGTATCTTCTAGATGTTCAATTTGGTAGTGCCAGAGGCTATTATTCGGAAGGAGAGGTTGTTGAGATTGTTGCAGATGAGCCTGTTACTGGTTATGAGTTTACAGGTTGGACAGTTGATCCTGCTGGATATGCGGTTAACATTGGCGACACAAATGTGGCTAGTACAACATTTCTAATGCCGTCTGAATACGTGAGCTTGACAGCTAATTATCTGCAAAAAACATATCAATTCACAACGATTTCAGGAGAACATGGTTCAATAACACCTGAGAATCCAGTTGTAACACATGGTGCTGATCGGACATTTACAATTGTAACTGACGCTGAATATCATATTGCATCATTATTAATCAATGGTGTTAGCACTCCTGCTGTTTCAAGTTATACCTTTAGTAATGTTACTTCTGCGAATACTATAGAGGTAGCATTTGCTACAAATATTACTTATATATTGAGTGTTGTTTCGGGTACAGGTGATGACTCTTATTTGTCAGGTCAATCTGTGGATATTGTTGCAGATACGCCTGATACTGGTTATGAGTTTACAGGTTGGACAGTTGATCCTATTGAATATGCAGTTAACATTGGCGACTCTAGTGAATCTAGTACAACATTTATAATGCCGTCTGCAGATGTGATCATAACTGCGCAATATGCATTCATAACTAAGTACAGCGGTGGTGCAGGAACAGTGGCAAATCCATATAAAATTGCCAACAAAGCAGATTTGCTAGAGCTTGTTGCTAACAATGATGATTATGACAAGTATTTCAAAATGACGGCTGATATTGATTTGGCTGGTGAAAGTTTTACAACGGCGGTTATTGCCCCTGATACAAGCACTAGTTATGGTTTTCAGGGAACAAAGTTTACTGGTTCTTTTGATGGCAATGGGTATAAGGTCTGTAATTTGACTATTTCTGGTAGTTTAGATTATATCAGCCTCTTTGGCTATGTTGGAACAGGTGCAACTATATCTAATCTGGGTATTGTTGACAGTAGTGTGACCGGCAAAAATTATGCAGGAGGCTTAATTGGATACAACGAAGGAACTGTTGAAAATTGTTATTCGTGGTCTACGGTTTCAAGCGCTGCCTGGTATGTAGGCGGATTCGTTGGCATAAATTATGGGATAATCAGCAATTGTTACTCAATAGGTTATGTTACTGGAGTTGGAGCTGTTGGAGGTTTCTGCGGCTCAAGTTCCGGAACAATTAGTGATTGTTTCTGGAATACTCAAACTTCAGGTTGGTCATCAAGTTCGGGGGGAACAGGTAAAACAACAGTACAAATGCAGACACAATCCACATTCTCTGTCTGGGATTTTGTTGATATTTGGTACATGGACGGTTATCCTGCTATAGTTTGTTTTGAAGCTCGTTACGAAAATTGGGCTGTAAAATTCGCTGTGCCAGTTAATCAACGAGGATATGCCGATGCCCCTGCTGGTGATGGCATCCAGAATCTTTTGAAATATGCAATTGGCTTGAATCCGATGCTGTCTTGTTTGCCTGAGGATGTGCTTGTCCCATTGGATGGTGAAGAAACAGGTACTTTTGCTGTAAGTTATAGGAAGGCTAAGGGCACAGAAGATGTTCTACTTTTCCCAATCTGGACAGATTCTTTGATTATTACTAATTGGGGAACGAACGGTTTTGTATATACAATGATGTCAGAGACCGCTAGCAATGAGACTTGGAAAGCCACTTTGCCAATGACCAATGACTGCGGATATATTCGTTTGAAGGCAACTACCGAAGATTAATTGTCGTTTCTTTCCGCCTTGCAAAACTAGCAAGGCGGGCGGCTGGTCGTAAGGGAGGGAACTCGCGCATTTACGAACTCGTGCACTTCTTTTTTTATGCCTATTAAGACCGCCAGAAATGACGGTCGTTCTTTTATTGGTATTTTATTTTGTAAGAAACTTTTGAAAGGTAATTATTTTTTAAGATTTTCCATAGTTTCCCTAAAAAGGCTTGATTGCGTACTTATTTCTTGGCGTAAAGCTGATATCTGATCTGCTATTACTCCAAAACTCAGGAGTACTACAGCTATAATAGAAGTAATAATCGACCCAGCTTCAATATGAAGACCTGTTCTTGCAAATATATATGCTTGATATATTATTGCAATTAAAAACAAAATGCCAGCTAAACCACCAAAAACTTTAAAAGGATTAAAAAGCATTGCCAGTCTAAATATTAGCATAATAGTTTTAGTTCCATCATAAAACATATTAACAGTACTAAACCCTTCGTGACGAGGAATCATCTTTACTGGAATATATTCATAAGCCAGCCTGTTTTTAAGAGTATATACAAGAGATGTTGTCGTGAATGAAAAACCATCTGGAAGAATGTCCAGCATTTCCATATATAAATGACGGATTCCTGCTCTCATTCCGCAGTTAACATCTGAAACCTTTTTAGCGGTAATAAAATTGACAAATACGTTTAAAACAATCTTGCCTAGCAATCGTTTTTTAGGACTTCCGTCACCGAAGACTCTTTCTCCAATAAGCATTTCTGTGGTTTCAAGTTTGTTAAGAAACTCTGGTATCTTATTGATATCATGCTGACCATCAGCATCAAAAAACATTACGTACTTTGTTCTTGTATTCCTTATACCGTCTTTTAGAGATGCACCATATCCTTTGTTGGTAAAATGAGTAATAACTTTTATTTGAGAGCCAAATTTTTTAAGAATATCTTGTGTATTATCTGTTGATCCATCATTGACAACAATAATTTCAAATTCATACTGATTTTGAAGCTTAAGCATGTTATTTAGGACTGACTCAATTGTGTTGTATTCATTATAAGCTGGAATAATTATCGTGCAATTTGTTTTTGTAATCATTTATACATAAATCCTATATTGTAACGTTTAAATTGAAAGTATAATAACAAAATCATATTTTTAGTCAATGGAAAAGCCCATTAATGATTGTGTTACCTCAATTTTTCGGTTGTATTGTTTTTTTGCTGTTCGTTTTTGGAAAGCCATTCTTGGTCAAACAACAACTTGCGATATCAGCACACCTTTGGCTTCGCAAGCAGAATAAGATGTACACTTGTACTATCTTACTGCTTTTAAAGCCAAATCTGTA
>JAQICX010000246.1 GCA_027858345.1 Kiritimatiellia bacterium | reverse complement strand
AAAAGAAGCTCATTTATGAATGCCCCTTTATTATAATGTTTGCCGAAACCGAAAACTGTGACCCCTTTTTTGCAACTATTTTTCATAAAAAATCAACTATGGTTTGTGGGAATGGGCTGATGGCCTTATGGATAAAGGAGTGGGGGAGAATGAAAAAAAATCAAAAAGATTGCAATTCTGAGGACAAGAATACGTGGTTTAACCCGAGTAGAATTTTCAGGACGCCCGTGGAGAGTCACTTCGCTAATGCGCACCTCTTTTGCTAGCCGCTTAGAATTATATTTCCACAAAAAAAGCCCCCGGTTTCCCGGAGGCTTAATTAAAAAATAATTCTTATAAATACTTAGAATCTAACTTTCTATTAGGAATTGAAGTTACTAGAAGATGTAACGTGCTCCTAATTTAAGTTGCCAGCATTCATAGTAATTAAAATAAGTAGAATAAGACTCTGTCAAGAATGCACCGTCATCATCTGTAACCATTGAGAAACTAGGAACATTGCTTGCATCAACGCCTTCATAATTCAAGATTTGTCCGTTGTTTGAATTATACATATTCTTGCTAATTCCCCATTCGTTATTAATCAAATTACCGAAGTTCACAAAGTCAAGTGTGAATTGTAGGGTCTGTTTTGTGTTGCCTGAGTTTATACTGAAATTCTGAGCTACACGCAAATCAAAGCTATGCACCCATGGAGCTCTTGCAGAATATGCTTCAGCATATTCACCTTTATGAGCACTCAGGTAGCTATCTTGATCAACAAAAGCAAAGAATGCATCTTCGTCAGCAGCACTTATGAAATTTATATCGCCTTTGGCGCTAGGGATGTAAATTAGATCAGTTGCATAACCATCTCCATTCATATCGTTTGAATAGGTAAAGCTATATCCACCAGCTGAATATCCAACATAGAATAAATTAAATGATGTTGACATGTGATCCTTTGCATAAGGAAGACTATAAGAAATAGATGCAATAGCTTTGCTTGGAACAACATATTGTGAGCGCTGAACCATTGGCATATGAGGACCATTCACCTGAATTTGACCATTGTAAGCTGAATATGCTGCACTACCAGGCATGCCTGAAACCTCTTTTGATTCAGTGCGGGTATAGGCTGCCATAATATTCAAATTGTTAACAGGTTGGGTGTTAATTGTAATATTTCCTATTGCTCCCCAGCCTTCGCTGTTATTTGCCAATACGTATGCATTTCTTGAAGTATATTCAATCTGGTCATTATCAGGATAAATATATCTGTCATCATCACCACTGAAACGGTCCCAGGTAGCATCGGCTTCTTGCAGGTTGTAGTTTTTCAGCATTACACCATTTAGACTATTCGTGTACATACCTTCCAGAGTAACCATCAACGGAAATGAAACTGGAAGATTATAATCTACAGCAAGTGATGTTTTCCATACTTGAGGCATTTTAAAATTGGGGTCAACAGCATTGACATCACGTGGCAATGCTCCATCTTCTGGAGTAATAGTGTTCTGCAGGTTCAATGTACTTATCATTTCATCTACATCAGTGATCATTGGTCCGGCCAAAGATGCTAAAACAGGGTCAACTTCGTCTATGGTCCAATCTTCGTTATACGTGGTAACGGCATTATAGCTACCTTGTACCATTCCTGCATTGGTAGGCATATTTGTGAAGAAAACCAATGGTAGTCTTCCGGCAAAAATACCTGTACCTCCACGAACCTTCAATGTTTGATCACCTGTTACATCCCAAGTGAATCCAACTCTTGGTGAAAATTGAATATTTCCTGCTGGCCATTCGCCGGTATTAATACTTGTTCCGCCGTAATCCAGAGCAAGGATTGCATTGTTTGTGAGTATATTATCAACATATTTTAGATAATCGGCACGTACACCAAATGTTAATTTGAGATCAGGATTAACGTTCCATTCATCCTGAGCATAAACGCCCACCTGATTAAAAGCAACCTCAGCAGCTGGATTTGTTTCTCCGTCATAACCATAAGTCAATGCAAAATCTCTTGGTGCAGCTTGATTTAAGAAATCGTCAAGACTGGCATAACGATAATATCCTGTACCGTTACGCATGTAAGAGTTGTTTGCCATTTGATATTCAAAACTTGCTCCTGCAGTAATTTTATGACTATTTAAGGAAAAAGTTACGTTATCGATGATATTGAAAATATTGTTATTTACACCGTTGTTCCATGTGAACAATTCATAACCTGCAGAAATATATGGTTCAACTGACTGTGTTCCATCAGTTGTATTAAATCCATTCATGATGTCAATAAATGGGAATGGCTCGGAATTAGATCCACGGATATCAGTAATTTTTGTAAATGTGGTCAGGAATTGATTTGAAACCTTATCTGAAATCCTTCTGTTTAAATCCAATGAATATGAATTAACAATATTGTCACTTGAATAAATTGAATTAGAGAAAGCCATAGAATACTGAGAAATACGATCCATACTCCTGTTACGGAAACCGGCATTGTTTGAATTGCCATTTGTAGGATTCCATCCCTGATTTTTCGTGAAGTTGTATCGAAGACTCAGTTTGTTGTCATCATTGATGTTCCAGTCGATACGGGCTAAAAGTTTTCTGTTACTTTCATCAGCAGGATAATCAGTATAAGAACCAGCATCATATCCATATTCATCCATTAAATGATCTTTAACTGCTTGCATATCTGCGGTGCTTGCTCTTGAAAGCATTAGGTCGGTATTTGCAACTCCGTCTTCTGATGGTCTCCAGGTAACAACCTGTCCAGGACTTAATTCGTATTCTCCATTAACGAAAAAGAACAATTTATTTTTAATGATAGGACCACCAAAAGTTACGCCGTAAACGTTTGTTGATTCTTCAGCGCGATCACCGAAATCAACATCTCCAATACTATTTCCTCGTAGATTTTGATTGTTAAGATAGGTGTAGGCAGAACCATGAAAGGTATTGGTTCCTGATTTTGTGATGGCATTGATACCACCGCCAATAAAGTTTGTCTGGCGTACATCGAATGGTGCAATAACTACCTGTATTTCTTCAATTGCATCTAAAGAAATAGGGTTTCCACCACCTGGTAAACCGGAACCTAATCCAAAGTTATTGTTGAAATTGGCACCGTCAACGGTAAAGTTGGTAGAACGCCCATCTCCACCTGCAAAGCTCAAACCATTGGCATATGGTGAAATTCGGGCAATGTCGGAAATGCTTCTGTTTATAGACGGCATAGAATTCAACTGCTCATTTGAGATGTTGGTTGTGGCCCCAGTTTTACTGGTGCTGAATTTCGAAGGTTTAGCGCCTATAATCATTACTTCAAGAACGTCAATCGCATTTTGATTCAGTTCTGAATTTAAAATAAACGATTCACCTAAATACAAAGAAACATCGGTGTAGGAAGCGGTTGAGTAACCCACAAATGAAACGTTAATAGTGTATGGCCCACCAGGTCTCATACCTTGTAAATTGAAACGGCCATCTGTATTTGTGACAGTACCGTATTGTGTTCCCGAAGGTTCATGAACAGCTACTACTGTAGCCCCAGGGAGTTTTTCACCTGACTCCGCAGAAACGGTACCATTCATACCTGAATTGGTAATTTGCGAATAACCGGGAAGTGTTATAA
>JAQICX010000197.1 GCA_027858345.1 Kiritimatiellia bacterium | reverse complement strand
CTAAAACTTTTATTAACATATTGATTAACAGAATTACAATCATATTCAACAGAACCGTTGTTCAAAGAATAATCTTCTCTATTGCCTATGTCATCAAATGTAAAGTTGTAGTTGTCTGTGTTCATAACTGCATTTGTTACCTCTGAATACTGATTATATGCAAAAGAGTTTGTTATTGCAAATAAATTTTCATCAAAATCCAGTCGTTAGGTAAATAATCACATAATACCTAATCTGCCTTTTCTATATCCTTGTCGAGGTGCTGAGAAATGGCTTGGACTATACTTACTACCCCACAGAATTAAATGATCATAATAAAAATATGCAATTTTCTGCTGACGATTATATTTGGCTGTTATCTCATATTTTTTTGTCTCTTTTCTAGCGATAATAGAGTCCCCTGATAGATGATAGAATCTTCCCCATGCATATCCTTTATAATTGCCATTGTCACTTATTTTTCCAACAGCTACAGGTAAAAGAGTAAATCTTAGAGAGTCAGCTTCAAAAGGTTCTTCCATATTAAGAGTTTCTCTGCATATTTCTCGGAAATCATCTTCATCCAATTTAACAGCAATACCAATTATACAGCCGTATGAAGCATAAAAAACAACATCATACTCTTCCACATTAAAGTTTGTAAAAAATCTTTTGGGGTAATCTATTAATATCCCCGATATATCAATACTTAACAATAAAACAAAAATTAAAACACCAAACAATATTATACGTTTTTTCATTACTCCACCTTACCTTCGTAATTAAAATAAAAAAATACTTGCGTGACTTGATTTGAAACAAAACTAGGTTTAAAAGATGTACAATATGCAACAATTGTATAATCGTCCCTTTTCTCTTCAATACAATCAAATATACCATCTATTTTAAACATTTGCCATTCTGTCATGTTTTTTCCTTTATTTGCAGTGCATAACGGCAAAAACACATTAATATTTGTTTGGGTATAAAATGTCTGTTGCATCTCCAACTGGTTTGTACATATATCATAAAACATATCCTGTTTAATGCAAGCAGAACCAATTCCAATTATTGACTCGGATTCACCATAGAAACTAACATAATTAAAACGATGAGATAAGTCTCTAACCATAGATTCTACTTCAGACATTTTTTCTAAAGAGTTATTTTCTTTTGAATGTTTACATCCAAATATACATAACAGCATACAGACTATCAAATATATATATTTCATTTAAAACCTCCATAAATATCTTAACCACCATATTTCTTCATACATGCGAATAAGCTCATACGACCAATTAGATCTAAAGCTATAAATACCATACCCTAATATCAATGCTACAAATATATAACCTGCTAAAACCCAAAACAGCAATTTATCTATACTTTTTAGCTTGAGCATTAACAAAAAAGAAACAATCAGAAATAATATTCCTGCCGGCATAAACCTATTAACACTCCAAAACATATAAATTAATGCCTTATGATTGACAAAAGGTTGATTAGCAAAATAAAACACATTCTCAATATAGAAATATAACCAATATAATGAACAATATAAAGATATGACTACTGAAATAATAGCTAAGAACTTAAAAATATTATATAACCATTTTATCATTATTTGTTTACTCCTAATTTTTTGCGAACCCTTTTTATATTCTTTTCATGTATTGTTGGAGGAACGGTACACCATTCTGGCCAAACATGCATAGCCATAATAAACTCTCCGTAAGCGTCCCAATCTGCTTCCCAATTTGATGACAAATGTTTTCCGCCAACCGAGTGAAGAACTTCATGAGTTAATGCGAACCCTCCAAGTTTTTCATATGACGCTCCAACATTTGCTAAAGTTTTATCCATTTGCGTGTCCATATAAATTGAACCACCGTATACAGTAACCCCAAATGTTCCAGCTTGTCCATATGCATATGTTCCTGGTTTCTGTGGAACAAATTGGCTCTTAGTATTGAGTTCTCCTTCAATATAATAAAGCCTTTTCCAGCATTCATCATCATATTTTGGCTTGGAAAACCAACGACCATATTGCCGACCTTTCTCAACGTCGTTAGGCATTTGTTCTTTTTTAATTTTCCATACCAAATTATCGTCTATAGTACCCAGCAAATCTAGTGCAAGAGATGTATCTATATCTTGTGCTCCATTAATAATACTTAAAAATATAACAACTAAGACTTTGTCCTTACTCAACCCCCACAGATCAAAGCTATTAATCAAATCATTCCCACCAATACCATACTCATTAAGCCCACCTTGAACGCCAATTGGATCACGGCTTGCAAATTTACCTAATTGAGGGAAGTACTTTCTCCTCCAGAATTCTACCTGACCTGTAGTTGCATCGAAGTACTCATTGCTGAATCTGAAAGGATTTAATGAAACGGTGAAGGGTGAAGTGAAAAGTGTGAAACTTTGGACGCCGAAAGGCGAATAATCATAGTGCACGAAGTGCGTTCCTGAGTCATCAACAAGGTCTGTCACGTTCTTATTTGCATCGTGACAGTAGAAAACTGTTTCACCATCCAAACTTGCTTTTAACGTTTCGCCATTCGCCCAAGTGTAGAAATTGGTTAATGAATCTGTCATTTCCGCAATGATATGATTTCCATTCCAGACAAATGTTGTTTCATCACCGTTGGTTGTCTTGCTGAACATTCTCCCCTGAAAATCGTAGGCATACGTGACAAATGTGCCGTCAGCAGTGTTGGTTGCAGAGGTCATGCGGTTTTCACCGTTCCACGTATAAGCCCAGACTTCGGAGGAATATTTAATCTGATTCGTCAGCATGTTACCATCCAAATCATAAACAAACTTGTCATGGAAAAATGCTGGATTATATGCACTTATTTCTGTATAAGCATTCAAACTATCAACTTCATACTCTTCTTCATAATTCGGAAACTCTGCATAAACCCGATTTCCTATATTGTCGTGATCAAAGTGATAAAGATTTGTATTCATTGTTGCTCCCACTATTTCTGAGTAATTATTGTAGCTGAAAGAGTTGGTTTTCACAAGTAAATTCTCATCAGAATCCAATCTTTCTGTTCGTCTCCCTAAAGCATCATTTTGATACTCAAATGATGAGACCGAAGAAGAACCAAAGTAGTTGGATATTCCAACAATCAGATTCCGAGAGTCTTCATAATATTTGCTGATACCAAAACCAAGGTTGTTGGTGATGGATGAAACCATTGCGGAGCCATGCAGATAGTTGAAATGGAATGTGTTTGTTTCTCCATTTGAAAATGCTGCGATGGAGGATTGGCGTCCGTATGAATCAAACGAATAAAGAACCCCTCCGACCTCGCACGCGAGGTCACCTCCCCTTGAAGAGGAGGAGCTATATGCTGTCTGTTGTCCTTGAGGATTGTAAGAATATGATAGGCAATTGGTAATTGTACCCCGAACAGTTTGCTCTGAAAGCAAGGCGAAGGTGTTTGTGTCATAATCGTAAGTCGTTATTCGTTGGTCGATTAGCGTTGCTTGAATGACTTTTGTCAGCTGACCTAGACGATTATATTGT
>JAQICX010000178.1 GCA_027858345.1 Kiritimatiellia bacterium | reverse complement strand
TTCTTGCTAGTCCCGCTCTGCGGGAGGAGCTGTCGAGCTTGCTCGACTGAGGGGTTCTCAATCTTAATCTTTTATACTCCTCCGTACTCTCTGCGTCTCCGTGCGAGAATACTCTTCTTCTTTTTTGTGTAAATCAGTACTACAACCCTTCATTTTCTTGTTTTTTATTGTCGATTATTTTTTAGAGCATTTCTAATGTTTTTATTATAAACAACTTCCAGCACAAATTCATGCATGCCGACCTTTCGTTTTACCACAAAAAAAACAACAGTAATTCACAATTTAAAAGGTCGGTGAAAACACCGCCCTTCCGTCGGTCAACGCCCGACGCTACAGGTGTGGTGTCTGCCAATCAGCCTTAGTCCGCAAAAGCTCCTCCCTCTTTTAGGGGAGGTGTCCGAGGAACGAGGACGGAGGGGTGTTCATTCAAAATGACCACTTTCTCCCGCTCTGCGGGATCGTTGCTTTAGGTAAACTAAAGCTGTTCTCCCGTTGGTCGAATGAATGTTGAATGTTCTAAAGTTTTACTCTTTTCTTCTTTGTGTCCTTTGCGCCTCTTTGTGGCTAGAATTCTTCTCTTTCTTAATCCCTTTAATCTGCGAAATCTGTGGATAATACTCTTCTTCTTTTCCGTGTCGTCGGTGTGTTCCGTGGTTAAAACCATTCTTACTTGTATTTACTTTGTCAATTGACGATCAATATTTTTTTAACCTTAATTTTTCGGTTGGAGATAAAAACATGCTTTTGAACCAATAGAATTAGCAAAAAGCACATTGTTTTATCACCCACTCCATGCGTCGCTCTGCGAGCTATGCAGGACACAGTGGGTGATGAAGTTGAAAAAAACATTTTAAAGGCGGGGTGAAGCACCCTGCCCCTACAAACTACTTGCAAATCAACAGTTTAACTTTGGTTTCAGTATTAGCACCTGTAGGGTCGGGGTCCGTGACCCCGCCGAAAAGGGCATTCAACCGAAAAATTGAGGTTTTTTAAAAAAACACAAATAGCCTCTTGACAAAAAAGAGATTAACGAATAGAATCATAATCAAATAATATTGTTACTGTAGAGCCAATTTCAAAAGTCAGGAAAATCTATTTCGATTACGAATACGACAACGACAACGATGCAAAAAAAACAGTGCGCACAGGCCGTAACCATCTGGCGTAAAACATGTTAGATCTTGGTCGGCATTGGAAAGCAACTGTTGGTTACTGTAGCTGAGGTCAGCGAATTTTGGAAAACATCAGACTTTTGAAATAGCCTCTGTATAATAATTAAATATTTAAAACTTGAAGAAGGATAGTTATTTATGACAATCACATTAGAACTCGAAGAGATGTCTACCTCGGAAAAGATTGGACTCCTGGAAGATATCTGGACAAATTTAAGCCATGAAGCATCTAAATATTCTCCTCCAGACTGGCATAATAGAATACTAGAAGAACGAGAAGCTCTCTTTGAAGCAGGCAAAATTGGTTGTACAGACTGGAATATTGCAAAGGCAGAAATCAAAGAACGAGTTTCATGAACATTCGAATACTTGACAATGCAAAACTTGATTTAGTAGATGGTTTCTGTTTTTACGAAGCTCAAGAAAATGGCATTGGCAATTATTTTTTAGACACACTGTATTCAGATATTGACTCCTTGTTATTATATGCAGGAATTCATCCTCATAAAAACAATTTTTATTACATGCTATCAAAACGTTTTCCGTATGCAATCTACTATAAAATTCTTGATAATATAATTTATGTTCATGCAATTATTGACTGTCGGAGAGAACCACTCAGTATTGAAAATAGAATACGAACAGAACAAACAAGACGCTGGTAGTTAAATCATAGCCCGATTTTTCGTGTTTTTTCGTGTTTTTCGTGGTTCAAACTCTTTTCTTCTTTGTGTCCTTTGTGCCTCTTTGTGGCTAGAACTCTTCTCTTTCTTAATCCTTTTAATCTGTGAAGACCCGACCAACGGGAGAGAGGCTGGAGTCTACGACAGCAATGAGTGCAACGAATGGCCTATCTGCGGATAATACTCTTCTTCTTTTTCGTGTCTTCGGTGTGTTCCGTGGTTAAAACCATTCTCCTTGCATTTACGAATTTACAAAATTAAAATTAAAGACTTGCTCAAAGGCTGAATATTGCATATAATTCTTTGCTATATTATTTAATGACAACCTTTTGCCCCGTGGAGACAAAAACAATGAAACCTTTGATACTAAAAGGAAGTGAAGCCCTTTCAGAATTTAGAATAAAAGCAATACTTGAAAAGTACGAAAAAGCCGCACCAAATACAGTAAAATCAATAGACACACACTTTGTCTATCTCGTTGAGATTGAAAACGAACTACCCAAACAGACACTTGATAAAGCATTCTCACTTTTAAATGCTGAAGAAATTTACACACCAGTCGATGGCGACTTCTTTGTCACCCCAAGAAAAGGTACCATTTCCCCATGGTCATCAAAAGCAACTGATATTTTCAAGAATTGCGGTATCAAAGAAATTCCAAGAGTTGAACGTGGAATCATCTTCAACATCACAACAAACGAAAACAAGCACCTTTACACCGATCAGATTGAGCAAATATCACATCTGCTATATGACAAAATGACCGAAGGTCTATATGCAAATGTTGACGATATATTCCACCATATCAAACCAGCGCCATTTTTAGAAATTAAATTGCTTGAAGAGGGACACAAAGCTCTTGAAAAAGCAAATGTTGAACTTGGGCTAGCTCTAAGTGATGATGAAATTGACTACCTTTTCAAAGAATACAGTGCAGCTGGCAAAAATCCCACAGATGTTGAACTCGTTATGTTTGGACAGGTAAACTCTGAACATTGCCGACACAAAATTTTTAATGCCGACTGGGTTATTGACGGAGAAGAAAAAGATCTTACACTTTTCAAAATGATTCAGAACACGCACAAAGAACAACCGGAAGGCACTCTTGTTGCATACAGCGACAACTCAGGAGTTCTTGAAGGATTTGAAGACACCCGTTTTGAAGTCACACCAGGTGCTGAACATATTTATGGATACACACCTGGAAAATACGACATTGTTATCAAGGTTGAAACACATAACCATCCAACTGCTATTTCACCATATCCAGGTGCAGCAACAGGCGTGGGTGGTGAAATTCGTGATGAATGCGCAACTGGTACCGCCGGCAAAACAAAAGCTGGTCTATGCGGTTTCATGGTATCAAACCTAAATATCCCTGGCTTCGAAATGCCATGGGAAAAGAATTACAGTGAGTTTCCTGACAGACTTTCAACTCCTTTAGAAATTATGCTTGAAGGACCAATTGGTGGAGCCAACTTTGGCAATGAATTTGGTAGACCTCAACTACTTGGATTCTTCAAAACATACGAAGAAGTCTGCGCTGCAAAATATCGTGGTTACCACAAACCAATTATGTTGGCAGGTGGTATGGGCAGCATGAAACGTGTTAATGTTGAGAAAAAAGATATTGGCGTAGGTGCTTTGGTTATCCAACTAGGTGGACCTGCAATGCGAATTGGGCTAGGTGGCGGTGCTGCCTCATCAATGGATACCGGAAGCAATGCTGCTGAACTTGATTTCGACTCTGTTCAACGTGGAAGTGCAGAAATGGAAAGACGCTGCCAGGAAGTTATTGACACATGTGCTGCACTTGGAGCAGACAACCCAATCCTAAGCATACATGACATTGGTGCCGGTGGACTGTCAAACGGATGTCCAGAACTGATTGAAGCAACAGGCGCGGTGTTTAAGCTAAGAAACATCAACAATGAAGACCTCTCAATGTCTCCAATGGAAATCTGGTGCTGCGAAGCTCAGGAACGTTACGTTCTTGCAATTCTTCCTGAAGATGAAAAAGAATTTATGGCAATGTGCGAACGTGAACGCTGCCCGGCAAAAGTAATTGGTGTCGCAACTGGCGACGGCAAACTCGTGCTAGAAGATGAACATTTTAATAACAAACCAATTGATATTGACCTCGGCGTAATTCTTGGCAACCCACCCAAAATGCTTCGCGATGTTGAACACCTGAAAACAGAATTACCTGCAATTGACACATCAGAGATGAAACTTGATGAAGCAATTGAACGAGTTCTTAAACTCCCAGCTGTTGCAAACAAAACATTTTTGATCTCTATCACAGACAGAAGCATCACAGGAATGGTTGCACAGGATCAGATGGTTGGACCATTTCAGACACCTGTTGCCGACTCTGCTGTGACAACAACATCATTAACTTCAACAACCGGCGAAGTTATGTCATGCGGTGAGCGAACAAACTCGGCAATCATTTCACATGCAGCATCCGGCAGAATGGCAGTTGCTGAAGCAATCACGAACATTGCCGGAACAAATGTTAAAAAAATCAAGAACATCAAACTTTCTGCAAACTGGATGTGTGCTTGTGGCGAAGAAGGTGAAGATGCAGGACTATACGACACCGTTAAGGCAATCGGCATGGAACTTTGTCCAGAGCTAGGACTATCAATTCCTGTAGGCAAAGATTCGCTATCAATGAGAACAGTATGGCAGACATCAGATGGTGAAAACAAAAAACAAATCGCTCCCCTATCACTTGTCATTACTGCATTTGCCCCTGTCTACGACGTAAACAAAACAGTTACACCGGAACTGAAAGCAAAAGACTCATCACTAATTCTTATCGACTTAGGAAAAGGCAAAAACAGACTCGGCGGTTCAGCTCTTGCACGCGTATACAATCAAATCGGCAACGATGCTCCTGATGTAGACAAATCCGAAGATCTTTTGAACTTCTTCAATGCAATGCAAAAACTGGTCGACGAAAAGCTGATTCTTGCCTATCATGACCGTTCGGATGGTGGCGCAATAACAACAATGCTTGAAATGGCATTTGCAGCAAGACGTGGACTTGAAATTGATATATCAGGCTTTGAAGGCAACGATTTTGAAATTCTCTTTAACGAAGAAGCAGGTGCGGTAATTCAGGTTGCAGAACAGAAGATTCAAACTGTTCAGGCAATTTTAGCTGAGTTCGACCTTGGCTATGCTTCTACAATCATTGCAAAACCACAAGCAGGCTTCGGACCAGGTAGAACAATTTCAATAACCAGAGATGGTGAGACAATATACAAAGAGAGCTTAACATCACTAAACAGAACATGGTGCGAGCTTACATACAAGATGCAGACACTCAGAGACAATCCGGAAGTTGTAAAGCAGGAGTTTGATGAACTGCTTGACGAAAACAACCCAGGCATCTCAATTGATGCTAAGTTTGAATACACAGCTCCCACAATTGCAAAAGCAGTTAAACCAAAGATGGCAATTCTTAGAGAGCAGGGAATCAATGGACAAATTGAAATGGCTGCGGCATTTGACAAAGCCGGGTTTGAATCAATTGATGTGCATATGACCGATCTGCTTTCAGGCAAATTGACACTGGAACAATTCTCAGGACTTGTTGCATGTGGCGGGTTCTCATATGGTGACGTTCTTGGTGCTGGCTCTGGTTGGGGAAAATCAATTCTCTTCAACGAAAAGCTAAAAGATATGTTTGCAGCATTCTTTGCGAATCCAAACACTTTTTCTCTTGGAGTATGTAATGGTTGCCAGATGCTGTCTCAGCTGAAAGATATTATTCCCGGGGCAGAAAACTGGCCGGCCTTTACAAAGAACAGATGCGAACAGTTTGAAGCTCGATACATTACATTGAAAATCAATGAAACACCATCAATACTTTTCAAAGGCATGGAAAACTCAAAACTTGCAATACCTGTTGCCCACGGCGAAGGCTTTGCAAACTTTGACATCACCGGCAATGTAGATGCTCTGAAGCAGAACAACCAGATTGTTGCAAACTACGTGAATAACTACGGCGAAATCACAGAACGATATCCTCTGAATCCAAATGGATCAAAAGAAGGTATCACATCTGTAACATCTCTTGACGGACGTGCAACAATCATGATGCCTCATCCTGAACGTGTATTCAGAAGCTTGCAAATGGCATGGGCTCCCGAATCAATCAAAGCAGTTGAAGAAGGCCCATGGTTGCAGCTCTTCAAAAATGCCTATAATAATTGTAGTTAGACCGTTTAGAAGTTAGACCGTTAGACAGAGGCAAACAATTGTTGATGGTAAATTGTAAATAGTAAATAGGGCTCTCCCGAGGGGAGGAAAAAGAGAAGAACGCTTACACACGACTAAACATGAGTGCGGCTGGAGCTTGCGACAGCAATGATGCGTAGCGTAATGGCCTACCTGGAAGCTTGAGCTACCCCATTGGTACAAGGACAGCGGGGACGCTGTCCCTCCCGTTTGCCCAATCCAACGAGAGAACGGAAATCGGGAGGGTTGGCGTCCCCGCCGACCAAAAAAAGTGTTGAGTTGTAAAATCAAGAAAAGCAGAATCGAATCTTGACAACAAAGATGATTAGATATAAAATTGATGTCAAAGGTTGATAATAGGAGATAAAATCATGACAATTACAGAACAAGTCTTACAGCTTCCTCGAAAAGAAAAGCTAAAGATCATGGAAACCCTTTGGATTGATCTTTCTCCTGCAAAAGGTTTTGAGACTCCAGAATGGCACGGGCAAGTCTTAAAAGAGACTCAAGCCAAGTTTGATAGCGGAGAAATAAAAGCCTTGGATTGGGAAGAAGCCAAAAGACGACTAAAAGATGAAAAAAATTAAAATTCTTTATACAGCTCTTGATGATCTCGAAGCAGGAAAGGAATTTTACAATTTCCAGTCTCCAGGAATTGGAGAATATTTCCTTGATACCTTAATTTCAGAAATAGATTCCCTCACTCTTTATGCAGGGATTCACCCAATCAAACATAATTTTTATCAGATGCTAAGTAAACGATTTCCTTACGCCATATATTATGATTTTATAGATGAGGAAGTTTTGGTATTTCGAGTGCTTGACTGTAGAGAAAATCCGAAAATGCGAGATAAAAAACTATATTGAAAATAATCTTAAAGAGCATTTTATAGGTCTTGAGAAATCTGAATAAATTTAAAGTTGAACTTTAGATTTATTCAAAATTTTAGCGGCTCTGTGCGGAAACATTGAAAACTCAAACTTAGAAAAACAATATTATGAAAAAAGCAATACTATTTGACATGGATGGTGTCCTGACCGACACCGAACCAGTAATTCTGGAAGCGGCAATACGCGGACTGAAAACATATGGCGTAAACGCCAAACCCGAAGACTTTATTCCATTCGTTGGACGTGGAGAAGACCTATACATTGGTGGTGTAGCTGAAAAACACGGCAAAGCATATATTCCTGAAATGAAGAAACATGTCTATGATGTGTATTTGGAAATTTTACCCTCAATGATTGAAAAAATCCCGGGTGTAAAGGAGCTTTTAGAACAACTGCATGACGCCAACATCAAAATGGCTGTTGCTACAAGTGCAGATTACATTAAGATGAAAGCAAACCTTGAAGCAATCGAGGTTCCACTTTCATGGTTTGATGCAATCATCACAGGTGAAAATGTCACAAACAAAAAGCCTGATCCTGAAATATATCTTAAAGCTGCAAAAGCAATTAATGTGGATCCAGCAGACTGCATAGTCATCGAAGATGCAATACATGGCGTGGAAGCAGCAAAATCAGCTGGATGCAAATGCATCGCAGTGGCCTCAAGTTTTCCAAAAGAAGAACTGGAAGCCGCCGGTGCCGACATCACCCTCGATAACTTCGCCCAGATCACCCTAGAAATGTTGAGTAAGTAATTGCTTAGGGCGGACGAGCCGCAGCCAAAGCTGGCAGAGCCAGCAGGTTAAGGTTAAGATAAAGAGCTGACTTTCGTCAGCGGAATTAAGGAATGGCAGAGCCATTGATTGTTTTTTAGGGCGGGCGTTGCCGCCAATCATGGTTCCACGGGGGCAAGCCCCGAGGTGACCTAAAAGATAGAACGTCGGCTGTGTCCTGCATAGCGACGCACGGAAGATCCACTGCGTCCTGCATAGCTCGAAGAGCGACGCATGGAACATCCATTCGACCAACGGGAGAACAGCTTTAGGTAGGACATTACACTGCGTTTCATTGCTGTCGCAAGCTCCGGCCTCACTTCCTTTGGTCGTGTACAGGTGTAGTGTCGGCTCTGTGAGCCGAAAAAAAGCAATGACCTACTACGTTTGCTGACAGCGAAGAAATAGAAGCCTTGGATAAGAAAAAAGCCAACTCAAACAAAGACACTTCCAATCTGATTCCATGGAATGATTTTTATTCCATTGCGTTGTGTTCGAGTTTCACCGCAATAAATAATGGATCTTGAATCCAGTTTAATACTGTCCTGCCCATTCTAATATTTTATTTTCTAGCTTTCTTTTAATCATGATGACAGTATAATGGCATTTTTATGTAAATTGTCAATCATATTTACAAATTACATAAAATCTACCTTGATTTTTCGGTTGAATACCTTTCCGATCGCAGATCGGACTCTACATTTCTCCCGAATAACATTATTTGCAAGTAATGTAGTGTTCGATCTATGATCGAAGTCCAAAAACTCATTTTCAGAATCATCACCCACACCGCAAAAAAACCGTCCCATATTTCTTAATTTTATTGACCGAAACTTGCATTCTTCATCTCAACCGAAAAATTAAGGAAAAATCCTTGTTTTTAAGGTTGAGTCATTGCATGACGGCATATCCGTCAACAATGCATAAATCAAACATCCTCAACGATAATTAACTTCTTAAATAATTCAGAAGCCTTCACTTGATCAGGTACAAAATTATTGCCAGATGATTTCATATCAACTAAACCAAAGAAGGCAAGAAATCGCTCAAACGATCGGGTTGCATAACACATGGATGCAAACCTTGAACCTGACACATCAATATTATATGAATCTTTAAGATAACGGAGATATTCTTCCGCATAAAAATCCATTGGTCTAAATTCATCTCCAAAAAGATCAAGAAGAATAAATGTAAAGGTAAAATCTCTTTGCCCTATTTCATCAAGTTCTTCATCATGTCTATCAAAATATCCCCAATTAAACTTTGCTACATAAACATCTATAATATGTGTAAACAAAAGTGAATCATCAGCAATAATTTTCTCTCCTTTTTTGGTAAGAGTCAACATGTTGCTCTTCTTCTTAACAATATCAGATAACTCAAAAAGAATGCGAGCAAGTTGAATAGATAAAACGCTATCTTCCCTACTTACTTTATATCCAATATCTTCAATCATAGGGTCTTTAATATATCCAAGTGCATATAACTCCTTCACATATTTAGGGGGAAGAGCACCAATACCGGTCAACTTAATCCTGCCTTCTTTCTGAATAATTGATACAAGAAATTTAATCATATTCAACATTGGAATCTTTAAATATTCACTTTTTTCCAAACGTACAAAAATAATACGTTTCTTCACAATTGGAGCTTCCTCTTTATTCAGACCATCAGCATCATCAAGCAAATCTTTTATTTGCATCATAGCAATTGCTGCATCTTTCTGACTTAAACGAGAATAATCATCAAACAGCTCATCCATAACTTTCTCAAAAAATCTATCATCAATCTCGTCCCAGTTTTCTTCATGAAGCTTAGATATAAATTTCTTCATAAATCCATCTAAACTAATATCTGCTTTGTCAGACGTGTTATCGGAGACAATTGAGATTGCACGCCTTTTACCAATTGCTCCAACAGCAATATTGCACAATTCAATATTGAACTCTTTAGGATCAAAATCCTTTTCGCCCATCCACTCATACAGTTCATCATAGTCGGGATGTTTGGGGTCAGAAAGAACCTCAATCATATTATAAAAGCCAGGAATTCCACCACAATCCTCTGGAGGAGCAGCCATCTCACCGCCTATTACAGTAAAAAGGTCATCATCTTCTTTCATTTTACCTTGCGAAACAACATCAACACCCCATGAATCTCCAAAATCATATTCATATTCACATTTAGAACCTTTTCTTTGAAAAACATCACCTAAAACAACTTCTTTTTCATCAATACAGCGATCGCCAAACTCCTCAAACATTTTTGGGTCACCAATATACAGTCCGTTATGCTTAAATTGGTGAAGATGATAATCATCCCAATCCATCAGAATTTGTATAATATCGTGAAGCTCTGCAAAAGAAACATCAAAAGGCAAACACACCTCTCTCCAAATTTTAGGCTCACTATACTGCAATGACAACTTTACTCTAATCCCATTCACTTTTTTCTTACTCATTTGACTCCTCTTTCTAATTAAAATTATTTTTTATTGTTATGTTGCGATCCATCGAGTTTTTGTTTTCATTTCTCATTACGACATACTCTGCCGAGAGCAGGAACAAGCCCTGCTTGTATTTTATCTCCACGGGTTTACACCCGTGGCTACATGCATCGCTCCTTCGGAGCTATAATCTGAATGCTAACATGCATTGTTCCATAAACTTTTGGCCCTATTGCTTTTTCTATAAAAGCAATAGAACAAAAGTTTTAATGGCGATGCATTCTTTTTGAGCAAAGCGATTTTCCGTGGTTTCGGTGGTTTCCGTGGTTATATCATTGCGACTTTGCACCATTGCATCCTTGCGTTAAATTCTTGGTTGTGGCTATACCGCCCTAAGTATTCCGTGGTTAATAATCCTTTGGTGGCGGACATATCGCCCTAAACATCAATTGTCCCAGGTTTTAGTGATGCAAGAAAACCATCACATGGGATGCATAAGATACCATTAACATAACATCTTTCTTTTCCTCTATAAAGCAAAACCGGTTGACATTCAGGATAATCGTCAACAAAAGCTCTTAGTGCTTTAACATCCTTATTAAAAACTTTGTTACTATTTTTCACTTCACAGGCAAAGAAAACTGATTCACCATAAATAATAAAATCAACTTCTGTTCCAGATTGAGTTCTCCAGAAATAGAGTTTATGTCCACTGGTATAGTCACACCAAGCCTTTAAATGTTGTCCAACTAAACCCTCTAAAGCAACACCATCAATTTCATTCAGATTATCAAGAGGTCCTTTAGGTCGAACAGAACGAAATACACCTGTATCAAAATAATAAAATTTAGACTGTTTTATTAGTTTTCTTTTTGCCCTTTTTGCAAAAACAGGTACGCGCCAACTTAACAACATATCCTCCAGTATATCAACATATCCTTCAACAGTCTTTCTACTTACCTCACACTCTCTAGCAACCTCAGAAATATTAAGAACAGAACCATGTGAAAAACTGATTGCCTCAAGGAAACGACTAAAATTACCAATATTTCTGACAATACCCTCGGCTAAAATTTCTTCTCGCAAGTATAATGAAACATATCCCGCTAATGTCTCTTCTGGCTCTTTAGCAGCATAAACAAGCGGAATCATACCGAACTTTAAAGCTTTTTTAAATAGAAAATCCTTCCCTAGTTCAGAAGCCATAAAAGGATTAACAATAGAAATGCCGGCTCGACCTGCAAGAAGATCTATTCCTGAACGCTTGAGTTTTCGGGCTGAAGAGCCGGTAAGTACAAAACGCATATTGTCGCTTTCAATCTTTTGATGTACAACGGACAATAATTCAGGAACACGCTGAATCTCATCAATTACAACGTATTCAGCTTTTCTATTTGCATCCAACCAATGAATCAATCTTTCTGGACGAGCGGAAAACCGTCTATGCAGCTCAGGATTAAGTAGATCTAAAACTAATGCATCACCATTCAGCTCTTGTAGCCATGTAGACTTTCCTGTGCCTCGAGCACCAAACAAAAAGAAACTGCCTTTTAGTTCTTTTATATATCGCCTTTTAGTTTTCATTTTTCTCCAAAAAATAGTTTTTAACTGTGAATAATATAATAAATAATCAGAAAATTTAAAAGGAAAATATCAAAAAATGCGACCCGTTTCGCCATATTTGGTCTAAAAATGGCTAGATAGGTCGCATAAACAGGCAATTTACACCTAAAAAAGGGATTTTGCAAATATGATGCTATTTTGAATGACTCAGTACAGAAGATGGAACTTGAGCCTTTTCAAAGTCTGAAGCAGTTTTGCTATAAACCCTTACATAATCGACCCACATGTCGGTACCATTGTTATAGCGTTCCAGATCAATCTTCCAACCACTTATACCACCAATTGCATAGTTAACCAGGAAGTAAGCAGGAGTAACAGCGCTGAGAGGTCCGCTGGGATGCCGCAGAACTTCAATATCGTCGAAGTAGTAGACTGTATCTTTTTCATCAACATAGACCCCATATGTATGGAAGGTGGTGGACCAGTAGCTTTTGCCACCGAGTTTCATCATGGGGGCACGGGTGTTGGTCTGGAACCCCTTTGCCTTGATATTCTTGCCCACCTCTTCTTGTCCCCAAAAGTGGCTCACGCAGTGATAGCCTACGCTGTCATTAGGGTTGCCCTTGCCAACGCCACCATAGCCCTCAATAATATCCAGTTCATCACATCCCGGTATATCAGGATTGGGGATGGTTAGGGTCCAGAAAGCAGGCCATGCACCAGGTGCGGACTGAGCAGTAAAACGGCACTCCATATAGAAAGGAGGAGAGGCTATCACACCGTTGAAGTTGTTGTCGACAGGAGAAAAGATACCGGTGCCCCATTTCTTTCTGTCGTGGCCTTTGGCTCGGGCTTTGATGCGCAGCCAGGTTTCAGCCTGTTCATATGGGTCGTGAGCACCTTCAAAGTCGTCCTTATGAGAGAATCGATAGCCGCTAAAATCTTGGGAACCATCCGGTGGTTTGTGCCCCATATAGGTAGTGCCGATCCCGAGCCGAGAAATGGCAGGCATTTTATTGAAGTCATCTGCAAATATAAGCTTCATGCCTTTTGCACCAGGAGGAACTTCTTTCGGAAAACCTTGATTCCACTTAACTCCGCCTTTATTGTAAAGCTGAAGTTCACAGACATCTCTTTTTCCGGCAGAATTTTTTGTACTTATACGAATGTTAATTGGTCCATTGGGAAATTTATCTGCAGGAAACACAAAAGTTGTTTCCTTGTTTTTATCAATACTGCATGGATTCATAACAACTGCATCATATCCCCACTCGCTAGGATTATTTCTGTCTGGCTGATGCCAGCAGCGTGCTTCCGCAAATTCCATCCCCGGAGCAGTGAAGGTTATCTTAACATTGCCAGAAACAGTACTACGATACTCGGGTTCAAGAACTTTAATAGACTGTATCCAATCTTCGCCTTTGCCTTTTGCCTGACCATAATTAAACTGCCCTGCATATTCATCATTTGCATATGTCACTGATAAACAAAACAATACTAAAATCCCTAGAGTTGCTATTTGTTTTTTTGTATTTTCTTTTTCCATTACAATACTTCCATTTTATATTCATTTACTTACTATTAACTGTCAAACTAAATCGACCATTTAAAGCCCTTCACCATTAATGTACGTACAAGTTTATAGGGATTCTCGAAAAATGTCAACAGAAAATCACTTTTTTCCAGATCTTTCTCAATTTTTCGGTTGAGTCCTTAACTTTTCGGTTGGAGATAAATATGTGCGTTTGAGTCAATAAAATCAAGGAATGAATCTTAAATTTCCTTGGTTTTTGGTGATAAAAGGAAAAAATAAATTATTATGACGATGAGGACATCGTCGCTCCCATTCCTGCAAGACAATATTAATCTGCAAGTTTGGGAGCGAGACTCGAGCCTGAGAGAGAGGCTTCAACCACTCAAGATAAATAATAGGGTGAAGCAATGAACGTAGTGAATGGCCTACAGTCGTCCTCGTTCTCATAAAGAGTCTCAACCGAAAATCAAGGGTTGAGTCACAGTTTTTTCTTTTGGGTCATAAATTTCCTGTTAACATTGCATAAGAGAGCTTTGTGTCAGCTGCAACAGCCTCTGTTAAAGCCGGCAATGATTTGTATTTTTTCTGTTGTTCATAAAAATGTAGGTAACAGTTTCTAAGCATCGCCAAGCTAGCTACTATATTTGGTTTTTTACTTCTTGTCTTATCTTCCAACAAACAAGCATCTTTACGCCAGTGGTTGCGAATCTCGATTCCTCCCCAGTGATTACGTATTAACTGAAGCCATTGCTGTGGAGAGTATTTATCTATTGCTACAGAAGACACATAGTAAGCAGCTTCAGACTTTTCTGTATTCTTGTTATCAGTACTTTTTCTTTGTATCTTTATTATGGTTTCTGTATGAGGAAAGTTTATTTCTGTTGGAGTAACAGAGGCTAATGTTATATTTCTACTATCTATTCTTCCGTGTCCTTTTTCTGTTAAGTCAAAAAGGGGAGAGATTTTTTGTTTTAATCTCTGATGATTTAAGAAGATTCTTCTGGTTTTTCTTTACTTGAAGTATATATTCACCACCATTAGCCACTATTTCTTGTGCTGTAGCTCTTTGACAATGCAAGGCATCTGCTGTAATTACTTTTCCTTCAAGATCTTTATGCTCTTTTATCAGTTTTCTACCGGCAATCATTTCGCAATTACCTTTATCACCTTCTTTTTTGCCACTTTTGTCATTGCCACAGGAACTCCTGTTTCATGATCTACCATACATACTATGCCGACAGTTTCTTTTATGAACTTAGCGTCAAGAGCAAGTGCTGCCGGCAAAGAACCGTTATGACTTGCTAGCCATTGTGATAGAATTTGACCGAATTCATCTATGTCTAATTTGCTTAAAAGGTTATAAAATACGTTGTATGATGGAACTTTTCTGTACGAGCTTCCTTTTTTATAAACTGGAAGTCCTATGGCTTTTCGATGTTGCATCTTCATTCTTTCTCCATACCTAACTATTTCTGATATATTTCTATAACCGCTAAAAATAGCCATTGTAACAATAGAGAGAACTGGACCTATACGATAGGTCTGATTGCTGCTTCTGGGATCTGGCACTTTGCGTAAAACACTAAACAAAGACTGTAACTGCTTGGCATTTATTGGCAGGATACCGTCTGCATTACTTTGTGCTCCTTTCGTAAATTCAGGAGGCAAATCAAAAGAACGTAATAATTCGCCAGCATTATTATGCAATTTTTTGAGCCATATTTTCTTGGGTCGGTCATTAGGAACATAAAAATCAGATTTATGCCTTGAGAAGCCTTTAGATTTGCCAACTTCAATCCAGCCTGAAGC
>JAQICX010000164.1 GCA_027858345.1 Kiritimatiellia bacterium | reverse complement strand
AAAGTGTAGTCTCCCGCCGCATTTGTTATAATGCGGTAAGCAACAAAAAAACAGGAGAACTACACATGGGGAATATAGCAAAAACAGAAATAATAGAAAAGCTAAATTCACAAGAATTTTGTGAAGGAATGACCATTTTTCTTCGTGACATGGTAAGAACGATGTTCATGGAAGTAATGCTTGATGAAGTACCCGCAGTTTGTGGAGATCGATATAAGCATAATTCACAGAGCGAATACAGAAGAGCTGGTTCGGCTCCAGGACAGTACTTTTTTGGCACAGAAGAGGTTAAAATTCAGCGTCCAAGGGTTAGAAAAAAGACAGCAGCAAAAGAAGCGGAAGCTGTACTTAACAGTTACAGAACAGCTCAGAATCGAGATGAATTAAACTGTGCAATGATGCGTGCATTAGTTGCAGGAGTTCCCAGCAGAGAACAAAAAAGGCTTTATAAAGATGTAAGAGGAAGTAGCAAAAGTACAGTCAGTAAATTATGGGCAATAGAAGGCAAAAAATGAAAAGAGCCTTGTTTAAAGGGTTCTCTTTTAACTCATTAACAACTAAAGCGTACAGCCCATTAAAACTCTTTCGCATGTCAGCAGGTTCAACAGCAAGAAACACTCTCAAATCACGAGTTAATCCAAGCATGTTGCAGCTCCTTTCATAATAGAGAGGATTTCAGCTTGATGCAAAGAACAACTAAAACACACTTTGACACCATTGGGGGTCACAATTTCAACTCCAACTTTATCCGGCTTAGAAAAAACATCAAGCTCAACAAAGCTTTGTTTCTTATTTCTCTGCGATTTTTTCCTTTCTCTGTCATAAACCCAGTATCGAAAAGTACTAGCATTAAGATTATTTGCATCAGCAAATTCTTTAAGGGTTAAATTACTCTTGCGATAAGTTATAACAAAACTCATCCACTCTTCAGCTGAAAATCTATTCAACTGCCGCTCTCTTATATTTTTATTGTTTTTCATGCGACATATTATAAACCACATTACTATATCTGTATACAAGGTGCTTCACAGGACGCTTACTTTATATCATTACTTTGAGAAGAATTTCAACGATTGTTTCAGGGGAGGCGAGTCTGCCTTTTCCTTCTGTTCCACAAGCTAATTCACCATCTTCGATGTTTATGAATTTGACTCCACGTTGTTTCAGTGTTTCAACATTTTGTTGTGTTGCTGGATTCATCCACATTTTATCATTCATTGCTGGAGCGATGATGATAGGACAGTCGAGTGATAGGGCAGTGCATGACAATATGTCATCAGCGATGCCGTTTGCCAGTTTTGCAATGATATTTGCTGTTGCTGGAGCAATTAACAGGGTGTCTGCACTATCTGCAAGGGAAATGTGTATTGGATGCCAGTCCGGACGTTTCTCAAACATATTGGTAACAACGCTGTTCTGTGAAAGAGTTTGAAATGTCAGCGGGGCAATGAACTCCTGTGCTGAATCTGTCATGATTACAACAACATTCAAATCTGCCTTTTTTAGCAGTCTTGTAATCTCAGCAGCTTTATATGCAGCGATTGAGCCTGTAACGCCAAGTAAAACTGTTTTCATGTTTTATTCCTTATTTATTATTCTTGCCTTGTTGAATGACTTGCTTAAATTGTTTGTATGCAGTTTCTAAATTTTTATTAATTATTATATGCTGATATTTATGTGCTGATTCCATCTCTTTTTTTGCATTTTTCAGACGTAGAGCAATTACATCGGCACTATCTTCACCCCGGCCTGTCAGGCGGGCTTCAAGCTCTTCCATGCTTGGTGGTTCGATAAATACATCAAAGAATGCTTTTCTAAGAATATCATTTTCATTAAGCTTGCTGATGTGTTCCCAAATTTTGTCTCTGCCTTGGACATCAATATCCATGAGAATTGACATTCCGCTTTCTAAGGCATTCCTAACCGTTTTTTCAAGTGTGCCATAATAATTGTCATGTACAAGAGCATATTCTAAAAATTCATTATTGTCAATTTTTTGTTCAAATTCATGTTTAGATAGGAAGAAGTATGCTTCGCCATTTTTTTCTTCGCCTCTAGGAGCACGAGTTGTGCATGAAACTGAATATGTTATGGTATCACATAGTTCGTCCAGCAGTATATTACATAAAGTTGATTTTCCTGCTCCTGATGGGGCAGATACTATTATAAGTAGTGGTTGCTTCATGAATTTTTAATCCTAATATTTCTAAATATGCCATCTTTAAAGTTATTATCTCTTAGCTCATTTTATAGGCATTCCTCAATTCGTAATTTTTAATTCTTAATTCGTAATTGATTCTCTATTCTACGTTTTGTATTTGTTCTCTAAAGCTTTCTAAGAGAGCTTTGCCTTCCAGCACTTGTTTGGTTATTTCTAAGTTATTTGCTTTTGAACCAATAGTGTTTATTTCTCTCAGAATTTCCTGACAAAGGAAGTCCATTGGTCTGCCGACAGGTTGATTACTATCAAGATATTGTTTCATTTGATTAAAATGGCTATCTAGTCTTGTAAGCTCCTCTTCAATATCAATCTTGTCTGCAAATAGTGCAATTTCCTGCTGGATTCTCTCGTCATCAATCTGCACATTTTCTCTGATTTTGTCTAAACGTTCAAGAAATTTAGTTTTGTATTCTTCAACAGCTTTTGGTGCCAGAGCATCTAGATGAGATTTTATGTTTTGAGTTTGGCTTAATAAATCATTTAACTTTGTGCTCAAGTTTTGTCCTTCTTGAGTTCTCATGATGATGAGTTTTTCAAATGCTTTAATGATTGTCTCTTTAAGAGCTTCCCACAAGTCATCAAAAGATATATCGTCGCTTGAAGTTGCAGTAACAATTCCTGGTACTGATATTAGACATGCGGTCCCAATATCATTTTTTATATTGAGTTCTTTAGATACTTCTTCAAACTTATTGAAAATGTCTTTTGCCATTTTTTTATCAACTTGGACGTTTGTATTTTTATGATCATTAACTGGAGATATATTTATCAGCAGAGCAACAGTTCCACGAGTTACTTGTGTTTTCACTAACTCAATGACTTTGTTTTCAAGAGATATATACTCTTTTGCCATTCCTGTTCTGATATCCAGTTGTTTTTTGTTGACCGATGAAATTTCAACAGAGATGTTGTAATCTTCTGTTTCAGAAGTAGCTTGTCCAAAACCTGTCATGCTTTTAATTGGCATTGTTATTCTCCATTCTGCTGATTCTGTTCAGCACTTTGTTTGAGATAAGCTTCAATAAACAGCTGTATGTCTCCATCAAGAACGCCTGTCACATTTGATTGTTTTTCGCCGGTACGATGATCATTAGCCATTGTGTATGGTTGCATAACATAAGAACGAATCTGGCTACCCCAGGCAATCTCACCTTTTGAACCATAGAACTGTTCCAAACTCTTTCGTTTTTTATCAAGTTCATACTCATAAATCTTAGCTTTAAGCATTTTCATTGCAGATGCTTTATTCTTGTGTTGAGAACGTTCTGCCTGGCAAGCCACAACAAGACCAGTAGGTAGGTGAGTCAAACGAACAGCAGAGTCAGTTGTATTAACATGTTGTCCTCCAGAACCACTGGATCTATAGGTGTCAATTCTTAAGTCTTTATCTTCAATTTCAATTTCTAAATCATCCGGTAGTTCTGCAACTACATCTAAAGCAACAAAAGAAGTATGGCGACGACTATTTGAATCAAACGGGCTGATTCTGACAAGTCGATGTACGCCTCGTTCACATTTCATATATCCGTATGCGTATGCACCTGAAATTTTGAATGTAACACTTTTAATGCCAGCTTCATCCCCTGGTTGCAGTTCTAGAAGTTCAACTTCAAAGCCACTTTTTTCAGCATATCGACAATACATTCTGTATAGCATTTCAGCCCAGTCGCATGATTCAGTACCACCCGCGCCCGCATGTAGGATTAGGTATGCGTTGTTTGAGTCCATTGGACTATTTAAGAGTGTATGCAACTCAAGTTTTTCAAAATTATCTTGTGCTTTTTTTATTGATGATATGGCTTCTTTTATTGCAAGCTCAGCGCTGCTGTCATCTTCTTCAAGTTCAATAAGTTCAAACATGTCTTCAGCATCTTGCAGTGAACTTTCTAATGACTCAAATGGTTTTATCACTGCACGTAGTGTATTGCTTTGGACAATCACTTCTTTTGCCTTTGCTTGGTTGTTCCAAAAGTCAGGCTCTATTGTTTGCTTGTCAAGTTCAGCTAATTTGTTGTTTTTGCTTTCGATGTCAAAGATAGCCACGCATTTCTGCCGTTTTGGTCTTTAGAGCTTCTGCTCTTGATTTTAATTCGTCTAAATTTTCAAAATTCATTCTTCCCCTTTGTTGTTGCATCCCAATGATGCATAATTTTCCAAATTCAATTGTTGATAATACCAAATATATCAATATTATCAAAGTATATTTTTTTTTGTATTTTTATAACCATGAATCTTCGGTTGAGGGTTCTTTGTTGTTCTTAGCCACGGAACAGTATAGGGCGGACAAGCCGCCTGTCTGCGTGAGTACACGAACAGGCAGGCAGCCAAGAGGATTAACCACGGAAGACACCGAACACACGGAAAAAGATTTTTTTTATCCGCAGATTAAAGGGATGATCGCAGATTAAAAGAAAAGAATTTTTTACTACCACGAAACACTTAGGGCGGCGTAGCCGCAACCAAGGCTGGCGGAGCCAGAAGATTAAGGTTAAGATTAAGGTTAAGGTTGGAATAGCTCCGCAGGTATTTATTATAGGTGAGAACGTCCAACGTCGAACGTTCAACATCCAATCTTGAATGAAGAACCCCTCCGGCTCGCATGCTCGCCACCTCCCCTAAAAGAGGGAGGAGCTTTGGCGGACTAGTGTTGATGTGCAGGTTTGGGAGCGATAATGTCCTCATTATCATGAAAAGTTGACAAGCGTAAGATTGTTTTGCAAAGTGTTTAAAACAAGAGTGTTGTAAAAGCTATCAGAAATAAACGATCATAAAAAACAAGAACTTGAAGGGTTGTAGTACGAAAGGGCACGAAAGTCGCTTTGCTCTAAAATATGCATTGCCATTAAAACTTTTGTTCTATTGCTTTTTTCAAAAAAGGCAATAGTTCCAAAAGTTTATGGAACAATGCATGTTAGCAATTCTTTTAGGTAGGGTTTCCTGTTTAATGTGAGATTGCGTGAAATCTTGATTTAAAGCATTTTCGCCTTTAGCCCGCTAAAGGTAACATGCTGCAAAGCAAGAGTTTGCGTAATATCGCATTACAAAATCATAAACTGCATCACTTTATATAAAAGTTCATCTGCAGGCTTTTTAGGCAAAACACACTAAAAACCTTGCACTTCAAGCGTTGTTAGTATAGCATAACACCTTGTTAAAAAGCAGATT
>JAQICX010000149.1 GCA_027858345.1 Kiritimatiellia bacterium | reverse complement strand
CAACCGGACAACCGGACAACCGGACAACCGGACAACCGGACAACCGGACAACCGGACAACCGGACAACCGGACAACCGGACAACCGGACAACCTTAGCCGTAGTCCTTTTGTCGTGTAGTCCTGTCGTCCCAAACAAGAAAGGTAAAAACAATGACAGAATTACTGATGAAGCATAGTGGCTACCGCAAGCTAAATACTTTCACCTATGCCAGCATTATTCAAATTGCCACTTGGCGATTTTGCAAAACCTTTTTGAATCGTAAAAATGATCCGTGTGGTCGTCAGTTTGATCAAATGACACAAGCAGCAAGATCCGGACGAGCAAATATTGTTGAGGGTTCAGAACGTTCTGCAACATCAAAAAGCACAGAGATGCGACTGACAGATGTAGCAAAAGCCAGCCTTGGAGAGTTAAAAAGTGATTTTGAATTTTGGTTGCTTTCTCAAAAAAAACTTCCGTGGAAGCAGTCATCAACAGACCTATCAGCCATTCGGAATATCCAGCTAGATCCAAATAGTTCCATAATGGCAAATGACCTTCATGAGGCAGACAAATATATTCTTGCCCAATATGCAAAGTTCAGCTTTTGGCTGGAATCAGATAACCCAGAAACTGTTGCAAATGCAATGCTTATTCTTCTGAGTCGGGTTTTATACATACTGCAGAAACAGATAACAACACAGGGGGAAGCTTTCAAACAAGAGGGTGGATTTAGGGAAAGAATGAACACCGTTCGCATAGAAGAACGCGATAAAAAGATTCCAACAGATGCACCAACGTGTCCGGAGTGCGGCAAAAAGATGCGAAAATGCATTGCAAAAGCTGGACAAAATGCAGGGAACCCATTTTGGGGATGTACTGGATTTCCAGATTGTAAGGGAATCAAAAATTGTGAATAATATTTAATAAACAATGGAGTTGAATTTATGAAGAAGATAATATTAGATACAGATATGCTGACAGATTGCGATGATGCGGGTGCAATGGCAATGCTGCACGCATTTGAAAATTTGGGTGAGATAGAAATTCTGGGAATTGTCGTGAATGGCATTGACAATCACGGAAAGCATAGTGCTGTAATTTCAGCTATCAATTACTATTTTGGAAGATCAGACATACCAGTAGGAGTGACCAAACAAACAGCCTCCCCCTCAAAGCATTCCACCTATTCAAAAGATATTTTTGATGAATACAAGCATGATGGTCTTTTAGATATTGAAAGGCCAGATGCAGTTAGTCTCTATGAACAACTTCTCAGCGCACAAACAGATCAATCCGTCACTATTGTCAGCATTGGTTTTTTAACCAACCTTGCAAATCTTCTTAAGACTGAAAATGGTAGAGAGCTTTTTGAAAGCAAGGTTAAAGAAGTTTCGATTATGGGCGGGCGATACCCATCTGGAGCAGAATATAATTTTAATTTTAATGGGACAGCTAAAGAGACTTTATATTTTATGGAGCACTATCCAAAATCGGTGCCTATTGTTTTCACAGGCTTTGAATTTGGAATTGGCGTAATAACAGGAAAGGGCTATAAAAACGCACCGGATAGTCCAATGAGACGTGCATATGAGCTTACATATGACTCAATTAACGTTGGACGCCCAAGCTGGGATCAGATTGCGCTTCTTTATGGTGTACGGGGCGAAACATTCCATGGGCAAAAATATTTTTCAAAAATTAAAGGTGTCAATAGTGTTGCAGAGGACGGCAGCAATGAATGGGCTGAGAAAAGTGGTTCAAATGAATCTTATTTGACACCAGCAATGCCTGAGGATGAAATTGCAAAGGTGATTGAAAATTTAATGCTTTATTAGGGCGGACAAAACCGCCCTTACTTTTTAGTCGGTACGATTTGTAACTTCAAGAAGGTGATAGCCAAATTGAGTTTTAACAGGTCCATGAACTTTGCCAACTTCTTCATTGAAGACAACATTGTCAAACTCTTTAACCATTTGACCAGGTCCGAACATACCAAGATCTCCACCTTGACCACCTGATGGGCAGCTGGAATATGTTTGAGCCATTGCTGCAAATTCAGCACCTTCTTCAATCATTTTTTTGATTTCTAAACATTTTTCTTCACTATTAACCAATATATGTCTTGCACTAGCTTTAGCCATTTTATTTTCCTTTTCTTTTAGTTTATTAGGTTCTTCATAAATTATTGTGGGTAAATTATATTTATTCGACCCCGTCCATGCTTCTCTATGAGGCAAGGTAGCACAATGTAGGCCATTCACTACGCTCATTGCTTCATCCTATTAGCCTATTATTAATGGCTAAAGCCTCTCTTAAGCTTTGCTACGAGTCTAGGTTGCAGGCGTATTTTGAGACTGCAAACAGTTGTTAATGTCATATAAATAGGGAACACGGATAACACGGATTTGGCAGATTTTCACAGATATATTTTTACATATCTGTGTGAGATCCGCTTAATCTGCGTCATCAGCGTTCCTTATTGAACACTTGCAACGAAGATCGTTGCGTTACCTTTGTGTTTCAACCACATAAAATGTAATAGAGCCGTTTATTATAAATTTTCTTCTTTTGGAGCCTCTTGGGCAACATTATTTTTCTTTTGTTTTTTCTTGTTCACCATCTGTTTTTTCTCAGGGATAATATCTTTTATAGAGTCTGGGTGTATAAATTTTGAATTATTGCCGGCAATAACAATGGCAACTTCACCTTTGACTGTCAAATCTTTATACTCTTCAAACAATTCAGACAAGTATCCTCTTGATACTCTTTCAAACTTTTTGGTCAACTCAATACAGACAGCAGCTTTACGATTACCCATGCCTTCTAAAGCGGTTTCCAGGGTTTTTGCAACTCTATATGGAGATTCATAAATAATTAACGTATGCTTATGTTGCGCTTCTTCTTCAAAAAAGCGAATTGCCTGCCCTCGTTTTTTAGGAGGGAATCCTTTAAATGTGTAACTTGATGTCGGCAGAGCGGACATCAGCAAAGCTACAGGTACAGCCGAAGCACCAGGTATGACTACATACTCAATGTTTTGTTCCGCAGCCATTTCAACCAGTCTATATCCGGGGTCACTGATGCCGGGGTATCCACCATCTGTACAAAGAACTATATCATGCCCCTCTTCAACAAATTTCATGATTTTTTCGCCGGCACGTTTTTCAACCCCTTCTCTATATGAAATCATATATTGCGGAGTTGGTATATCAAAAGCTGTCAAAAGTATTCTTGTTCTACGAGTATCTTCACAGGCAATAGCCTTTGCTGATTTTAGAACTTCGATACCTCTTAAGGTGATATCACCTAGATTTCCAATTGGTGTTGCTAATATATAAAGCATTATTGTCCTTCAAAATTATAGTATTATTTTAGAGACTTTAAGGTCTTTAAAGTCACTAAAGATTCTTTTAAGCCCTAACTTGCCTCTTATGCCAATGAGTGCCCCCACCAAGCTGAGCTTGGAACCTCTTTTATCGGACAGATTTGACATATCGTTTTAAGCTACGGAGGAAACAACTCTTATTGCAACAATTTAGTTTGACAGAATTGCCCCCACGCAGTGACCGGGTAGAACCCGGAGCCATCTCGGTAAAAACCACGGAGTTCTCAGCGTTTCTTGCAGAAATCCAGCATGACTGACTTGCCCCAACGCAGTTGGTGCCCCCACGCAGTGGGTTAATCCCAGAATTGTCTATCCAGGGCTCTATAGTTCATAGCCTCCATTATATCATCTTCTTCAATAATTTGAGCAGTTCTTAAGTCAGCAATTGTTCTAGCAACTTTAATAATTCTATCATACGCTCTGGCACTAAAGTTCATTTCTGTAATTATTGATTTCATCAAATTTTTTGCTTCATCACTCATGGTGCAATATTTTCTAATTGCTTTTGATCCCATATCAGAGTTTGTGAAGATGTTTGGAGCATTTTTAAATCTTTCAGTCTGGATTTGGCGACATTTAATAACTCTTTCTCTAATTGATTCCGACTTTTCACCTAGTTCCATTGAGGATAAATCTTTATAATGCACAGCAGGAACTTCAACATGGATGTCAATTCTATCCAACAATGGACCAGAAATTTTATTTCTATAGTTCATTATTTGTCTGTTTCCGCATCTGCACGCATGGCTTCTGTCTCCATAATATCCACATGGGCAAGGATTCATTGCAGCAACCAGCATGAATCTGCAAGGATATGTAACAGTTGCGGCAGCGCGGGCAATGTTAACAACCTTGTCTTCCAGCGGTTGACGAAGAACTTCCAAAACATTGCGATTAAATTCCGGCAGTTCATCGAGAAAAAGAACCCCATGGTGAGAAAGGCTGACTTCTCCAGGCATTGGGTTTGCGCCACCACCAAGAAGTCCCGCATCAGAAACCGTATGATGTGGAGATCTAAATGGACGCTCTGTAATCAGAGATTTGTGTTCTTTGTTAATTCTGCCTGCAACACTATGAATTTTTGTTGTTTCGAGAGCTTCCGGCAGAGTCATGTCTGGCAAAATTGTTGGAATTCTTTTAGCAATCATTGTTTTGCCCGTTCCAGGACTACCAATCATAAGAATGTTATGCCCACCGGCAACAGCAACTTCAACGGCTCTTTTTGCAGTTTCCTGCCCTTTGACGTCTTCAAAATTTAACATAGATTCTTCTTTTCTAGAAAAAATGCTTTCCATGCAGACTTGTAAAGGAGCAATTTCAAAAGTTCTATCACAAAATTCATATGCCTGGCGCAAGTTTTCTACAGGAATAATCTCCAGACCTTCAACAATTGCGGCCTCTTCTGCATTTTTTGTTGGAACAATAATACCTTTTGCACCATTTTTCTTTGCCATAATAGCAAATGGCAGACATCCTTTGATGCTTCGAACTTCACCGCTTAGAGACAACTCACCAATGACATAATACTCCCTAAGCATCTCTTTTACATGCGGACTATCATAAACACTGCCAAGGGTGCCGACAGCTATCGGCAAATCAAAATTTGGTCCCTCTTTTTTAATGTCAGCAGGAGCAAGGTTAACAGTGGTTTTGCCTTTGGGCATTTCATATGAGGAATTATATACAGCTGTAACAACGCGCTCTTTACTCTCTTTTACAGCGGCATCAGGAAGTCCAACAACGATAACTTTGGGTTCGCCGCTTCCGCAGTCAACTTCAATCTCTACGCGATAAGCGTCGACACCAAGAGTTGCTCCTGAAAAAACTTTAGTTAACATTAATTATTTCCTTTGGTTTTGATGTTCTATCAATAGTTTGACACTGTTTTTAGATCTGTTTTAAAGGACAAAAATGACTAAAAAGACATTAAATTTTTACTCTATGCTATTTAGATCTGCTTTGCAATTGCGAGCATTTTTGCTTCAACGCTTTGAATTTCAGCAAAGCCTTGAGAGCTTACAGGGTTCAAGCCGTCGCTTGCCTCCATTGAGGAGTCAGCTTCATTATAGATCATTTGTCTGCAATTTGTAAGAGACTTAAAGAACACATTGCCTTTATATAGGTCAACTTTTACAGTTGCGCTTGCAGGTTCTGTCAAAGAGTCAATTGCGGCCAATGCAGCTCTTGTTGATGGATCATAGAATCTGCCATCATAAATTTGAGCAGCAATAAAGTCAGAAAGTTGTTTAAACATTGTATATGCACGTCTTTCCATCACAGCAAAATATACCTGACGCAGGCAAGAAGCAAGCAGTTCCATTCCTGGAGACTCATAAACGCCACGACTTTTTGTTCCAATGATTCTGTTTTCCAGAGCATTTTTGAAACCAACGCCGTTTCTGCCGCCAATTTCATTTGCGAGAGTCATTGCTTCTAGAGGATTAACATTTTTACCATTGATTTCAACAGCTTCACCTTTTTCAAACTTAACAGTAAATTCTTCCAGCGTATCAGGAGCGTCCTGTGGCCATACGCCCATTTGAGGTTCAACAATAAGGCAAGATGTTTCAAGGCTTTCAAGATCTTCAGCCTCATATGAGATGCCAGCTAGGTTAGCATCTGTTGAATATGGTTTTTTACCGCCAACAAAAGCTTCAATATCATATTTTGAAAGGTAATCAACCATCTGAGAGCGACCAGGGAACTCTTTGAGTAATTCAGAGTCTCTCCAAGGAGCGTATACTTTCATTTCCGGGGCTAATACATTTGTATAGCGCTCAAAACGCATTTGGTCGTTTCCGCGCCCTGTTGCACCATGAGCCAGAACAGTACATCCCTGCTTTTTCATTTCATCTAAAATTGCTTTAACGGTAACGGCACGTGCGATACCTGTTGAATTCCAGTAGCCACCATCATACATCGCTTGAGCCTTGATTGTTGTGAAACATATATCTGCCATTGGCTCTTTTGCATCAACAACAAATGTTTCAGCTCCACATGGTGCCATTTTAGTTATTACATCATTAATATCTTCTTCATCGGGCTGAGCCAAGTCAGCTGTGAAACATATAACGTTTGCTCCAACGTCCATAAACTTTTTTGTTATTGTTTTGCTATCAAGACCGCCTGATACGCAAACACCAACTTTTTCGTTTTTTAAATCTTCAAGTTTCATTGTAATTTTCCCTAATCTTTATAAAATTATTATGTATCGTATTATCGCACAGACATATGAAATAAACAAGAATTAAATATTGTTCAATTTTTTCACCCTTAATTTTTAGTTTGCAGTATTTTTTTTCTTTGAATTTTGGAAAGCCATTTTTTCAAATAGTTTATAGTTGATAGTAAATAGTAAATGGTTCTCTACGAGGTTAGGAAGTCGCTTCGCTCTATCATGATTTATGCCAGCTTTGCTGGTACCGCAAAGCGGGATGCAATTCGCAAAGCGTGTTTTTACATTAATTGAGTAAATATTACTTAACATTCTGCTATTAAGCATCTTATAATATTTATTCAAAAGTATCACCCAAAAACAAGGAAATACAAAAGTCATTACCTAATTCTATTGATTTAAATGCATGTTTGATCTCTCAACTGAAAAATTAAGGATTTTTACATTAATTTTTCGGTTGAGTCATTGCATGACGGCATATCCGTCGGTCAACGACCGACGCTACAGTGCCTGATTTTGCAATCCCCCATTAACCTGCACTTTTCATACTGTAGCGGCGGTCGCTGACCGACGAAAACATTTTTTCTATGACGATGAGGACATCGTCGCTCCCATTCCCACAAGACAATATTGATTTGCAAGTTTGGGATCCTCCTTCGCAATTCTTGTCTACGGCACGACAGGTCGAGAACGGTCACCTGCGTGACGGCATGAAAAACGTTCTCATAAAGTTTCTCAACCGAAAAATCAAGGAAAAGAATATAATATTACGTTATTTCTTGCTATATTTTAACAGATAGTGTATACATCCTTCCGTTTTAAGGGGAAAAAGGGGGAAGATTTTGCAGTTACAAATAATAAGGATAAGATTTTAAGATGATGGAACACGAAAGAATAAGAAACATAGCAATAATTGCTCATGTTGACCACGGCAAAACAACGCTTGTTGATGAGCTTTTTAAGCAGAGCGGTATGTTTAGAGACAATCAGCACGTGCAGGAACGTATGATGGATTCAATGGATCTTGAACGAGAGCGAGGAATTACAATAACATCAAAGAACGGTTGCTTTGAATATAAAGACCATCTGGTGAATATTATTGACACCCCCGGGCATGCTGACTTTGGCGGCCAGGTTGAAAGAGTTTTGCGAATGGCTGATGGTGCAATTTTGTTAGTAGATGCGCAGGAAGGTCCAATGCCACAGACATATTTTGTTTTGAAAAAAGCTCTTGCGTTGGATTTGCCAATCATAGTTATGATAAACAAGATAGACAAGCCTGCTGCTAGACCTCATTGGGTGGTTGATCAGGTTTTTGATTTGTTTGTCCAGCTCGATGCTTCACATGAACTACTAGATTTTCATGCATTATATGGTTCTTCACGAGATGGACATGCCGCTATCGATCCTGATATTCAGGGAACAAATATGCAGCCCTTGCTGGATGCTATTATTACAGAGATTCCTGCGCCAAAGGGCGATCCAAATGGTTCTTTGCAGTTACAGGTCAGTTCTATTGATTATAGTTCATTTCTTGGTCGTTTGGGAATTGGCAAGGTTACAAATGGTTCAATAAAAATAAATACACCTGTTGTTGTGTCTAAGCAGGATGGCACACTTAAGCCAATGAGAGTAACCAAGCTTTATAAATTTGAGGGAAATGGAAAAGTTGAGGCAGCAAGCGCAGGTCTTGGAGATATTATTGCAATTGCAGGCAGTGATGAAATTATGGTTGGCGAAACATTTACGGATGTTGATAATCCCATTCCCCTACCAACTTTTGAAATTGACCCTCCGACAATAAGCATGATTTTCTTTCCTAATACTTCACCGTTTGCAGGAAAAGAAGGCAAATACGTGACATCAACTCACATTGAAGAGAGACTTAGGCGAGAAATATTAAGTGATGTTGCTCTTAGAGTTGAGGAAAATCCTGAGGGTCCGGGATTTAAGGTTTCCGGTCGTGGAGAATTGCACATTTCTATTTTGATTGAAAAAATGAGACGTGAAGGATATGAATTTCAAGTTTCCAGTCCAAAGGTTATTCAGAAGGTGGTAGATGGTGTTGTTATGGAACCATTCGAAATGGCAACACTGGATGTACCGGAAGCAACAGCAGGAACAATTATTGAAAAACTTGGTGCAAGAAAAGGTCAACTTCTTGAGATGAATTCTGAAAACGGGCAGACTAGACTGAAATATAAAATACCTACACGTGGTCTTTTAGGCTTTAAGTCTATCTTTATGAGTGATACTAAGGGCATGGGTGATCTTGGTTATGTATTTATGGAGTATGATAAGTTTTGCGGTGAAATTAAAAATCGTAAGAGTGGGGTTCTTGTGTCAATGGTTACGGGAACAACCGTTGCTTTTGCTCTGTTTAATCTGCAAAAACGTGGTTCTCTATTTCTGCCACCAGGTGTTAACATATATGCAGGACAAGTAATTGGTGAACATTGTCGAGAAAATGACCTTACGGTTAATCCTGCTAAGGGTAAACAACTTACAAACGTTCGAGCATCGGGTACCGATGAAAGTGTAACTTTGACTCCAGAAAGAAACATGAGTCTTGAGGATTGCATTGCATATATTAATGACGATGAACTTGTGGAAGTTACTCCTAAAAACATCAGAATAAGAAAAATTCCAGCAAAACCAAACAATCGTGGAAATTAATTACTAAAAACAATTGGTAGTTTTCCTTGGTTTTTAGGTTAACAGAAGAAACACAATTCTCAACCAATAAAATCAGGGAATGCTATCTGATTTTTTTATGTTTTTGGGTGATAAAGTTGAAAAATAATTTATTATGACGATGAGGACATCGTCGCTCCCGTTTTTCCAATACAACGGTTGTTTGCACGCTGGGAGCGACACTCGAGCCTGCGAGAGAGGCTTCTTTCTCTAATGAGAAAAGTAGAAAGGAGCAATGAGCGTAGCGAGTGGCCTACATTCGTCCTCGTTGTCATAAACTATAGGCAACCGAAAAACTGAGGGGTATTGTTTGCATCAGTTTTTAATATTGACAAATTCACGAATTTTGTTATCCTGTCCTTTATATTATATTCAGAGATTTTTTCTCTGGCGGGAAGGTTCTTAACAAATTTTAAGAACTTAAATTATTAACATTATAACTTGGAGTCAAACGGAAGTTATGAAACTACCAAAAACAGTAAAATTAGCGGGAGCAATTGTTGTTGTATTGACACTTGCAGCCAACACAGTCAGTGCTGCAGGATTTGCAGTAATGGAACAAAGCAGTAAATCACTTGGAACAGCAACAGCTGGAGCAACAGCTTCAGAAAATGCAGATTCAGTGTTTTTTAATCCAGCCGGTATGACTGGTATTAAATCACCTACGATTGAAATTGGTGCAGCTGCAGTGATACCATCATTCAAATTCAGCGATAAGGGTTCTACATTTGGGACAAAGGAAAATCCTATTCCAATGCCACCTTTAACAGGTTCAGAACCTGATGCAGGACAAACAGCTATTGTTCCTAATCTTTATTATATTCAACCATTGACAGATGCGTTGACAATTGGTTTGTCTTTCAACGCTCCTTTTGGACTTGAAACAAGATATAGTGATGACTGGATTGGTCGTTATGCTGGTATTAAATCAGATATGACTACTATGCAACTTTCACCAACAATTGCTTGGAAAATCAGTGACAACATTTCAATTGGTGCTGGAGTTTCTGTCGGCAGAATTGATGCAACACTTACAAGTGGTATCGATTTTGGTGGTATTCTTGCTTCATATGGTGCAAATACAATACCAGGAATGATGGATGGAAGTGTAAGTCTTGAAGGAGATGACATCGGTTATGGTTTCAACATTGGTGCTATGTATAAATTCGATGAAAACACAAGAATTGGTATTAATTATCGTTCTGAAGTTGAGTACAAATTAGATGGAAACGCAAAGTTTACTGTTCCACCTCCAGCCGTAGCTGCATTGGCACCTCTATTCACAGATACAGATATTTCTGCAAAAATAACAACACCAGATGTTGCTTCAATTGGTGCATATCATAAGTTCAACGATCTTTTTGCCCTTATGGCAGATATCACCTGGACAGGATGGAGTAGTTTTGAAGAGCTAAGAGTGGTTTATGATAACCCGGCTCAGCCAGATTCTGTTACGGTAGAAAAGTGGGATGATGTGTTCAGATATGCATTAGGTGGTGAATTTTATGTATCAGACGAGTGGACACTTAGAGTTGGTGGTGCTTATGATGAAAGCCCAATTCCAAATGAACACAGAACAGTACGTATTCCTGGAACAGACAGAATTTGGGGAGCTTTAGGTTTTTCATATATGCCTACAGAAAAATGGTCAATTGATTTTGCATATATGCATATTTTCTTTGTTGACGACCCTGAACTTAAAGAGCAGACACCTACTGCATATATTTGTGGTGATTATGATGGAACAGCAGACGTAGTAAGCGTTTCTTGTTCATATACATTCTAATAAGCATCTTAAATATAAAAACCCGGTTTATACCGGGTTTTTTTTTGTCCTAATTTTTTTATTAAAATTTGTTTAAAAAATCTTGTCAAGATTGTTAAAGCAGTCTAGAATACAGACATTAAAGCCTAGTTTAGGCTAATTCTTTTGAATAACATAAATCTTTTATAAATAAAAATGCTTAAATCTTTAAAAATAAAAAACATAGCCATTGTTGAAGATATAACAGTCAATTTTGACGATGGTTTAAACATAATCACAGGTGAAACAGGTGCGGGTAAGTCTGTAATAACAGGTTCTTTAAGCTTGATTTTAGGCATGCGTGCGGATAAGTCAATAATCAGAACAGGCGAAACAAAATGTACAGTTGAAGCTACGTTCAGCGTTGACAGAAATTCTCCTATTTCGGCCATATTAGATGACGCAGGAATAGATTGGCTGGAGGATGATATTTTGGTAATAAGACGAGTTATATCAAAATCAGACACAAAAAACATTATTAATGATTTTTCAACATCATTAAATACTTTGGGCAGGGTAGGAAACTATCTTATTGATATGCATGGTGCACACGACCATCAATCACTGCTTTCCCCTGCTTTTCAACTTTCTATAACAGATTCATATGCGCATATTGATATAACAGAATATCAAAAGGTATACAGAGAATTAGAAGAGTTGAAATCAACCAAATTCAGATCATTTGGAGATGAACATGAAAAGGCTCGAAGAGTTGATATGCTTTCTTTTCAGGTTTCAGAAATTTTTGATGCAGATTTACAGGAAGATGAAGAAGATGAGCTTGAGCAGGAATTGTCAATTGTATCAAATGCTCAGAGGATATATGAGCTAACATCCGGTATTCAACAAGCCTTAACAGAAGATGAAAATAGTGCATTTAACTCTTTATCCATAGCTAGAACAATGTTAAAAGAGCTGGTTGAAATTTCCGGAGAAAATCAGGATCTTCTCGAAGAAATACAGACTGCAGCAATACAAGCTCAGGAAATATCTTCTTCTATTGCTGACTTTCAAAACAAAACGAATCTTGCCCCTGAACGCATGTTTGAACTAGAGAGCCGTCTGAGCCTCATATACTCATTAAAAAGAAAATATGGAACTTCCGTGCAGGGTGTTCTTGAGTTTGGGAAAAAGGCCAACGAGGAGCTTCAGGAGCTACTTTCTTTAGACAAGCGAATTGAAGAGTTAAACAGAAAAATTGCTAAAAAAAAGAAAGAGTTACTCATAATTGCTGAAGATTTGAGCAAGAAGCGAAAGCAGGCTATTTCTAAATTAGAAAAAGAGATAACTGATGAAATTCAAGATCTTGGTTTTAATAGTGGTCTTTTGAAGATAAGTCAAACAGAAATTTCACCATCATTAACCGGTATTGATTCAATTGATTTTTCTTTTGCTCCAAATCCGGGGGAAGATATAAGGTCGCTTAAAGCAATTGCTTCCAGTGGTGAAATTTCCAGAGTTATGCTTGCTATAAAGGCTGTTCTTTCTGAACATGATCAAATTCCAACTCTTGTTTTTGATGAAATAGATGCGAACGTGGGCGGGGAAATCGGCAACGCTGTTGGTAAAAAACTTAATAATATTTCCAAAAACAGGCAGATTTTGTGTATAACTCATCTTCCACAGGTAGCTGTTGCCGGGAAACATCATTTTGTTGTTGAAAAACACATCCATAATAATCGCACGCAAACGACAATTAGAAAGCTTTCTGATGATACTAAAAAAGATGAAATATCCAGAATGCTTGGCGGCAAAAAATTTACATCTTTTTTGGAAAAATCATAAAAATGTGAAACTTATATTATTTTAACAAAAAGATAGCAGATTATATTAATTTATAATAAATACAGAACCCTTAAGCTTAACATTCTGCCCATCATTTATTAAACCATGGGAATAAAGACTTGGTTCACTCCAGGTAAAATCTTGATAATATGTTCCTGAACCTTTTAGTTGTAGAGATTCTGTTGTAAGTGTTGATCCTGTTTCTTCAACACCAATATCAACAGAAGTCATACCATCTGCAGGTCCGTCTGTTGCATCAAAAGAACCTTCATAACTTATAAAAAACAAAACTTCTTCAGGATCATTTTTTACCAAAGCAAGTCCATCTGGTCCATTTTGAAGACCAGCAATAGCAAACCAAACAGCACCATATCCTGCTACTCCTTCATTTGGTATTGCACCTGTTAAAGCCTCTGTATCATAAACACCACCACCGCTACCATTATATGCATATATAGTATAATTACTTAAATCTATACCTGCTTTTCCTGCAATTTCAACACCTTCATTTACGTCCGTACTATCATTATCATAATGCAGTTCATTAATCCATAAATCTATTATTGGTATTTCTGTTACTTCAATATTAACAATCAAGTCTGTTGCGCCAGTTTCATTTGTTGATGTAAATACAGCGGAATATGAACCTAGAGTATCAGGAATCCAACTGAATGTCGTTGAAAGAGAAAAATTACCAGTCTGTTCTGCAAATGTAGATCCACTTGGTTTATTTGTAGAAAATAGTCCACCAAAAATTGCTGCACTATCTGCTGTAATATCAAAAGAAATTTCTTCATTAACATATACAGAAACATTTGTTCCTGAAGAACTTGAAACATCAGGAGGAGCAATTCCTCCTCCTGCTTCTCTGCTAATTGTACATGCATCAAATTGAAACTCCCCACTATTACCAGCAGAGAAAGTAAAAGATGGACCTGCTGTTGTAAGAGATGTAAATGATGTATCCGTTGCTGTTCCTACAGATATCATGCTATCAAAAGAGTTATCTGCCTTATAATATAAGGTCCAAAAACCATTAGAACTTCTAGTAACTTTTACGGAAAATGACGATCCTCCAACATCAAAATCTGATTCAATGATTTTTGTTACATCTGATGTCTCATTAACTTTCCAAACAGAAAGATTATCATTCTCCTCATCATATTGTACACCAACAAGATAACCCTTTATATCAGATGCATTAAAATCATCTTTATCGGTTGCAAGCCAAAACCAATATTTATTACCGGATGTTGGTTCAACTGAATTCATCATGAATTTCCATTCATAATTATAATTAGATAAATCAAATGTAACATTTGTATATGCGTAAATACTATCTGCAATACCTAAATCAACAGCTCGCAAATTTTTAGAACCTTGTAATGTAGTACTAGAGTCAATCACCCAGCATTCATTAGACATTTTTGGAACCCATTTTCCCATAGTTCCATCTTCAAAATCACTATCAACTAATACAGTACCAAACGAAATCATTGGAACTACTATTCCAACCAACAATAATATAATTTTTTTCATTTTTACCTCTTTTAGACATTATAATTACTTAATGGTTCTTTCGTGTTTTTAATGGGTACAAGCCCCAAAGGGGCGACATAGTATAGCCCCGGATGTTAATCCGGGGTTACCTAAAACACAAACATAGAATCCTGTAAGGATGACACATTTCTGAAGTGTCTCCATTACAGGGTTCAGTTGTTAGCAATATTAGTAACCTTAGGTTAAAACCCCGCTTTGCGGGACTAATACTCTGTCATCTCTTCGAGATTAAAGCAACTATTAAAATTAAATATCATAAACATATATTAATAATACAGCTTACCCACAGAAAACTCGAAAGATCCTACTTAATTAAATAAAATGCACCACACACTTTTAATTATTTTCACCAATTTTAAGAAAAATATTTAATATAATCAAATTAATTATTATTAGTTTTTTGTTAGTAATAAAAAAGCTATTCTATTTTCATTTTTCCAAAATAGTTACTTCAACACCGTTTGGAACAATCATATACAATTCTTCCACATCTTTATTTTTCATTCTTATGCAGCCTGCACTTTCAGCTTTTCCCATTTCGCTGCCATCAGCAGACCCATGAATGCCGTATCCACTCACATTAAGAGTTTCGCCTGTGGCTTTTATTGCCATCCAGCGAGTACCTAAAATATTTTCTGGATCTCCATATGGAATTTGTCTGCCATCAGGATGCCACCAAACAGGAAATTTTTGTTTATCATAAATTTTAAAAGATCCGGATGGTGTTTTATCAAATTTACCAATAGTAATAGTATATTTTTTAAAGAATTCTCCATTTACAAATAGATAAAGTTCTCTACTATTCTTATTTACCTTAATTTCAAATGTACCTTTAAAAATTTTATATCTATCTCCTACTTGAATTCTATTTGGATTTGATACCATATTACTATTCTGAAGTAAATCAACAGTTGTTCCAAACTTTTTTGCAATTCTATCAAGAGAGTCTCCTGGCTGCACAACATACGGTTCTTTTCCTTCAAAATTCAAAGGTGTTAAAAGTAATTT
>JAQICX010000103.1 GCA_027858345.1 Kiritimatiellia bacterium | reverse complement strand
TATAAGACACTTTCGCCTTTAGCTCGCTAAAGGTACAGTGTTGCATAGCAAAAGGTTAGGTGTTATCGCATTACAGGTTCATAAAATGAATAGAATTTTAATATTAAGTCATCTGCACGGGTTTTAGGCAAAAGTAGCTGAAAGCCTTGCACTTTTAGCATGTTTGCTATGGTTTAACACTTTACTAATAAGCAGTTTATGAATTGAACAGGATGCCCTAAATAATTAGATTCTGTGAAGCTTATCTGCAATTGTCTCTAAATCAACACCAGAGTTCTCTTCTCTAATATCGAACATAATGTCTTTCAAGATACCTAAGTGTTGATTTTCTGTTGCGGTATCCATAAGTTCTGTCATGGTTTCTGACTTCTCAAATGTTCTTAGTCTGATCGTTTTTTGCGTTATCTGTTCGTGAAAAACTGTTGTTCGCTTTTTGAACATTGTCATAATAAATTGCTCCTAAATTCTTGATTGCGGGGGATTATGACATGATAAGGTCATAAGAACAAGAGTTTTCTATCAGGATCAATGAATTAAAGTAACATGCCCTTAGATTCTCGGTTAAATGGCTATACTCTTTTAATCAGCCACAGATCGACACGGATAAGCACGGATGTTTTTTTGTAAGTGATTACAAACAAGTACTCTCTGTTTGTTTTTACAATTTGCTATTGCAATGCAACAGTATGACATATTTTTATAAAATAATTTTAATCAGGTTTAAAATATCGACCAAGTTGTGTATATGATTAATTATCAAAACATTACATAAATATATTTATCCGTGAAAATCCGTGTTCATCCGTGGCTAAGAGAAAAAAAATGAACTAACCGAAAAATCAAGAACATACAAAATGAGAGATTAATTAATTGAATCGTATAAATGTTTTTGATACATTACTCTGGAAATAAGAAGTCTTAGGATGGTGGGCGATACAGAATTCGAATCTGTGACCCCTACCATGTCAAGGTAGTGCTCTAACCAACTGAGCTAATCGCCCCTAAAAACTGCGTGAAATATATCATATCAGTATTTATTGTCAATATATAAAACATAGAAACAGGAAAAAAATGTCAGACGTATGTGAAATACTTGCAGAAGTAAAAGTTGTGCCCGTAATTGCAATTGACTCCATTGAAGATGCAATCCCATTGGCAGATGCTTTGTTAGATGGCGGAATCCCAGCAGCAGAAATAACATTTAGAACAGCAGCGGCAGCAGATGTTATAAACCTGCTATCAAAAGAACGTCCTCAACTTTATGTTGGTGCAGGTACTGTTCTTTCTCCAGAAAATGCAAAACGTGCATATGAATGCGGTGCAAAATTTGCAGTTGCTCCTGGATGTAATCCAACTGTTATTTCAGCAGCTCAGAAAATTGGTCTGCCATTTGCTCCTGGTGTTATGACACCTAGTGATATTGAGATGGCAACATCTATGGGCTTGACCTTTCTTAAATTTTTCCCTGCTGGTGCTGCTGGAGGCGTGCCAATGCTTAAAAACATTTCTGCACCATACAAGCACTTGGGTGTTAAGTTTATGCCAACAGGTGGGGTTACAATTGACAACGTTCAAGAATACCTTGCTGTTCCTGAAATTATTGCAGCTGGTGGAACATGGCTTGCGAAACAGGATATGATTGCCAATGGCGAGTGGGATAAAATCACAGAAAACTGCAAAGCTGTTATCAAATTGTTGGGATAATAGTGCTGGCGAAGCCAGCAGGTTAAGAAGCTGGCTTTCGCCAGCGGAATTAAGTAACGGATTTGCTAGTACCGTAATGTGGCAAAAAACGATTTAATGATTAGCGTAAAATGAACGTTAGAAAATACTATTAACTGTGTACTGTACACTGTGAACTTTGAAAGGGAAGACATGAATTTTACAGCATTAGATTTTGAAACTGCCAATGCCAAAAGAACATCAATATGTTCTGTTGGTATGGCAATTGTGGAAGATGGAAAGATTGTCAAAACAACTCACCAGCTGATTAAACCCACGCCCAACTATTTTGATTATCAAAACATTGCAATTCATGGTATTCGACCTTCAGACGTTGAAAATGCTCCAAGTTTTGAGGAGTATTGGCCCGAGATGCAAAGCATCATAAAAGGACCTTTAGTTGCACACAATGCCTCTTTTGACATGAGTGTGCTGAGATATATTCTTGATCACCTTGATTGTCCTTATCCTGAAACAGATTATTACTGTACATTAGTTATGACTCGTATTGTCTGGAGTCATCTGCGTTCGCACAAACTAAACCAACTTGCTGATCTTATTGGCTTTAAATTCAGTCATCACAATGCAGAGGAAGATGCAAAGGCCTGTGCAATGCTTGTAATGGCCTTATCCAGCCAACTCGAAGTTGAAACAATTTGTGATTTAGGCAAAGGCTTGCCAATGCGAATAGGTGCTTTATACGAACGTGGATATCGACCATGTGGGAAACAAAGATAGGTGGTCTGTAGGGGCGACATGCATGTCGCCCGTACTTGGGTTAATTGTTGTGGCGAGAGGTAACCAAAAATGAAAATAACAGCTGATTTTCCAGGTGGAAATATTATAGTTGATGAGATTAAGGATAATAACATATATCTTCATCAAGATCTGAGAACTACCACAATTGATTGGTTCTATTGGTATTTCGAGGTGCTTCAACCATCAAAAGGTGAGCATAACTTTTCCTTCACCAAATCGCCTGCAATTGGAGTTCGAGGTCCAGCTGTCAGTCTGGATAAAGGCAGAACATGGAACTGGCTTGGAGATAACAAGCATATTCTAAATGGTTTTATGTATGATTTCACAGGAGATGAAGAGAGCGTAAGATTTTCTTTTGCAATGCCATATCAGGAAAGTCACCTTAAAGAATTTATTGATGCCAATATTCATAATCCACTGTTTAAACATTTAGAACTTGGTAAAACAAAAAAAGGTCGCTCTATTGACTTAATTACTCTTGGTGACATATATAATAGCGATGTAATTGTTTTGACTGCACGTAGTCATTGTTGTGAAATGATGGCTTCATATGTGCTTGAAGGTGTTATAGAAAGTATTTTAAAGAATTCAAGCTACTTGCAAGACCATGCATTTTTTATTGTTCCATTTCTTGACAAAGATGGTGTTGAAGATGGTGATCAGGGAAAATCTCGAGCTCCTCATGACCACAATAGAGATTTTGAAGATAATTCCATTTATCCATCTATTATTGCGCTTAAAAAAAGAATCAATGAGCTGGGTGCTGAAAGATTTATTGGTTACATTGATTTCCACTGTCTTTATATGGCTGGATACCAGAATGAACATATCTATTTTGTAGGCTCTGAATCTCCCAAAATTGCCGAAGCCCAAATGGAAATAGGTAGAATGCTTGAAAAGACTTATACTATATTGCCTTTTGAGGCACGAGGATATCTGCCTTTTGGAGAGTCGTGGAATGTTGGAGCCGGCGTGAAGTATCAGACTGGTTCAAGCTGGGCTACTAATAACTTACCAAATGTGAAACTAGCAACGACTATAGAATTTCCATATGCAAACGCATTAGGTACTCCTGTTACACAAAAATCAGCTAAAAGTTTTGGTGTCAAGTTTGGCAATGTCATCACCAGCTTTTTCCAGTAAAAAAATTATGTCTTTTGTGAAAACAACTTACTTAGCACTTAGCACGTTGTACTTAATACTTTTTTTACACGATAGAGCAGTGTGCTTTTATAGGATCAGGGTTTATATAAGTCTGCCTTAGTAAATACTCAATGTTATGCAGTCTTGCATAGTGCCTTATAAGAACAATAGGAGCAAGAAGAGGATACAATCCATCATGATACTCTTCAATAAGAGAATGCAGCTCGCGCTTTTCGTCTGATGAAATTAGTTCTTTAAGATAACCGCTTAGGTGGTCTAAAACATTTGTATGTTTTTTTGTGGTGGTCGGAATGCTTAGTGCCTGCATTAGCTCTGGTAGATATTTTTTGGATATCTCGAGCAGGTCTTTGGTTCCACCTGATAGGTGTTGACCTAATCGACCTGTGGCTTGTGGATTATGTGCCATAAGGGTATATTTTATATCTGCATGAAAGTCTGTCATGACTGAAAATTTTGGATTTTCCATGATTTTCATCCATTTGCTGTAAGCTATGATTTTGTCAAGAAATGCTTCTCGTAAATATGGATCATGTAGGCGACCCTCTTCTTCAACAGGAAGAAACGGGAAACGTTCGACAAACATTTTTGCAAAAATCCCTTGTCCATCTGAGGATGTTAAACTTTTGTCGTTATAAACTTTAACACGATATAACCCCGAGCTTGGAGATTTGCTTTTAAAGACATATCCGCAAAGATTAAGGTCTTCTAAGCTATCTAGCCTCTCTTTAGCCCATTCAGTCATTTGTGGGGTGATGTCTGTCTTTGTTTTGATTGTCAGCAGTTTTGGAGCTTCGACGTCTCCAACAAGTCGCATTGCCTCTCGTGGAATTGAAAGACCACACTCGTATTCAGGGCATACTGTTATGTAATCGACAAATGGAGATAATATATCCATTAAAAATGAGTCGCGTTTGTGCTGTCCATCATAGCGAACCTTTGCACCTGTTAAACATGTGCTTATGCCAAGTCTGATCTTTTCCATGATCTTATCCTTCACCTTGATTTTTATATTGAGTTTGGAAAGCCATTTTTGCCAAAATGGCTTCCCAAGGTAAAATGCGCAAAGCGTAATTTATGGTTAAGTCGTTTGATCTAAGTTAATTGTAGTTTTAATCTGTTTCATCACCACTGAAAAACTTGGACATTTCCATCTTGATTGACAAAAGTGTACTGTATTATGTGCTACGTGAGCCTTTTCTCATCGCTAGTTGAGCTGTTTCCATTAATTACGACTTAGGACTAACGACTCTGGACTAAAACAAATTATAAGTGATCTGTTGGATCCGTGTTGGCGTAAGCCTCTCTTAACTTATTACTTCCCACCTATCACTTCTTAACTTATTACTTCCCACCTATCACTTCTTACTTTATTACGAACAAATAACCTTGTACATTTTTTCAGGAGTTTTAGCCTTAATTAATTTTTGAATATTATGCTCAGAAAGCTTTGATGTTACTCCGGCAATAAGCTGCATGTGCATTGGCTGGTCTAATGGTGTGAGTATCAGGGCAACTACTTCAACTTTATGATCTTCTCCAAAATCAATGCCACCACGTTTCATACCAATTGCACAAATCTTTTCATCAACAAATGTTGTTCTTGCATGTGGGATTGCTGCATTCTTAAAGATTGCCGTGGACATTTGATCTTCGCGTTCCAGAACAGCCTTGCTGACTTTTTCCGGATTGTCAATTTTGCCTGTCTTGGCAATAAGAGCCAGAAGTTCATGGATCGCATCTGTTTTGTTTTCTGCCTTGAGATTGCATTTGATTAGTTTTGGCGATGTGATGTCTTTCATTTTCAAGCCACCTTTTCTACGTTTGCCAATCTTGTCTGTAATAATCTGCTGCAGTGTTGATGGTTGAGATGTTTCGCTATCACCCTTAAGAATTTGATAAAGCTCTTTTGTGTTCTTTGCTGCAAGAATTTGTTCTCTACCCTTTTTATCCATCATCTGACTAATCATTGCCATAAACTGCATATATGGTGTTCCGCCTGTTGCCGGGGATAGGGTTAGTACAAAAATTCTTGATGGTTGACCATCAATTGATTCAAAGTCAATGCCATCTGGTTTAAGACCAATTGCACAGATGATTCTGTCAACAGCATCTGTTCTGCCATGAGGAATTGCAACGCCATACTGCATTCCGGTTGACATGCTCTTCTCACGTTCCCATACAGCCTTTGATGCTTCATCAAAGTTTCTTATTAATCCTTTTGATTTTACAAGTTGAAGTAGCTCTTCAAGCACTTCTTCTTTTGTGTTGCCTTTAAGTTCCAATATGAGAAGATCCTGGCTGACATATTTGCCAAGCCCTTCATTTTTAGCACCTTTTTTGTTTTCAACAATACTGACCTGCTTGCCAATCTTAATCATATCAAGAGGTTTTTTCAAGTCCTGCATCATGCGTTCAAATTCGGCAACAACTTCAAGCATGCAGGTGTTTATAAGCAGAGCTTCTTCCTTAGAACAATCAAAGATAACATCCGTCTGCTTTTGCCTACATGCAAAAATAACTTTATCTTTTCTTAGCTGATATATCCCCGCATCTCTATCAATAAGATGCACAAAGAAACCTTCTCTTTCAAAGGCCCTGATAATGATTTCAACAACCATATCTGCAGTTTGTCTGGATGGAAATTCAAAGATAAGCGGTTCAATTGTCTCGTTTTCCTGCGGAATTCTCATTCCACTCTTAGGAGACTTGAAAAGCCCAACCAATACTGGTGGAGCAATTATTGTTGTTAGGAGTGTCATCATTATTCCAACCCCAAATATCTCAGATGATAGGTGACCACTTGCGAGACCAATGCCTGCAACAATCAGAGCAACTTCACCACGTGGAAGCATGCCAACCCCAACCCTTAGTGCACCTAGCGTGTTAAACTTAAAAAAGTATGTTGGAAGACCGCAGCCAATCACTTTGGCAAGTATTGCCGTTATTGTGTAGATCATACCAAAAACAAAAACTTTGGGAGACAACATATCGCCAACATTAACCAGCATTCCCATAACGGCAAAAAAGACAGGTACCATAAGCTCATATATTGGATTAAGTTTTTCTCTGATGACGTTGTTAATATCTGTCCCGGAGAGTGCAAGCCCCATAACATAAGCCCCAATGATCATTGCAAGATTGGCCTCTTCAAAAAGTCCTGATAGAATTAATGCAGCCGCCAGAGCCATTATGGCAATAGATGTCCTTGATTTAAAAAGTTTCAGTAGAAAGCTGATTCTATGAGATGCTAAGACACCAATAATTGTTGCTCCAAGCCAAATGCCAATTGCCTTGAGTGCAATAACTCCAATATGCCCCCAATTTATTCCTCCTTCACCTCCTGAAGCAGAAATGATACCCAGTCCAATTGCAAGCATTATTATGCCAAGAACATCATCAAAAACAGCTCCTGCAAGAATTGTCGTGCCCTCCGGTGAATCAATTTTGCGTTTTTCGGACAACACTCGAGCCGTTATGCCAACCGATGTCGCCGTAGATATCACCCCTAAAAAGATTGCAGGTGCCGACAAAAAAGAACACTCAATCCCCATCATTGCAGGAAGTAGTAATACACCAATTAAATCACCAACAACAAAACTGCCGATAACTCCAAACAGGCCAACACATCCACCTGTCAATGAATATTTAATAAACATTTTTATATCAGTCTCAAGACCAACCATAAAAAGTAGTATTATTGATGCAACGGTACAAATACCATATAATTCTTGACTGACCGGAAAACCACCACCATGTACAAGAGGGAAAATGCCATGAGGAAAGCCTAAAAAGGCTAGAGGAAAGTGACCTAACATGTAGGGGCCTATAATAATCCCCGCCACAAGCTCCCCCAAAACTCCAGGAAGCTTTAACTTCTCAAATAGCAGACCAAAAAGCTTGGCCATAATCAAAATGATACCAAGCTGAATAGCCAAATACATCATTTTATGCGTCATTGATAATTCAATATCTTCGCCTCCACCGGAAGCAAAAACGTTACAACACACCAAAACTAAAGCAAAAATCCAATAACGTTTATTTTTAAACAAAAATCCCATAAAATCACAAACCTCCGGTTAAATTTATATCCACAGCCGGCAATTATAAACGTTTCTAAAAAGATTTTCAAGCATAATGAACTCAGTTTAAGATTATCCTTAATTTTTCGGTTGGATAGCTTTTTTGATGTTCATTTTTGGAAAGCCATTCTTTCAAATAGTTTATAGTTGATAGTAAATAGTAAATGGTTCTCTACGAGGTTAGGAAGTCGCTTCGCTCTATTATGATTTATGCCAGCTTCGCTATGCAGGACACAGTTGTGCTCTCCGCCTGCCATGCATAGCTCACAGAGCGACGCATGGTGGCTAAAATTCTTCTTTTTCTTAATACTTTTAATCTGCGAAGCACCAAAATCTTACATAAAGTATTTTAAATATAGATAAATATGTGCAATAATAAGACTAACAAGCATGAAAGGGAATCCATACTTTGTGAATGAGAAGAAACTGATTTTACAATTATTTCGGTTTGCAACTTGAGAAATAACTATATTTGCAGAGGCTCCGACTAAAGTTCCGTTTCCTCCAAGACATGCACCCAGTGCCAATGCCCAAAGCAGAGGCTCGGCAATTTGAGAATGAATCAAAGCAGGATCGCTGATTCCCATTTGGGTTGCAAATATAGGAATAATACCTGTAACCAACGGAATCATTGCCATAACAAGAGGAATGTTATCAACAATAGCTGAAGCAAATGCGCTAAACCAAAGAATGGTCAACACCGTAGCCATAAGATTTCCATTGCAGATATTCAGAATAAATTCTCCCATAGCTTTAAAAACGTCGTGGTGCTCAAGTGTTGCTATCATCATAAATAGTCCGGCAAAGAAAAGGATTGTATTCCATTCTACGCTTCTCAATGAGTAGTGAAGGTCTTTTTTGCAGACTAAAACCATAACCATAGCTCCTGCTAAAGCAATAATACCAGGCTCTATATCTAATGCACGACCTGCAAAAAATCCGGTTAGTATACATCCAAAAACAATTAGTGCTTTTTTTAGAATAAGGGGTTGTAGTATGGCTCTCTCTGGTCTGGATTGCTCAATACGTTTGCGAGTCTGAGCAGTTGTTCTGATTGATTTGTGCAATAATAGAGACATAACACCGAGTAGAATGATAAGCATCACTATGACAGGAGGACTTAGGTTTATCAGGAAATCATTAAAAGAGAGGCGGGTTTGAGAACCAATTAAAATATTAGGAGGGTCGCCAACTAGTGTTGCGGTACCTCCGATATTAGAGAATATTGCTTCCATTATAAGAATTGGCACCGCAGGAATCTCCAATAATTGGCAGAGCAATATTGTAATAGGAGCCATAAGAATAACGGTTGTTACATTATCCAGAAATGCAGATAAAACAGCTGTTAGTATCATGAATAAAATGGCCAAAAGAAGACCATTTCCTTTGGCAAGCTGAGCTAATTTGATTGCAAGCCATTCGAAAACGCCGGTTTCTGTCAGTATACTGACAACAATCATCATGCCGATAAGCAGAAATAACACGTTCATGTCTATGGCCTGTAAAGCTTCTTCGTAACCAATGAAGTGGAAGCCAATCATAAGCCCGGCACCAATTACTGCTGCAATGGTTTTGTCGATAAGTTCGGTGGCAATAAAAAAATATACCACAAGAAATATAATAATAGGTAATAGCATAAAAACTCCAAAAGGTTAGTAGTTAATCACGTTGTCTAAAACGAGACTTTTATCGATTGTTCCAATCCAGCAACCATTGTCATCTACGACATAAAGCTTTATATAGGATTTTATAGCCAGATCAAAAACAATTTCCATAATTGTATAATCTTTTGGAACTGTTCTTGCATTATTCTCCATCATATCTCCAACTGTGATATTTCGCTCATCACTAAAATATTTTTCAAAAGGGTCAAATTCAGCAATGAATGACACACTTTTAAGGTTCGAGAAAAATTCCGGCAAACCATAACGGAAGAGACCTTCAACAGTTATCTGACCAATAACCTTTCTATGATCATCGAGAACCGGTACCGCCTGAAGGTGAGAGACACTCATCATGTGAGAACACGTCGGGACAGAGGTCTCTTTTTTCACGTAGTGTCTTGGTGGACGCATGATATCTCTGGCAATGATAGGTTTATCAATTTGAGGGTTATGATGTGCAAAAACATCACGTAGACCGTTAGGTGTTTCCATCGACATAACTTTTTCTCGAACGCCAGTTTTCATTAATAATCTTGAGAGCTGCGCCATAATTTTAAGAGATGTTGTCGGATCGGAGATTGGGACTAGTATAAGGCAGACGATTTCTACAGGAAACTCTTCGAACATTACGGGTTTAGCCAGTGTTGCAACGGCAAAAGTTGCTTGAGACAGATGTTCCAGTCGTGCATGCGGGAACGCAATCCCTTTGCCGACGACTGTTGTATTCTGTTTTTCACGTTCAATGAGTGTTTCTAAAATCATTTCGTGTGATAGTTTAGGATTAGTTTCATAAAGTTCATCTGGACAAAGCTTTTCCAGCATAACATGAAAGACCTCTTCACGGGTCTTGCACGATAGTTTTGGCAACCACGATGTTTCTCGGGTCGTGTAATTTATTATTCGCATAATATACCTCAGTATACGGTGTTATCGTAATACATGGTTAAAGGTTAACCAACGATGTTGACACAAAGTCAAGTGTCGTTGATGTTCATATAATCAATGATGCTAGGCAAGGAAAATATAATAATTATTCCCCGACTATATGTAGGGCATCCTGTTTAATTCATAAAATGTATATTGATAATGTTTTATAAAATATAATTAACATGTATCTGCAAGGTTTTTAGGCATTTCTGACAAAAAAGATTGCAGATGACTTAATATAAAAAACTTATTCATTTTATAAATATGTAATGCAATATCACGCATCTTATAGGCCATTTCGCTTCGCTACATTGCTCTTGCAATTTTATTTTTAGTTGCAAAAGCCTCTCTGCAGCTTCGCCTTGAGTGTCACTGCAATGAGTT